>DATLHE010000155.1:0-18018 GCA_035540335.1 Thermomicrobiales bacterium | reverse complement strand
AATCAGCGCCGAGCGAAGCGCCAGCTCGAGCGGCGGCGCCGAGCGCTGGGCGACGATGACATGGTCCAGATACCAGACCGGGAGCCCGCTGCGTGCCGCGACGCGGACGCCGTGGTGCTTGAGCCGCGCCACCGCGCGATAGGGCGAGTAGAGACGGAAGGCCGCCGCGGAGACGCCCGCGTTGCCCAGCGGGATGAACCATCGCGCGTCGTCCAGTCTCGGCAGGACCGCGAACCGGCGGACGTAGGTGAAGCCCGCTGCCTGCAGATGTCGCGGCTTCAGCCCCCGGCTGTTGATCGCGACGATGCCGGAGCGCGCGCTGAGATCCGGGAGCTCCTGTGGGGCCTGCCCCCATGAGACGAGCACCTGGTCCTGCTGCCCGGTGCCGAGCATGTCGATCGCATGCCGGAAGTACTCCGGCCCGCTCTCGGTGGTAAAGGCGGTCCCGGCGGCGAAGAGATGCCTCCAGGCCATGGCGCGGGCGTCGATCATGACGGCGTTCCAACGCCAAGGCGCCGTGCGGTGCGCGCGGCCAGGTGACAGACGATGATCTCGTTGACATCGCTGACGACCTGCTCGATCGGCTGGTTCGCGTCGACGATGTGACCGTTCGGCAGGCGCGTGACCAGCGCGCGGTAGGCCTCGCGCTGGCGTGCCGTCTCCTCCGGCGGGACCTCTCGCTTGCGCGCCTGGAGGACCTCCGTGGGAGCATCGAGGAGGATGACGAGATCCGGCTTCGGCACGACGCGCCACACGAGCGATACCAACCAGGCCGGGCCGCCGTAGCGGTAGCGCCTCGGGTCGACCAGCACATCGGGCAGATAGCGGTCGAACAGAACCAGTGTGGACCGGACCAGATTCGGCCGGACCTTCAGGTGGTAGCCGAGCGCATAGTCGACGAGCCAGTACGCGCCCTTCATCAGCGATTGCGGGAGCGAGCGGGCCGGCTTCTGATGCGGATCGACCACCGGCCCGGAGGATGTGCGTCGCCGGAGCACGCCCGGCGCTAGGTGCTGGATCGTCGTTCGGCGGAAGGCCGGCGCCAGTGCTTGCTCCACCTGCTCGATGACTGTGGACTTGCCGGCGCCGTCCGGCCCGAGGAAGACGACATGCAGCCCGGTTGGCTGGGCAATGCGGCGGCAGCGCCTCGCGACGTCGGCCAGCCAGTACCGAAACGGCCGCGACGAGCTCTCGCTGCCGGTCGTGCGTAGGAGATCCTGCCGGAACTGCGGCAGCAGCGTCCGGACGCTCTCCCAGGAACCGGTGCGGGCGGCCGCCTTGAGGAGCGCGGCGTACTCGCGGCTCCAGAACCGATCGATCGCGGCATCGCATCCCGCCGGGTCGGCGGCATGCAACTCGCTCAGCCGGCGTGCCTGATCGTCGCTGATCGATCCCTTGGCGGTCTTCTTCACGAGGTAGTAACCGAATTCCTGCGCGGGTTGTGGCACCCAGTAGTCTTCGAAGGGCTGACGATCCGCGAGCATCTCGTCGCCGGAGTAGAAGACACGCCCGTCGCGCCGGTAGTCGGATGAGACGTCGAGCTTTAGGAATCGTGACGGCCCGTTCCGACCGTCATCCGTGATGACGAAGTAATGCGCCGTAGATTCGTGCTGCAGATGCTGGACGACACGGAGCCCGGCGCTCTGGACCGCCAACACAAGCCCCTCAGGCAGATGCTGGGCGCCGACAATGCAATCCACATCCGAGTCGATGCCGTCGTCGAAACGCTGGTAGCCATGCAGGATGCAATAGTCGATACCTGCGTCAGACAATGCCCGAAGCGTCGAGTCGAGGAGTTCCGGGGCTGTGGAATACGTTGCCGGTGCATTCACATCGTTATCCTTGGTCGTTTCCGCTATCGAAACCTATCGAAACAACGCCAATCGTTGATCTGTATTCCGTGCTCTGAGCCGGGGGCCGGGCCATTTCTCGATGAACGCGATACCAGAGGACCGTGGCGATCATCGCGCCGTTCACGACGACCCCGATGGCGGCGCCAACGAGTCCGAAGAGCGCGACCGCCGCCACGCCAAGCGTGAGCACGACCACCGCGGACGTTCCCTGCGCGAAGAACATGGGTGCCGAGAGCCCCATGCTGCGTAACGCGATGGAGGCAACCGCGTTCAGGAAGCTAAAGGCGTAGAAGAGCGCATAGACCCGTACCAGCCACGAAAAGGATTCGTATCCATCGCCCAGCAGCGCTTGCACGAGAGGCCCGGCAAGGAAGGCGACCGTGCCGCAGTAGGCGGCCATCGCGATGCCTCCAGGGACGACGAGCCTCTTGAGGGAGCGCCGTAACCCCGTGGCCCCATCCCGCTCATACGCCCGAGCGCCGTCTGACGGGGCGATTGATTCCAACCCCTTGAGCAGAATGTGCGTCGGGCCGAGCAGCGTTTGCGCAGCTCGAAGTCCGCCGGTGGCCGCGACTCCGACGAATCCGGCAATCAAGATGGGGTACAGCTGCGTGGAGAGCCAATAGGCGATCGCGCTGCCAAGTAACCAACGGCCGAAGATCCAATTCTCATGGAAGGTAGCGCGGACGCTTTGCGCGGTCGGTACGCTCCCGAGATGGTCGCGAACACGCCAGAGGCCGACGACCAAACCACAGCCGGACGCGACGCCAATGGCAACCAGAGCGGATGTGACGCTAAGCCATCCCGTCTGCCAGAGCACCACGAGAAGCCCGATCTGCCCGCCATACGCGATCACATCGAGCGCGAACACCGTGGTGGCCGCGGATTGGGTGAACAGGATCCGCCTGACGAACTCGTGAAGTTGCCAGGTGATGCTCGTCGGAGCGAGCGCCAGGAGCGACCAGCCCACATCGTGTCCCAAGGCAAGGGCTCCGATCGCCACCGTGCTGATGAGCAGGCCCATGATGATCGCGAAGCCGGTCTGGGTCAGCGTTGTCGCCGTGGTGTAGTCGCGGTACCGCTCTTCATGACGTGTGGCCCCCAGCACATTGTGCGGCTGAGTGAAGAGCGCTCCCTGCAGGCTGTTGGTGAACATGAGCACGGTATACGTCAACACGAATTGACCGAAGTCGGCTGCTCCGAGCTGGCGAGCAAGCAACACCATAAAGAAGAAGTTCGCCGCGGAGATCAGCGCCTGGTCGGCAAAGACCCAGAGGTTCTTCCCCAGAAGCCCACGTATGCCTATTCCGGTGATCCGTCCGGCGACGGAGATTCGTGCTGTTTCAATCGCCATGGGTAAAGACCGCTCGTCGCTTGACGGATCGAAGACCGACCTTCGTCACAAACTGAACGTTGGTGATCAGGTACCGCCTCCAGAGTCGCCTGGGGTCCTGCGAGAGGCGGAAGAGCCACTCCAGGCCGGTGCGCTGCATCCACTTCGGCGCCTGGCGGACGCGCCCGCTGTGGAAGTCGAACGCGGCGCCGACCGCGATAATCACCGGCGCGTTCAGCAAGGGCCGGTGGTTGGCGACCCACCAGTCCTGCTTCGGCGTGCCGAGCCCGACCCAGACGATGTCCGCGCCGCTGGCGTTGATCCGGTCGATCGTCTCCTGGCTCTCGAGCGCGCCCACCGGCAGCATCGGCGGCGTGTGGATGCCGGCGACCCTGAGACCGGTGAACTTCGTCGTCAGCCGGCTCACCAGATCGACCGCGACGCCGGGCGCGCCGCCGTAGAAGTAGTGGCGATGGCCGGTCTCCTCCGAGCGCGCGCAGAGCTCCAGCATCAGGTCGGGCCCGTAGACGCGGGTAACCTCGGGATGCCCCGCCCGGCGCGAGAGCCAGACGAGCGGCATGCCGTCCGGCGTGCGCATGCCGGCGCCATTGACGGCCCGCATCAGCGCGGGGTCGCGCTGGCATTCCATGACCGTGTGCGAGGTGCAGATCGCGACGTAATGCGGGTCCCGCTCGTCGATCCACCGCTCGATCCGGGCAACCGCGCCGGGCATGGTCAACGCGCTGATCTGCACGCCGAGCACGTCGGTGGAGACATCGTCCGGAGCGGACGCATGCGGCGGCACGGCACTTATATAGGAAGGACGCTCGCCTGGAACGTTGATCGATGGGGCATGCATCTCAGACATGCTCCTTCGCGGCGGCCAGCGTTGGCTGGTGTGCCTCGTACCAGGCGATCGTCTCGCGCAGGCCATCCTCGAAGCCGACCTGGGCCTCGAAGCCAAAGGCCTCACGGGCGCGGCTGGTGTCGAGCCCTCGACGGGGCTGGCCGTCCGGCCTGGATGCGTCCCAGCGGATCTCGCCCGCGAAGCCGGTGAGGCGGGCGATCAGCTCGACGAGGTCGCGGATCGTGATCTCGTACCCCGTGCCGAGGTTGACCGGCGCCGCTCCGTCGTACCGCGCCGCGCCCAGAACGATCCCCCGCGCCGCGTCGTCGACGTAGATGAACTCGCGCGAGGCGGAGCCGGTGCCCCAGACATCGATGTGGTCGGCGCCGCTCGCGCGCGCATCGACGCATTTCTTGATCAATGCCGGGATGACGTGCGAGCTGCTCGGGTCGAAGTTGTCCCACGGCCCATACAGGTTCACCGGGATGAGGTGGATGCTGTTGAAGCCATACTGCTCCCGGTAGGCCTGCCCCTGCACCAGCAGCATCTTCTTGGCGACGCCGTAGGGGGCGTTCGTCTCCTCCGGGTAGCCGTTCCAGAGGTCGTCCTCATGGAAGGGCACCGGCGTGAACTTCGGGTAGGCGCAGACGGTGCCGATGGTGACGAACTTGCCGACGCCGGCGAGCCGGGCGCGCTCGATGAGCTGGATACCCATGATCGCGTTGTCGTAGAAGAACCTGCCCGGGTTCTCCCGGTTGGCGCCAATGCCGCCGACGACGGCCGCGAGGTGGATGACGATGTCCGGGCGGCCGTCGGCGAGCGCGGCGTCGATGTCCTCGCGCTCGCGCAAGTCGTAGTCGGCACTGCGCGGGACGAAGATCTCGCCGACGCCGGCCACATCGAGCCGGGCGACGACGTGGCGGCCGAGGAAGCCGCCCCCGCCGGTGACCATCACCCGCGCGCCCGTGAGTGCGTTGCTCATGCCACTGCCACTTCCGTCGGCTGCGCCGACAACTCCGGGTAGGCGTTCAGGTGTAGTCCCGCGTCCGCCAGGTCGGCGGTGAGCATGATCTTGACGAGGCCGGCGAATGTCGTCCGCGGGCGCCAGCCGAGCTTCCGCTCCGCCTTGGTGGCGTCGCCGAGCAGGAGGTCGACCTCGGTGGGCCGGAAGTAGCGGGGGTCGATCTCGACGTACTGCTCCCAGTCGAGCCCGACGAGCCCGAAGGCGACCTCGACGAGCTCGCGCACGCTGTGGGTCTCGCCGGTGGCGATCACATAGTCGTCGGGCGTTTCCTGCTGGAGCATCCGCCACATGGCCTCGACGTATTCGGGGGCATACCCCCAGTCGCGTTTCGCATCCAGATTGCCGAGATAGAGCTTGCTCGCCTTGCCGGAGAGAATATCGGCAATGCCCCGTGTCACCTTGCGGGTGACGAAGGTGCCGCCGCGGCGGGGCGACTCATGGTTGAAGAGGATGCCATTGCAGGCGAACAGTCCGTAAGCTTCCCGATAATGAATCGTCAGATGATGGGCAAAGACCTTGGCGACGGCGTAGGGACTCCGGGGATGGAAGGGCGTCGTCTCGCGCTGCGGGGTCTCGTGCACCTTGCCGAACATCTCGGAGCTGCCGGCCTGGTAGTACCGCACGGGCCAGTCGGCGTGGCGGAGGGCCTCCAGCAGCCGGAGGGAACCCATGGCCACCGCGTCGGCGGTGAACTCCGGCATGTCGAAGGAGACGGCGACGTGGCTCTGGGCGCCGAGATTGTAGACCTCGTCCGGTCTGATCCGGTTGATGAGATGAATGAGGCTGGCCGCGTCGAGCAGATCCCCGTAGTGCAGCGTCAGCGGCAATCCCGTCTCGTGCGGATCGCGATAGAGATGCTCGATGCGGCCGGTCGAGAAGCTGCTCGAGCGGCGGATGATACCGTGGACCGCGTATCCCTTCCGCAGCAGGAGTTCGGCCAGATAGGACCCGTCTTGACCCGTCACGCCAGTAATCAGGGCGCATTTCCCCATCGGGTTGTCCTCCTTATGAAACAATGGCCGCGACGCGAGCGCGTGGTATTTGGCACCGCTCGCGTGCCCAAACGATGTTCGAAGCGGCAGACAGGCGCCGGATGGCCGGGCCTAGAAAGCGCCGAGTCCCCTCAGTACCACCTTGACCGTGCGAAGCATGATCTTCAGATCCAGCCAGATCGAGAGATGCTCGATGTAATACAGATCCAGGTCGATGTGCTCGTGCATGGGGCGGTCGCTGCGACCACTCACCTGCCACCAGCCCGTCAGTCCGGGCCGCACCAGATGGCGCTGGTGCTGCCATTGCTCGTAGCGTTGGACGATCTGCGGCAGCTCAGGCCGGGGACCGACGAGGCTCATGTGGCCGAGCACGATGTTGAGGAACTGGGGCAGCTCGTCGACGCTCGTGCGCCGGAGCAGGCGGCCAATGCGGGTAATCCGCGGATCGTGCCGGATCTTGTGCCGCCACTGACCGTCATCGTCCTTGAGCAGCTGGAAGGACTCGGGGCCGGCATCGACCATGGTGCGGAACTTGAAGATCGTGAACTCGCGGTTGTGCCGGCCGATGCGCGTTTGGCGAAAGAAGACGGGGCCCGGCGAGTCGAGACGAACCGCGAGCGCCACCAGGATGAGCAGGGGCGTGAGCACCAGCAGCGCGATGCTGGCCACCAGCACGTCGACGCATCGCTTCACGACGATCGCGTAGAGCCGGTTGTCGGCGCTGTGGGACATGGTCGGCGTCGGAAGGACGAGGGGGCAGGCCTCGGTCTCCGGCTCCTTGGATGAATGCGCGATTGCCATGTAGCCCTCCGTTCCGAATTGCTGCAGATGAAGGGTCCCGTTGTCTCGCTAGTCGGCCATCTGGTGCACGCCGCCCGGTTCCTGGGCGGTGATCACCACCGGCGGCATCTGAATCGTGGTGACTGCGGGCGTGGCACTCCGGCCGATGCCCGCGTACGTGAGGCCCGCCGCGGTGACGGTCGCCGGGTCGAGCGCGTTACGGCCGTCGACGACGAGCGTGCCGCGCATGGCGTTGGCGAGGCGGTCCATGTTCAGGGAGCGGTACTCGGCCCACTCGGTCACGAGGACGACCGCGTCGGCGCCCGTAGCCGCGCCGTAGGCGTCACGCGCGATCTGGATCTCCGGCACCGCGGCGGCGGCGCGGCGGCCCGCGACCGGATCGGTCGCGCGGACCGTGGCGCCCGCCGCGAGCAGGGCCTGGATCAGGGCGATGGCGGGGGCCTCGCGGATGTCGTCCGTGTCTGGCTTGAACGCGAGGCCGAGGATTCCGAGCGTCTTGCCGGCGAGCCCGCCGAGGTGGGCGTCGATCCTGGCGATGACGCGGGCTCGCATCTTGTCGTTGATTGACAGCACGGAGGTGAGCAGCGCGGGGTCGCAGCCGTTGTCGCGGGCCATTTTGGCCAGTGCGCGGACGTCCTTGGGGAAGCAGGAGCCACCGAAGCCGATCCCCGGCCGCAGGAAGTGCGGGCTGATCCGGGAGTCCAGCCCCATGCCATGCACGACGACGGAGACATCCGCGCCGAGATGCTCGCAGATGGTCGCCACCTCGTTGATGAAGCTGATCTTGTTCGCCAGGAACGCGTTCGAGGCGTACTTGATCATTTCGGCCGTTCGCGCCTGGGTGACCAGCACGGGGGCGCCGAGCGACTGGTAGAGCTCGCCGACCGCGGCCGCGGCGTCCATGTCATCGGAGCCGAGCACAATGCGGTCTGGATGATAAATGTCGTTCATCGCCGATCCTTCCCGAAGGAACTCCGGGTTGGAGACGACATCGAACGTCGCCGGTGGCGAGGCGTGCTCCGCCAGGATGTCGGCGACATAGGTTGCGGAGCCGACGGGCATCGTGCTCTTGTTGACGACGATGGTGTGGCCGTGAGCGTGCTGGGCGATGAGCTGGGCTGCCTCAGTGACCGCCGAGGTGTCGGCCGCGCCGGACGCGGTGCTAGGTGTGCCGACGCAGATGAAGACGAAGTCGGCGTCGGGAATGGTGCTCGCATACTCATGCGAGAAGCGGAGCCGACCGGAGGCCAGCGTGCGGTGGAGCAATGCGTGAAGGCCGGGCTCATGGTTCGGGACGATGCCCTGGCAGAGTTGGCCGATACGAACCGGATCGGTATCGATGCTGACAACATGATGTCCGAGATCAGCGAGCAGCACCGAATAGGCGAGTCCGACGTATCCTGCTCCCCCAACGACCGCAATAGACGACATACCTTTTCCCCTCCCCATGCAACGCGCGACGAAGGCTCGCACGAAATGTTCTCGATTTAGGGCTCCGCCAGCATGGTACCTATGGGTTAGCCATATCGTCAACAGATATTTCATATCCGGTATAATTGACTAGCCAAAACGGGCTAGCATGATCCTATGGTGACCTGATCATTGGAGTGGGGTCGGCGGAGCTCTGAGCCGGCGCGCTCCTGCGGTTTAATCCCGTCTCCGGATGCCAGCGTAACGCTCCGTCTCGGGCGCGCCCGTGGCGTCTACGGCCTGGGATGCTCGCCGAGATGCAGGCGCGGCGAGCCTACGGCTCCATAACAGATCATCGGCGAGCGGTCGCGGTCTCAGCGGACGCGTCGTGGCGCGGGCGCACGACGTCGTCCGAGGCATGCTTGCCGTAGTAGTAGGGGCCGGTCGCCGCGTTCTCCCGCAGGTTGCCTGGAATGTCGGGGGCGTATTCGTCCTGCCGGCCCTTCATCTGGTTCATGACGGCGCCGATGAAGCGAATGTGGCCCCGATTGATCATCATCGCTGCCCGACGGATCGAATCCCGGCGCGTGCGGCCTGCCTGGCAGACGAGGATGACGGCGTCCGAGCGGGTCGCGACGACGAGCGGGTCGCTGACCGCGAGCACGGCCGGCGTATCGATCAGGACGATGTCGGCCGAATTGCTGATCTCGGCCAGCAGGTTGTCAAAGCGCCCCAGGCTCAGCAGGTCGGACGGATTGGGGGGCAGTGGCCCACTCGGGAGCAACGTCAGATGGGGCACCGTGAGGTGAACCGCCGCCGCCTTCCAGTCCTGGCCGGGATGTGTCAGGACGGTCGAGAGCCCGCGCTCATTGGCGACGCCGAAGATGCGGTGTTGGGTCGGTCGGCGCAGATCCGCGTCGATGATCACCGTTTCGAGCCCCGCCTGCGCCATCACCACCCCGAGGTTCGCAGCGATCGTGCTTTTGCCCTCGCCCTTGCCCGCGCTGCTGATGGCCAGCGTGGAGATAGGCCCGGTGGCGCCCGCGAATTCCAGGTTGGCCCGGAGCAGACGGATCGCCTCTGACGCGCCCGAATTGGGATCCCGGAGCACGAACAACTGCCGGCCCTCCTTCTGGATCCGGGGCGCGGTCGCCACCGAGGCCAGCATCGGCGCCTTCAGGAGTTGCACGACCTCATCGTTCGAGCGCACCGTGTTGTCCAGGTACTCCAGGAGGAGGATGGCGCCGACGGCCAGGGCGATGCCGGCGAAGGCGCCGAGCATGGTGGCGCGTCCGGTGGCGGGTGCGTAGGGCCTGCTCGGCGGTGCAGCCGGCGAGGAGACACTCATGCGGGTCTGGGCCGAGGCGAGTTCGACGTCGATGGAGCGGGCCGTTGTCTGAAGCTGGATGAGATCCGACTCGAGTTGGCCCCGGGTGTTCTGAAGGTTGGCGATCCGTTCTCGGGTCGCCACTGTCAAGGTCGCTTCGCTGTTGTCGAGCTCGGCAATCTGTCTATTGAGCACCGCAATCTGGTCACGCGTCTCCGCGATCTGCGCGTCGATGTTGCTGCGCACCTGCTTGTTGTCGGTCACGGCCTGATCCCGCACGTGCGCGATAAACGCTTCGGCCACGGCGTTCGCGACCGCCGCCGCCCGTTCCGGGTTCGTATCCGACGCCGACACAAAGATGAACAGTGTGCCGGATACCGGGCTTGCTGAGACGCTTCCCTGGAGGAGGCGCCCGCCGCCGGGTAGATCGAGCGCGTCCGCGGCGCGATCGAGAACGGGCGGCGACGTGATCCACATGCTGTAGGTGGCGGCAAGATCCTGATCGAGCCTGACCGAGCTCGAACTGGTGGCGGTCGTGCCGGGGTTCAGTAGCAGTGTGGCGCTGGCCGAGTAGAGCGAGGGTTGCTGGCTGCTCACCATCGAGGCCGCGAAGCCGCCGATCATGGGAGCAAGCAGGATCAGCCACCACCAGCGGCGTAGGAGTCTCAGCAGATGCTGGAGGTCGAGTTCCACCCAAAGTCTCCGGTCTACGAGGAGATGCGAGACGACGTAGGCCCCGAAGCAAATTGTTTCTCTTAGTTCCAATGGCGTATTCTACGCCCATTGGTCCCATAAGGTCAACTTGTGTGTAGTCCAAAGGTACTATGTCTCAAAATGGAACCATGGATCGCCGGATTCATGCGGTCGGTCAGGCTGTTCCGGCGGCCAACAATCGGTGCCGCCACGCCCGGACCAGGGAGCACAACGCATGCGGGCCGGGGCACCATCCTCAGTGCCCCGGCCCGGCGAAGAACGTGCATTGATGCGCGATGTGGAGGCGATCACACCTCCGGTGTGGAGGCTTGCGGGGTGCTGACGGTTTCGACGAGGGTGCCGCGGACGACCATCCGCGAGAGGTACTCGCCGTTGACGTAGTCGAATTCGCCACCGCACGTGATCAGCGTCACCGAGGGCGTGTCGGTCGGGCCGACGACCTCGGCGAGCTTGCCGCCGGTGAGCTGGTCAATGTCGAACGTGTCGACCCACTCCACCGCGTAGTCGTAGCGGGTGCCATTCTCCCCGGCGAGGGAGATGATGTCGCCGGCGACGAGGTCGCGCAGGTTGTAGAAGACGGACGGCCCGACGTTCCAGTAGTCGACGTGGCCGGCGAGGACGACGTTGCCCTGCTCGCCGAGCGTGGCGGTCTGCCGGTACCAGGCGACGACCCACGGGCCGGTGGGGTTGGCCATCACGCCGTTGACGATGTCGAGCGTCTCGATCTGGGCGTCGATGCCCGCCTTCTCGACCTGGATCGTCGCCGGGTCCGTGGGGTTGGCGGCAGTCGCCAGCGGCGACTGTTGCCCGACCGGGCCCGGACGCAGCGCGCCGGAGGTCGGCAGCTCGCCGGTGGTGGTCGACTGGATCGGCGCGGAGGCGGGCGTCGACTCCGCCGTCGCGTCCTGGGCGATGGCGGCGCGCAGGGGGCCGAGCGCCGCCGCGGCACCCAGCGCGTAGCCAACGGCGGCCCGCCGGGAGAGGCGGCGCGGGAGGATGGGCGTCGGGGCGGGTCGATCCTGGGACATGCGGCTGGCCTCCTGGGCGATGCAAACGGCGCGGACGGGTATGCTTTCTCTATCTTAGGACGAACGAGCGCAGCATATCGTGTCGCCACGACGCACGGGCGGCGGAAATGGGCCGGGAATGGTTGACAGGACGCAGGCGCGGGAGCTGGTCGAGGCGGCCGGGGTCGCCGGGGGCGAGATCGATATCACGCCGATCCCGGGCGGGACGATCAACCAGGCGTTCCGGCTCGATCCGGCCGATGGGCCGCCGATGGTGCTGCGCATCGCGCCGTCCGACGCCGACGTGGGCGCCGGACCTAGCTGGCTGACGTCGCATGGCCTGCTGCGGGAGCAGGAGGTGCTCCGCCTGTTGGCGGATCTGGGCGATGTGCTGCCGCGGAGGCTCCATTTCGACGACTCGCGGACGCTGATCGACCGCGACTGGGTGGTCCAGTCGGTCGTGGCCGGGCAGCCGTGGTCCGAGCTGCGCGACGCGCTGGACGATCGCGAGCACCGCGCGCTCTGGCATGAGCTGGGCGAGCTGACCGCCCGCATCCACGCCGTCGAAGGGGCGGAGTTCGGCCCGCCCGCGAGTTGGCACGGGATCAGGGTCTGGTCCGAGATGATGCGCTGGGACGCCACCGGTCTCGCGGTCGATGCGGAGCGCTATCACCTCGATCCGGAGCCATTCCAAATGCTGTGCAGGCTCATCGACCGGGCGGTGCCGGTGCTGGACCGGATTACGCGGCCGCAGCTCATCCACAGCGACCTCGGGCTGCATCATGTGTTTATCGCGCGGGGACAGGACGGCCTGCACCACATCTCCGGGCTGATCGACTTCGAGTTCGGGCGCTTCGCGGACCCGCTGTCGGAGAGCGTCTTCGTCGCCCACGAGCTCCACCCCACGGTGGACGATGATTTTGCCGCATTTTGCGCGGGTTATGGTCGGCCGCCGAATCGGCATGACGACGACATCCGGTGTCTCATCTATCAGATGGTGGCGCTCGGATGGACGGCGACGGATCTGGTCCGGCGCGGCCACCGGGATGAGGTGCGGACGGTGCTGGGAACGCTTGGCGATCTCGGCCGCACGCTGGAGCATAGGGTCTGACCGCCGGGTCTCCGGCGGGCCACGAGGAGGAAGGGAACCGCATGGATACGGTTCGGATCGGCGTCATCGGGGTCGGCTGGCCGGGGCAGCGCCATATCGAGGGCTACCAGAAGCACCCGAACGCGCGGATCGTCGCGCTCTCGGATGTCAACACGGCCGCCGCGGAGCAGGTGAAAGCCCAGTACAGCGTCCACGGTGCGGACGTGATCGGCGACTATCGCGACCTGCTGGCGCGGGACGACATCGATGCGGTGAGCATCTGCACGCCGAACTTCCTGCACGGGTCGATGGCGATCGACGCGCTCGACGCGGGCAAGCATGTCCTGCTGGAGAAACCCCTCGCGCACACGCTCGCGGACGGCGTGCGCCTCGCCGCGAAGGTCGCCGAGCATCCCGACCTGGCGTTCATGATCGCCTTCAACAACCGCTACCGGCCCGACAGCATCATGCTGAAGCACCAGATCGAGGGGGGAGAGCTGGGGCGGATTTACTACGGGAAGACGGGCTGGCTGCGCGGCGCGGCCGAGTTCACGCTGCGGGGCTGGTTCACGCAGCGCGAGAAGTCTGGCGGCGGGCCGCTGATCGACCTCGGCGTGCACATGCTGGACCTGACGCTGTGGCTGATGGGCAACCCGCGGCCGGTGAGTGTCAGCGGGTCGGTCTACCGCGAGTTCAGCGACTTCATGCGCCAAAGCGCGGGGGCAGACGTGGACGTCGAGGACCTGGCGACGGCGTTCATCAAGCTCGACAACGGCGCGACGATCGTGCTGGACGTCTCGTGGGTGTCGCATATCGAGCAGAGCAATCTGGTCTACGCGCAGCTGTTCGGCACGGAGGGTGGGGCGCGGATCGCCCGCGGGCTCGGGCTCGCGCCGGGGCAGCGCGATCACGAGATGACGATCACGACGGCGGCGGGCATGGGGCCGGGACGGACGACGCTCGTCTCGAAGCCGGAGTTCAACACGCTGCAAGCGTCGCAGCCGGGGTTCATGCTCTACGAGTCGTTCCGGGGCGAGGTGGCGGACTTCGTGGACAGCATCGTGGCGGGGCGGCAGCCGGGCGCGACGATCACGCACGCGCTGGACATCCTGCGGGTGCTCGACGCGATCTACCGTTCGGCGGAGACGGGCCGGGAGATCGACCTGCGGGAGGAGACGGCCGTCGGCGTGGCGCACGCGCCGGGGGAGGTGTTGGGGGCGTAGGCGGGCGGAGAATGGCCCTGCGGGCCATGTGGCGCACACCCTGCGGGGTGCGCGGCTACGACGGCGGTGAGGCCGGCCACCCATCATCTACGCTCGGGATGACGGGCCCGGCCTGCGTGGGGCGAGGGTCATCGTACGGGTCGACTCCATGTCGACCCCTTCCCCGGCCACCCAGGGCTGGGGCTTCCGGGACGGGACGCAGTTTCAGCATCCCAACGTCGTTGCGATGGACGGACGCCGGTCACAAGACCCGGCGCTACCGGGACGAGGGGCCGTTCTGGCATCGAACGCCGTTCCGGCGGACGCCCCGGGCATTTCAGCCCGGGGCTACTTGTGGTGTGCGGTCAGCTGTTGTCGATGGGCGGGCGTGGGACGCGGGGCGCGTCGGTCTCCTCGGGGCGCTGGCCCTCGGAGAGCAGCGTCGGGCGCGGCGGCATGCCCTTCAGATCCGGGCGCGGCTTCGGCTGCGGCACGTTGCTGTCGCTCCGGGTCGACGAGGTGGGACCGGGGCCAACCGGTGGCGTCGGCTCGCTGCCGTTGCCGCCGATGGTCGACATAAACGCGGTGACGAGATCGATCGGCAGCGGGAAGACGACGGTCGTGTTCTTCTCGGCGCCGATCTCCGTCAGCGTCTGCAGGTAGCGCAGCTGGATGGTGACCGGGTTCTGGTTAATGATCTCCGCCGCCTCGGAGAGCTGCTGGCTGGCCTGGAACTCGCCCTCGGCGTGGATGATCTTCGCCCGCTTCTCGCGCTCGGCCTCCGCCTGCCGCGCCATCGCGCGCTGCATGGTCTGCGGCAGCTCGACGTCCTTCACCTCGACGATGCTGACCTTGATGCCCCACGGCTCGGTCTGCTCGTCGATGATCTGCGCCAGCTGCTGGTTGATCTTCTCGCGTTGCGAGAGCAGGTCGTCCAGCGACGACTGGCCGAGCACGCTGCGGAGGGTCGTCTGCGCGATCTGCGACGTCGCGCGGATGTAGTCGGCGACGTTGACGATGGCGGCGTTGGGGTCCAGCACGCGGAAATAGGCGACCGCGTTGACGCGGACGGTGACGTTGTCCTGCGTGATGACCTCCTGGGCCGGGATGTCCATGGTCACTGTGCGCAGGTCGACCTTCTGCATCCGCTCGACGAACGGGATGAGCAGGATGAGGCCAGGTCCGCGTGGTCCGACCAGGCGACCGAGCCGGAAGACGACACCGCGCTCGTACTCCTGCACGACCTTGATCGAGGAGAAGAGCACGAGCGCGAGAAAGATGATGATGACGACGGCAACGCCGGTAGCGATTTCCATTGGTCCCTCGTGTGATGTGGGGGCGCCAACGCCTGGCGCCCTCGCGTGACCGCCCCGGCCTAGCTCCTGGCTGGACGGCGTCCTTCCTCCATGATGGTGCTCACCGGGACGATCGATTCCTGGCGCGGGGTGTTGCGGACCTCGTCCACGACCGGCGTGGTGGTCTTCCGCACCGTGAGGCGGAGACCGTCGATCGCGGTCACCTCGACGTTGGTCCCGGCCGGGAGCGAGCCGCCCGCAGGCAGTCCCTCCGCGGTCGCCGTCCACAGCTCGCCTTCAAGGAAGACGAATCCGGTCGGGTTCAGTTCCGTGCGGACGACGCCGACCTGGCCGAGGATCGCCGGCTTTCCGGTCGCTGGCCTGCGGCGCATGGACCGCACGACGAAGAAGCCGATCGCCGCCGCGCCGGCGACGATGAGTGACGCCGCGGTCCAGATGATCGGCCGCGAGACCTCGCTGTAGCCCGGCACGTTGGTGTCGATGAGCAGGTAGGAGCCGACGATGAAGGAGATGAGCCCGCCCGTCAGCAGCAGCCCGTACGAGCTGACGAATAGGTCGATGAAGAAGAGCAGGAAGGCGAAGCCGATCAGCAGCACGCCGGTCCAATTCACCGGCAGCGTGCCGAGCGCGTAGAAGCCGAGGATGAAGCAGATGAGGCCGACGACGCCGGGCACGTAGCCGCCGGGGTTCGCCAGCTCGAGGAAGATGCCGAGGGAGCCGAAGGAGAGCAGCAGGTAGGCGATCGTCGGGTCCGAGATGAGCTGCAGGAATTGCTCGATCCCGTTCATGTGGATCGTCGAGGTGCGGGCGCCGGCGGTGGAGAGCGTGACCGTCTCGCCGTTGGCGAGGGGGACCTGCATGCCGTCGACATCAGTGAGGAGCGTGTCGAGATCGGGGGCGATGAGGTCGATGACGCCGAGGCTGAGCGCCTCGTCGGCGGTGATGTTGGCGGCGTCGCGCACGGCGCTGATCGCCCAGTCGACGTTGCGGCCACGCAATTTGGCGAGGTTCTCGATGCGCGCGATGGCATCGTTCATCACCTTGCGCTCCATGGTGGACTGGCCGTTGCTGTCCTCGTTGCCGATCTGGACCGGCGAGGCGGAGCCGATGTTCGTGCCGGGGGCCATGGCGGCGATGTGCGTGGCGTAGGTGATGTAGACGCCGGCCGAGGCGGCGCGGGCGTTCTGGGGGCTGACGTAGGCGATGACCGGCACCTCGCTCTGGAGGATGTCGTCCACGATGTCGTCCATGGCGGAGCTGAGGCCGCCGGGGGTGTCGATCTCGAGGACGACGGCCGCGGCGTTGTCGTGCTCGGCCTTCTTGATGCCGCGATCGACGTACTGGGCCATGACCGGCGTGATCGTGCCGTCGATCTGGATGACCTCGACGCGCGGCTGGGATTGCTGGGCGATGGCGGGGGAGGCGAGGGCGAGCAACGTCCCGAGCAGGAGGCATAGCAAGGCAGCCCACCGCAGAGGATGGGACCGACGCGGGGACATGTGCTGTGGATGAGCGACCACGGGTGCAACTCCTGTGACGTGTTACGTTCAGTATAGCCCTGTTGGGGGGAGATTCCTCGCGTGCGTTGCGTGGATTGGGCGTGGCCGATAGGATCGGCCTCAGGTGTCAGCGTAGGGGCGGACATGGAGTCGGCCCTTCAGGCCGCCCGTACGAGTGTTCATCCCTTTCAGGTAAGGAGCATCCCCGGAATGGTGGACAAGGACGATCTGCGTCGGATCGCGTTGAGCCTGGATGGCGTGGGGGAGAAGGATCCGGGCAGCTACGCGTTCCAACGCGATGGGCGGGGCATGATCTGGCCCTACCCGGAGAAGGTGCATCCGAAGAAGGCGCGGGTGCCACGGTACGACATGTACGTGATGCGCATCGCCGACGCCGACGACAAGGAGGCGTTCCTGCTCGGCGATCCGGACGTTTTCTTTACCACCGACCACTACAACGGCTACGCGGCGGTGATCGTCCGGCTGGATGCGATCGACGAGGACCGGCTCACGGAGATCGTGCGGGATGCCTGGGAGGCCGCGCCGCTGTCGCAGAGGCTGACGCGGAAGGTGTAGATGTGATCGGCCCTGGGTTCCACTAGCTCTTGGGTGTCATTCAGCCCTAAGTAATCTGATATATCCCGCTTAGGGTTATTGACAGCTGTTGCAGAGAAACTATAATCATGGCTAACGGATGGGCTCAACGCCACCGTTGTTTGGTTCGACTTCGTTCGGATTGAGCGATGGAGGTGAAGATCTCTATGATTCGTTCCTCTCTTCTCAACGATCTCGTTTCGTTCAGCAACACCGTTGACCGGCTGTTCGGCGACACTCCCTTCGGTGAATCGTTCGGCCAGCTCTGGTCACGGGCGGATTCGAGTGGCGGCGTCGTGGCTCGACCAATGCCGCTCGACGTGTACGCCACCGGAGACGAGGTTGTGATCCTCGCCGCCGTTCCCGGCATGAACCCGGATGACGTTGACCTGACGATTCAGTCGAATACCGTTACGCTGAGCGGTTCGGTGCAAAACGTGAGCAAGTCGCAGGAGGTCCGGAACGCGATCTGGTACATCAGCGAGCTGCCGACGGGTACGTATCGTCGCAGCATTACACTCCCGTTCGCCGTCGAAGCGGACCGTGCGGAAGCCACTTTCAACCACGGCATCCTGCGGGTCGTGCTGCCGAAGGCCGATACGGCGAAGCCGAAGCGCATCACGATCACTTCGGAGCAGCCCCAGGCGATCGGCGCGGGTAACGGATCAAAGAGTTAGGCGGGAATGACGCCGCGCACCTTGGCATCAGGCGGCTTACATTCTGAGCCGCAAGCGCTCGCCTGTTCGTGGCGACGGGTGCACATGGCGAACAGATCGGCACCCCCGGCGGACAACGTTCCGCCGGGGGTGTTTTCGTTCCGGCGGAGCGCACCATCGACTCCGTGCCGATGCTCAGACAAGCACGTACCTTTCCCCACGGAGCAGTTGGTCGATCGCGATGGCGACCTTGAGGAAGTAGCGGTCGACGCGCACCGGCAGCAGCATCTCCCGCGTCACGATGAGGGGCGCGAGCGTATGGTAATGGGCGCTGAAGAGCGTGCCGTCGATGC
>DATLHE010000154.1:0-4105 GCA_035540335.1 Thermomicrobiales bacterium | reverse complement strand
GGCCGGGGGGCGTCCATGGCGGCGAGGAAGAACATCGTGCTGCCGTACATGATCATCGTGTCGCCGGGATGGCGGACGCCGACGCTGACGGCTTCGGCGGCGGCGTCGATGGTGCCGAAGGTGACGGGGATGCCGGCCGGGAGGCCGGTTTCGGCGCTGGCGGCGGGCGTGATGACTCCGGCGATGTCGGTGGCGTCGCCGAGACGGGGGAGGCGGTCGAGGCCGATCACGGCGTCGGCGTACCGGTCGTCCCAGGCGAGCGTCTCGATGTTGAACAGCGGCGCGAAGTAGGAGGCCGTGTGGCGGTCCATGACGTGCTCGCCGGTCAGCCGGTAGACGATGTAGTCGCTCGACGAGTGGATCATCGCGGTGCGGTCGAAGAGCTCGGGCGCGTGGCGGCGCAGCCAGAGGATCTTGGGGCCCATCGTCTGGGAGGTGAGGGCCATGCCGCCGAGGGCGAAGATGGCGTCCTCGCCGAGCTGGGCGTTGAGGAGGTCGATCTCGGCGGTGGCGCGGGTGTCGATGCCGTAGAGGATGGCAGGGCGCAGGGGCGTGCCGGCGGCGTCGAGGGGGAGGACGCAGGGGCCGATGGCGCTGACGGCGACGGCGCCGACATCGGCGGCGGTGTAGCGGCCGGAGGTGAGCTGGCGGCAGAGGGCGACGAACTCGCCCCACCAGATGGCGTCGGCGTCGTGCTCGGCCCAGCCGGGGCGGGGGAAGCTGGTCTCGTGGGCGACGATGGCGGTGGCGAGGACCTCGCCGTCGGGCGTGGTGAGGACGCCCTTGGCGCTGGATGTTCCGATGTCGACACCGATGAGCAATGAGCCGGGCACGGATAGGTCCTCGTTTCTTGCGTCGTTCATGAGCCAGGGATGGCCTCGTCGGCTTGGAGTCGACCCGTACGACCGCCCGTGGTCAGTGTCTGCCCGGCCACAGCGGGAGGGCATTGAACGCGCATTCGGTCGTGACCGTTTGGGTGGGTGAGCGCGTTCAAACCAATGGCCAAGGGCTCGCTCCGCTTCTCGCGCTCCGCGCTCGGCCGGGCCACAGGCGAGAAGCGGAGCGAGCCCTTCCCTACGTATATAGAGGTTCGGGTACACTGGGCCCGGCGTGGGAAGGACGGGCATGGAGTATATCTGGGTCGGCATCGGCGGGTTTCTCGGGGCGAACGCGCGCTACATCCTCGGCGGCCAGATCGCCGACCGCCTCGGCACCACCTTCCCCTACGGCACGATGATCGTGAACATCTCCGGCGCCTTCGTCATCGGCGTCCTGCTCACGCTCCTCACCGATCGCGTGGTCGCCGATCCCCTCTGGCGCCAGCTCACCGTCGTCGGCTTTCTCGGCGGCTACACGACGTTCAGCAGCTATACCTTCGAGGCCGTCGGGCTGATGCAGAGCGGCCGCTGGTCGTCGGCGCTGCTCTATATCGCCGGCAGCAACCTTCTTGGCCTGATCGCCTGCTATCTCGGGATCGTCGCCGCCCGCTCGCTTGGGGCGTAGGCAGTCCATCGGCCGCGACGCCACCTACCGGACGACCACCCAGGATCGCTTCTACCGGGGCAATCCCGTCAGGCTCACGAGATCCGGTCGGTATGGGGCTGATAGCGGATGATGCGGACCGGGTCGGTGGTGATCAGGCCGCCCTGCAGCATCTCCTCGATCGCCGGCAGCAGCCGGCCGACGCGCTCCTCGGTGTCGATCCACTCCACCACGAGCGGCAGGTCCGACGAGAGGTCGACGATCGACGCCGTGTGGATCTTGCTGTGTGCGCCATACCCGGCGACGCCGCGCGTCACCGTCGCCCCGGCCGCGCCCTCGTGCCGCAGCAGCTCCAGCAGGGTGCTCCAGAGAGCCTTGCCGTGATGCTTGTCCCGCTCGCCGAGATAGACGCGGACCCGCAGGCCGGCGCCGTCGATCTGGTGCTCGTCCACGATGTACCCCTGTCGTGTCATCCGCCTCCGGGACTCTTGACTCGATGATATATCCGGACACCGTTTGAGCAGTGTTGGCAGCGTGCAGTGGCCCGTCAACACGGTCATCACGTGCCCATCTTGCGTATCCCTGAAGGGTTATATGGCCCGATGCGCGTCATTGACGTAAGCGTGAGGCGGCGTAGAGTGACGGTGCAACAGGGGTGGCACGCCGTAACAGAAGGGGTCGACAACGGCGGGACACGTTCCGGCGTGCGGTCACCGTGGAATCGGAGGTGATCCTGGCTCAGAGACCAGGTAGGTTCTGCTCGCCAGACGGTTACAGCCCGGGAGGGGTTGGCCATGCGCACCCGCTTCACCTTCACCACCGTTGTTCTGCTGCTCGTGCTCGGAATGTTCGGATTCGCCCAACCAGCCGCCGCCGACCCGGCATTCCCGCTGCGGGACTCGGGATGCTGGGATCCCTACGAACTCGAGGGGACGGTCTACCAAGCGTGCTACGAGCTCCACGGCGCGGGGCAACAAATCGCAACCGACACGCATTTCAAGTACTCGTACACCTTGGTTGCCACATACACCTTCTACGAGAACGGGGTTCTCGTCCAAACCGAGAAGGAGCAGTATCACACGGTCATCGTGGCCAAGGGGAGTGAGGAGAAACTGTACCTTCTCCGCGTCACCCACGCATTCAGCTATCCTGACGGGACAACCTGCACCGAGCTCTACCATGTCGTCGTCGCCAACGGCGAAACCCGGCTCGAGACATCCAATCCGATCTGCACCCCGTAGGCGGGAGTTTTGGCACGGCCGGCTCCCACTGTACGTCCTCCAACTTCCGTTCGCTTCTCTCTGAGCTGCCCCACCTGGCTGCCTGGAACCATGGCAGCGCCCATGATCCAGTTGCCGCCGCACCCCTTCCCCGATCGGGGGAAGGGGCTTCTTGCTAACACTCGTCCCGCTTTCCGAAGCAGGTCTCCCCGCGCACCCCGTTGACCTCCGGGACGATCGGGGTAGAGTGGGGGAACATGGGTCATGCTCAACGGAATCGCATGGGGACACCAGGTGAGACTCGCCGCGACGCGTGTTCGTCCTGACAGGGGGAGTTGTGCCATGTCACGCCGGCTAACCGCTTGTACCTTCGCCATGCTGCTCGTGCTCTTCGCCCTTGGCGGTAGTGGATCCGCGTCCGCCGCAGCCCAGCCATTCCATGAGTCGGATTGTCTGGTGCTGAATGCAGAGCAGGGGCTCGTCTACTGCTACGAGTCGAGGGGCGTCACGCAAACGCGCATCACCCCGACCGGCCGCTTCGTCGGCATCACCAACTTCAGGTCCTCGTATACCGTTCTGCTCAACGGTGAGGTCATCGAGACGGGCACCATCAATCAACACAACCTGGAGATGGCAGAGGACGAGCTCTCGCACGTGTTTCGCGCCAGCAACGTCAACACCTTTACCTACTCCGATCCAGAGACCGGTCAACCGATCACCTGCACGGATACCGTCCTCTATGTCTTTGCCAATGGCGAGGTGCGGCATGACGCGCATGACCTGAGGTGCGACTGAACCCGGCCCGGCGCCGATTGACGGAGGGAAACCAGCCATGCGATCCAACGCCTCCTTCGTCGCTGGTATCGCGCTGCTGTTCGCGACGCTCCTTGGACTTCCCCTTCCGGCCGCCGCGGCCACGGATCACTGGGTCGTTGCATTCACGGACGACTTCGACGCCTGCACCGGAGAGACCGTGGAGGTGACCGGGATCCAGCGCATCGTGGAGCAGGTCACCGTCGACGGCACCGGGAGAGAGCACATCTCCTTTACGCGCCATACCCAGGGCACCGGCGTGGGGAAGGTGTCGGGAGCCATGTACGTGCTGATCGACACCGTGACCCGGTCAGAGGTGACGATCGGCACCGATGGCGACACGGTGGTGACCGACCGGAGCGTCGCACGGTTCGTCCGCAAGGGCGAGCCCGTTGAGGGCGATGACCTTCTCGCCCACCTCATCTCCACGACTACCATCGCCCCGGACGGCACGATGACCACCGTGATCCGGCTCAAGAGCGTGGTGTGCCGGTAGCCAGCGGCACCCGATTGACCACTGCGACGCGAGGAGGAGAACCATGTCGAAAGAGGACCATATTGCCTTCATCTATCGCTGGGTCGATCTCTGG
>DATLHE010000153.1:0-17174 GCA_035540335.1 Thermomicrobiales bacterium | reverse complement strand
GACCCGACATAATGTCCAAGATGCAGCGGCCCCGTCGGCCGGTCGCCCGTCAGCATCCTCGGTCGTCTCTCAAACATGGTGAATCCTTCTCTTCAGCGGTCCTCGCCGTGGAGTCACGCCATACCGTAGGGAAAGGCCCGCTGCCGCTTCTCGCTGCGCTCGGCCGGGGACGTGAACGCGCTCGGATACCTCCATGGTCAGACCCGATGGGGCGTTCAATGTCCTCCGATTGGCGCAGGCCGATGCGCGGTAGGGGCAGACTCTCATGTCTGCCCGCATCACCGCGGCCTGTGGTCAATCTGCAAATGAATCGGGGTGCATCTGCCGTGCTCGCGGATTCAGGGCACGGCCATGGTCAGAGGATGGCGCGCGCGGCGCGCCAGCGCTCCCAGGAGGAAAGGATCTCGACGTCCCGGGGGAACGCAAGCTCCGGCAGCTCGTCCGTGGCAAACCAGCCGATCGCGGCCAGGTCGTCCTGCGCCACCGCCTCACCCGCCGCGCTCAGCGCGGGGTAGACGATCAGCACCACCGGCTCGCCCGGCTCCGAGTAGACGCCCAGCACCGGGCCGACGGTGATCTCCAGCCCGACCTCTTCGGCCATCTCGCGGACCGCGGCCGCCTCGACGACCTCGCCGCGCTCGACGAAACCGGCCGGGATGCCCCACTTGCCGGCCTCCCGCGTGCCTTCGCCGCGCAGCCCGAGCAGGACCCGCCCCGCGCGCTCGATGACGACGGCGACGGCCACCTTCGGGTCGAGGTAGGTCACCGCGCCGCACGCCACGCACACGGGGCGCGTCCGGCCCTCGACCTCCCGCATCTCGGTTGTCTGGCCGCAGCGCTGGCAGTACATCACGTCGCTTCCGGGAGAACGTTGCAAGTGGTGGCCGGTATCGTGCCACGAACCACACACGGATAATACGACGCCCGCCGCGCGGAAAGGATCGCGATTTCATGGCAACATCCACCGACATTCTCATCATCGGCTCCGGCCAGGCCGCCGGGCCGCTCGCCAGCGCGTTCGCCGCGGCCGGCAGGCAGACCGTCCTCATCGAGCGCGAACACATCGGCGGCACCTGCGTCAACGAGGGCTGCACCCCGACCAAGACGATGATCGCCAGCGGACGCGTCGCCTACCTCGCCCGCCGCGCGACCGACTACGGCATCCACACCGGCGACGTCACCGTCGACATGCCGGCCGTCCGCCAGCGCAAGCGGGACGTCGTCGCCCAATGGCGCGCCGGCAGCGAGAAGCGCCTGCTCGACAAGGAAAACCCGCGCACTCTCTTCGGCGAGGCGGTCTTCACCGGCACACGCGAGGTCACCGTGGCCTGCAACGACGGTGGCGAAGAGGTCTTCCAGGCAGAGACGATCGTCATCAATGTCGGCGAGCGCCCCGCCCCGCTCGACATCCCCGGCGCGGAAGGCATCGACGTCCTGAACTCCACCTCCGTCATGGAGCTGGCCGAGGTCCCCGCTCATCTCGTCGTCGTCGGCGGCGGCTACGTCGGGCTCGAGTTCGGCCAGCTCTTCCGCCGCCTCGGCGCGGACGTCACCATCGTCCACCATGGCCCACAGCTTCTCTCCCGCGAGGACCGCGACGTCGCCGGGGCCGTCCAGCAGATTCTCGAGGAGGACGGCATCACCGTCCTCCTCAACGCCGAGACCGAGCGCATCACCGGCACGAACGGCGACGTCACCCTGCACGTCGCCACGGAGGGCGAGACCCGCGAGCTCCGCGGCACCCACGTCCTCGGCGCGACCGGCCGTATCTCCAACGCCGATTCCCTCGCGCTCGACGTTCCCGGCGTGAAGACCGACAGGAAGGGCTACATCCCGACCAACGAGCGGCTGGAGACGAACGTCCCCGGCATCTACGCCGTCGGCGATGTCCGCCCCGGCCCAAAGTTCACGCACATCTCCTACGACGACTACCGCGTGCTCAAATCGACGCTCATCGACGGCGGAAACCGCAGCATCGAGGGCCGCATGGTCCCCTACACCGTCTTCACCGACCCCCAGCTCGGCCGCATCGGCATCACCGAGAAAGAGGCCCGCAAGGATGGGCGCAAGGTCAAGATCGCGACCATGCCGATGAAGTCCGTCGCCCGCGCGCTCGAGACCGGCGAGCCGCGCGGCGTCCTGAAGGCCGTCGTCGACGCCGAAAGCGACCAGATCCTCGGCGCCGCGATCCTCGGCATCGAGGGCGGCGAGCTGGCGTCGATGCTTCAGATCGCCATGATGGGCAACCTGCCCTACACCGCCCTCCGCGACGCCATCTTCCCCCACCCCGGCCTCGCCGAATCCTTCAACAACCTCTTCGCATCGTTCCAGGAGGGATGACTGATCGGCGCGCCCCACCTCTCCGTCATCCTGAGCCGATGAGACGAGCAGCGCGAGTCGAATCGTGTCGAAGGATCTCCCGGCGCCTACGCCGAATGGCCGCAACCTCGTCGTACGGGCGGATGACGCAGGCGCTCCGCCCTCACCGCGCCCCTCACGTATCCTTCCCTCTGACGATACGACGCCCCACGAAGGATGCCGCCCACCTTGTCCGCCCCCGACGACCACCTCTTAGCCGCCGACGCCCGCTACGCCGACCGCCTCGCCACGACCACCGCCGTCTGGCGCGACGTCAACCGGCGCTGGAGCCTCATTGCCAACCTTCGCCTCGTCGTCGTGATCCTCATCGCCCTCGTCCTCTGGCAGTGGTGGCAGGACCGCGCCGCTGCACAGCTCGTCCTCGCCGGGGCGCTGGCGATCGGCCTCGTCGCCCTCATCGTCGTCCACACCCGCCTCCGCGCCCGCCGCGACGACCTCCAGCGCCGCATCTCCGTCAACGAGCGCGCCCTTGCCCGCCTCAAACAGCGCTGGGATGACCTCCCTCTTCCGCCCGACCCCGCCATCACCCGCGATCACCCCTACGCCTGGGATCTCAACATTGTCGGCCGCGCCTCCATCGCCCAGCGCATCGGCTCCCCCGTCACCCGCTACGGCTGGCAGGCGCTCTACCGGTCGCTGCTCGAATCGGCAGACGCCTCCGCCCTGCCCAACCGCCAGGAGGCGGTCGCCGAGCTCGCCGCCGAGGTCGACCTCCAGCAGGCCGTCGAGGCCAGCGGTCACCGCGAGGACGCCGACCTCCCCGATCCCGAGGCGCTCGTGACGTGGGCTGCCTCCGCGCCGTGGCTGCAATCCCGCTGGTGGTTGCGCCTGCTCAGCTGGGCCAGTCCCGCCGCCCTCGTGGTCCTCTTCGGCCTCTGGCTGGCCGACGTCGTCGACCGGCCCTGGTACCTCTTTCCGATCGCCCTCAACGCCGTCGTCTTCTTCCTCTGGGGCCAGCAGGCCGCCCGGCAGGTCGCCGCGATCGTCCCCCTGCGCGACGCCATCGCCGGCTACCGCGACATCTTCCGCGTCATCACCCACGCGACGCCCAACGTCCTGCTTCTCCGGGAGATCGACGCCACCCTCGGCCACACCGCCGACGGCGCGATGACCCGCACCGGCCAGCTTGCGCGGATCGTCTCGCTCGCGATCCCGCCCGGCGCGCTCATCTACTTCCCGCTCCAGATGGCGTTCCTCTGGGACGTCCACATCCTTGAGCTGCTCGAGCGCTGGCAGCGGCACGCCGGCACGCGCGTCCGCGCCTGGCTCGAGGCCGCGGGCGAGTGGGAGGCCCTCGCCGCCCTCTCCCTCCTGCGCCGCGACCACCCCGCATGGGCGTTCCCGGCCATCGATCCCGCCGCGCCGTTGTTTGACGCCCGCCAGCTCGCCCATCCGCTCCTGCCCGAGCGCATTGCCGTCGCCAACGACGTCTGTGTCGGCCCCACCGGGCACCTGCTCTTCGTCACCGGCTCGAATATGTCCGGCAAGAGCACGCTCCTGCGCGCCATCGGCGCCAACGCGGTCCTCGCCCAGGCCGGCGCCCCGGTCTTTGCGGCGACGCTCACCATGCCGCCGGTCTCGATCTGGACCTGCATGCGCGTCGAAGACTCCCTGGAGCGCGGCGTCTCGTTCTTCATGGCCGAGCTCCAGCGCCTCAAGCGCGTGGTCGACGGCGTGGCCGCCGATTCCTCCCGCACCGCGCTCTACCTGCTCGACGAGATCCTCCAGGGCACCAACACCGGCGAGCGCCAGATCGCCTCCCGCCGCGTCCTCGCCCAGCTCACCCGCCAGCGCGCCATCGGCGCCATCTCCAGCCACGACCTGGAGCTGATCGAGGGCTCGGACCTCGAGCACGCCGCCACCCCGGTCCACTTCGCCGAGGTCTTCACCCGCGACGGCGATCGGCCGTCGATGACCTTCGACTACCGCCTCCGCCCCGGCATCGCCACCTCCAGCAACGCCCTTACCCTCATGGAGCTTCTCGGCTTCGACTTGTAGTTCCCCATGCGGCGCGATGTTTGTGGAATCCCCGTAGGGGAGGGATTGAACGCGCTTCAGGATCTGCGTGGCCACCCAGCGATTGCGCGTTCATTGCCCTCCCGTCGCCCGGGCCAATGATCGCCCCACGCCACACGATAAAACCGGCCGGGAGATGCCTCCCGACCGGTGTCCTGATCATGTTCTGTTGTGTGCGCCCTACGTCAGCGGGTCCAGCAGGTCCGAGTCGAACTGCCCCGTCATCGCCAGGATCGCCAGCACCACCAGCGTCGCCAGCGCCAGCACCCCGAGGCCGACGAAGAGGATCACGATCGTGCCGAAGCCCTCGCCGCCCATCTTGCGATCCTCCTCGGATCGGGCATCCGGACCGGTATACGCCATGGTGGCGATCAGAAAGAGCAGCCTCAGCAACATTCGTGGCTCCTGGTCAGTTCGCGGCGGTATCCCTGCCGTCGGTGGACACGTGGTCGTGCATTCGGTCGCCGACGGGTGCGGACGCGTCGACGCGCTACGCCGGACAATGTACGAAATTTCCGCACCCCGGTCCAGCATTCGGGCACAGCCGCCCGATCTGGCGCGCCGCTACAACGCCGACGCCACCAGCTGGCGCAAGATCACGAGCAAGAAGAGCGCCACCATGATCGAGAGGTCCAGCATCCCGACCGGCGGCACTACCTGCCGGATCGGCGCGATGAGCGGCTCCGTGATGTCGAACAGCAGCCGCCCGATCGTCGAGCGGAAGCCGGGGTCGATCCACGAGCAGATCGCCCGCGCGAACAGCAGCAGCGTGAGAATGTTCAGAATCGCGATGATGAGTCCTGCGAGGTCCAACGGACTTCCCTGCTTTCATGGGCCGATCGCCGTGCGCGTTGGGCCTTGGTGACACCTGATCTCAGTGCCCCAAGTATACCCGCCGCATCACCCGCTATCCCGCGTTCCGCAGCCCCGGGATGATCTCATGAGCGACCCGCTCGACCATGTCGTAGTGCTCCGGGTCCGGCGGCTGGAAGATGAACTCCTGTACCCCCGCCTCGGCGAACCGCCCGACATAATCCACGAACGCGTCCACCGAGTCCCACGGCCGCTCCTCCGGCATCTGCGCGATCACGTACAGCAGCGACCGCTTCACCTCTCGCGGATCGCGCCCCTCCTTCGCGCACGCCTCGTCCATCAGCTCGTTGCGCTCGCGCATCTCCTGCGGCGTGCCGCGCGAGTTCCACGTGTCGGCGTACCGCGCCGCGAGGCGGATCATCCGCGGCCCGTGCGCCCCCAGCACCAGCGGCGGGCGCGGCTGCTGCACCGGCGCGGGCCGGTTCGGCGCCTCGCGCAGCGTGTAGAACGCCCCCTCGAACGAAGTGATGTCGTTGCGCAGGTAGCGGTCGAGCAGGTCCAGCGCCTCGGCATAGCGGTCGACCAGCTCGCCGGTCGGCGGGAACTCCAGCCCGAACATCTCGTGCTCAAGCTCGAACCACCCGGCGCCGATCCCGAGCTCCAGCCTGCCGCCGCTGATGTGGTCCAGCGTCACGGCCTGCTTCGCCAGCACCGACGGATGCCGGAAGGTGTTGCTGCTGACCAGCACGCCCAGCCGTGGCCGCTTCGTCACCACCGCGAGCGCGCTGAGCAGCGTCCACGCCTCGAAATAGGGGTCGTCCGGCTTCGCCGTCCGCGTGAGGTGATCCGTCAGCCACAGGCTGTTGAACCCTAGCGCCTCGAACCACTCCCAGCGCTCACAGGTCTCGGCCCACGTCCAGTTCTGGATTGTCTGCATGCCGAACTCGCGAACGGCGCGATCGCTCATCGGTGATTGCCCCCTTCGTGCATGGCATCTGTCGTTAACATTTCGCGGCATTGTGACCTCGATTCGTTCCCGCTGCAACTTGCCAATCCCGCAATCTCGTTTGACACTGATGCTCAGAATGCCGACAACGTCGTCGACCACAAGACATGGGATGCGGTGGGGCGGCTGCCCGCCTTGCTTCCGTCATTCCGAGCGCAGCTTAAGAACCCTGTGCGAAGCGGTGCTCGGGTGATAGGCATCGGTACCTGAAACCCGGTGTGATCGGGACGTATCGTCTACGGATTTTGGTAGGGGAGGACCCAGTGTCCTCCCGCCGTGCCCGAATGGCGCGTTTATTGGAGGACACATGAGCACGAACGGCGCGGAGAACGGCGGCAACGGGCACAACGAGCCCGTCGACCTGCGTTTCAACAGCAAGACGCTCTATGACGGGAACGACCGGGCCGGCGCGCGGTCGATGGTCAAGGCGATCGGGTTCACCGATGAGGACCTCCAGAAGCCCATCATCGGCATCGCCAACACCTGGATCGAGACCATGCCCTGCAACTTCGGCCTGCGCAAGCTCGCCGAAGTGGTCAAGGCCGGCGTCCGCGCCGCCGGCGGCACGCCGATGGAGTTCAATACCGTCGCCATCTCCGACGGCGTCACCATGGGCACCGAGGGCATGAAGACCTCGCTCACCTCGCGCGAGGTGATCGCCGACTCGGTCGAGCTCGTCGGCCGCGGTCACATGTTCGACGGCATCATCGCCCTCGGCGCCTGCGACAAGACGCTGCCGGGCCTCTCGATGGCCCTCACCCGGCTCAACGTCCCCAGCTTCATCCTCTACGGCGGCACCATCATGCCCGGCTACTGGCGTGGCAAGGAAGTCACCATCCAGTCCGTCTACGAGGCCATCGGCGCCAACGCCGCCGGCAAGATGAGCGACGAGGACCTCCGCGACCTCGAGAACCACGCCTGCCCCGGCGCCGGGGCCTGCGGTGGCCAGTTCACCGCCAACACCATGGCGATGGCGATGGAGTTCATCGGCCTCTCGCCGCTCGGCTCCGCCTCCGCCCCGGCCGTCGACCCCCGCAAGGAAGAGGTCGGCCGCCAGGCCGGCGAGCTCATCATGGACATGCTCCGCCGCAACCAGCGCCCGCTCGACATCCTCACCCGTGAGGCGTTCGAGAACGCCATCGCCGGGGTCGCCGCCAGCGGCGGCTCGACCAACGCCGTGCTCCACCTCCTCGCCCTCGCCCGCGAGGCGAAGGTGCCGCTCACCATCGACGATTTCGACGTCATCTCCCGCCGCACGCCGCTGATCACCGACCTCATGCCGAGCGGCAAGTACGCCGCCGCCGATCTCGACAAGGCCGGCGGCACGCTGCTCGTCGCCCAGCGGATGATCCAGGCCGGCTACCTCAACGGCGCCGCCCCGACCCCGACCGGCCGCTCGATGGCCGAGGAAGCTGCGCTCGCGGTCGAGACCGAGGGCCAGGACGTCGTCCACACCTTCGAGAACCCGATCAAGGGCTCCGGCGGTCTCAACATCCTCAAGGGCAACCTCGCCCCGGACGGCTGCGTCGTGAAGCTCTTCGGCTACGAGCCGACCCACTTCCGCGGCCCCGCCCGCGTCTTCGACTCGGCGGAAGCCGCCAGCGACGCCGTGCTCCACAACCGCATCGTCGCCGGCGACATCGTCGTCATCCGCTATGAGGGACCGAAGGGCGGCCCTGGCATGCAGGAGATGCTCGGCGTCACCGCCGCGCTCGTCGGCCAGGGCCTCGGCGGCTCCGTCTCGCTGATCACCGACGGCCGCTTCAGCGGCGCCACTCGCGGCGTCATGATCGGCCACGTCGCGCCCGAGGCGTTCGTCGGTGGCCCGATCGCCGCGCTCCGCGAGGGCGACACGATCGTCATCGACATCGACAGCCGCTCGCTCAACGTCGAGCTCACCGACGACGAGATCGCCGCCCGCCTGCGCGACTGGACGCAGCCCGAGCCCCGCTACAAGCAGGGCGTCCTCGCCAAGTACGCCGCCCTCGTCCAGCAGGCCTCCGAAGGCGCCACGACCATGCTGCAATAGGTCATTCGCCAACAACCGGTAGGGGCGACCCCTTGTGGTCGCCCCGCTCCCCAACTCGCCCCTCATTCCGAGCGCAGCGAGGAACCCTACGCGAAGCGCTGTTCGATGCCACGGCGCTCCTGCCATCCAACGCCGTAGGGGAAGGTTCGCTGCGCTTCTCGGTCACTGGGCTCGGCCGTGGGATTGAACGCGCCCAACCACCGTGCGGGTCAACACGCGTCGGCGCGTTCCATGCCCTCCCCCTCGCCCGGAAGGCAAGCCCCCAGCGTCCGTCGATGCCCCTTCTGCTGACGGAGCCGCGCACCCCGAAGGGTGTGCGCTCGATCGCCCGTCTACAACGACATCGCGATCGCGATCACCAGCAGCGCCAGCAGCACGACCACCACCCCCAGCATCCCGATCGCCAGCGCCCCGCTCGCGTCACGCGGCTCCACGATCTCCGCCCCAGGCAGCGGCGCCGTCGCCTCCTGCTCCGGCACGGTCACCTGCTGGTCACGCCGCTCCCGCGCCCGGGCGCGGGCCTCGGACGCCCGCTGCTGTCGTTTCGCTCGTTGATCAGGCATCGAGATATCTCCAAACGACATGTTTTCGTAGGGGAGGGATTGACCGCGCTCAGCCACCCAAACGGGAAAGCCCCGAGCGCGCGGTCAATCCCTCCCGTCCCCTCATCGCGCTCAACCACCCAGATGGTACACACCGCGATGCGCGTTCGATGCCCTCTCATGCCGCGCGCCCCGTACGGTCGGCCCTGCGCCTGCGGGCGGTGGCCGACCTTGATCGCGCGCAGGAGGTCGGCCACAAGGGCCGACCGTACGTGATCGGGTTTCTCGACGGATGTGTCTACCATTCCGCAATTCGCCGTAACGAACCCTAAAACGCCCCGCCCAGCACCGGGTACACCAGCCCCTCCCAGTTCGCGGCCACAACGTCCCTGTACCGCTCCTCGGTCACGATCCGGATCAGCCGCCGGTGCTCCTCGTACCGCTTGAAATCCTCGTCCGCCAGTCCCACCACGTCCTGCCAGTGCATCAGCGGCTGCATCCCCACCGGCGGCCGCTCGAAGGCGACCCAGACGTCGGTCCGCCATTTCTCCGGCTTCGGAATGTCGATCAGGATCGCCGTGTCCGCCACCGGCTGCCCGAGCATCTCCGCGAGCTTCTCCACCAACCGCAGCTCCACCGCCCGCCGCTCGCGCTGGTCGTACCAGAGCTGGCCGAGCCGCGCGTACATCTCCGTCGCCCGCGCGCTCACCTCCAGCGCCCGCTTGTGGATCCGCCGCTCCGCCAGAGCGTCTGCCAGCCGCCGCGTCCCCGCCGGCATCGCGGCGCCGCGCATGAACGCCAGCAGCGACGCGTCGTCGTGGTCCGTCAGGCTGCTCGCGGTGATCACCCCCGCCTCCAGCGCATCCTGGATCGCCCGCAGCAGCATCACCATGCATGCTCGGTTCGTGTGGTGCCAGTAGACGTTGTCGAACATCTCCTGCCGGGCGTTGATCAGCGAGTGTAGTGGGCTGATGCCCTTCTCGGTGATCGCCACCCGCCGCGTCAGCCCCTCCTGGTCGGGCACATCGACGATCGTCAGCGCCCCCAGCAGCCGCTCGGAGTCGACGCCGCCGTACGGCACGTTGCACGCCCGGGCGTCGCGCGGCAGGTAGTCCAGCTTGTCCATGTCCAGCGTGCCCGACAGCACGCCCCGCAGCACCCGGTCGGCCGGTGTCAGATGCGTCGCGTCACCGTGGATGATCGACGCCACCCGACCTCCTCATGGGTCAGGATCGGCGGCCCCAGCTCCTCGATCGCATGCGAGAACGGGTAGTGCCCGACATCGTGCAGCAAGGCCGCGGCGACGATCGTGCGAATGTCCTCCGCGACGATCCACGCGCCCTCCGGCAGCGTCGCCAGATGCTCGACTGCCAGCCGCGTCAGGTGCATCACCCCGAGCGAGTGCTCATACCGCGTATGCTTGGCCCCCGGCCAGACGCGGGAGACGAACCCAAGCTGCTGGATGCGGTCCAGCCGCAGGAACGGCGGCGACCCGATCAGCGCCACGGCGGGGCCGGAGACGGGCATGAGATCGTACAGTGCGTCGCGGATCACCACGCCAGGCGCCGCCAGCGCCTTCGTGGGCGGGGATGTGGATGGGTTGTCCGTTTCCGGGGTGATCACATGCGACCTCGGGGCAACGCGAGCCGACGGGGCGTCCTGTATGCTCGTACCGTGACCGACCATGTCCCACCAGTGTCCAGGACGACCGGTGGGAGCCAGGAGACAGAGCAGCCGATGACTATCGACCAGCCTCCCGACATGGCCGCGCGCGCGGCGGGCATCCTGCAGGCCAATGATACTGGCACCATCATCAAGGCGGCCCCCAACCTCTATCCCCACCAGTGGAGCTGGGACGCGGCCTTCGTCGCCATTGGCCTCGCTCACCTCTCGGTCGACCGCGCGGTGGCCGAGATGCGCGCCCTCTTTCGCGGCCAGTGGCGCAACGGCATGATCCCGCACATCGTCTACAACCCGGACGTCCCCGCCGAGGCCTACTTCCCCGACGCCGCGCGCTGGGACGTCGCCAACGCCTCGCCGGACGCGCCCGTCGACGTCGCCACCAGTGGCATCATCCAGCCCCCTGTCCACGCCATCGCCATCGCCGCCATCTGCCGCCTCGCGGACGACGAGCGCGCCCGCGCGATCGCCACCGAGTTCTACGGCCCCCTGCGCGAGTGGCACCGCTACCTCATGTCCGCCCGCGATCCCGAGGTGTCCGGCCTCGTCACCATCGTCCACCCGTGGGAGAGCGGCATGGACAACTCGCCTCGCTGGGATCGCGCCCTGGCGCGGATCACCGTGCCGGACGGAGCGTTGCCCCCTTTTCAGCGACGGGATCTGGCGCACGTCGCCGATCCCGCCGAGCGTCCGTCGGACGCCGACTACCAGCGCTTTCTCTGGCTCGTCGAGCTACTCAGGCGCGGCGGCTATCGCGTCGATCAGGTCTACGACGAGTATCCCTTCCGGATGAAGGACGTTTTCATGAGCGCGCTGCTCGTCACCGCCAACGAGGCGCTGCTGCGGCTCGCCACGCTGGCGAGCGCCGAGCTCGACGACCTGCCGATCATCGAGTCGTGGATCGACCGCGGCCGCGAAGGCATCGCCCGCCAATGGGACGCTGACCGGCGCCTGTGCATGGATCTCGACGTCGTCGACAACGCCCCGGTCGTCGTGCGGACGATCGCCGCGTTCGCCCCGCTGCTCGCCGGGCAGGTGACCGTCGACGTCCGCCACGCCCTCATCGAGATGTGGCGCTCCGAGGCCTTCACCGGCCACCCGGACCTGCGCTGGCCTCTCCCCCCGAGCACCAGCCCGCTGGAGCCGGTCTTCAGCACGCGCCGCTACTGGCGCGGCCCGGTCTGGCCAATCATGAACTGGTTGCTCTGGTGGTCGTGGGACCGGATCGGCGAAGTCGAGATCGCCGCCGCGCTCCGCGAGCACGCCCTCGCCCAGATCGCCACCGCCGGCTTCTTCGAGTACGTCGAGCCATTCACCGGCGCCGGCCTCGGCTCCGACGGCCAATCCTGGACCGCCGCCGCCGTCCTCGACTGGCTCGCCTCCGGTTGAACCTACGCCGCTTCGTAGCCCCGCACCTGGTGTGCGGGGCACGTTCGCGACCACGTCGCTTCGCCAGATGTCTGGCGCAGTAGCCCCGGGCTGCAATGCCCGGATCCTGCCCGCGACCACGGCGTTTCAATGTCAGAACGGCGCTCGCCGCGGTAGCCCCGGGCCTGGGTGCCCGGGGAATGCGGCCGACAACAACGGCGCCTTGCTTGCGCGACGACCCCAACAAGCCCTCATCCTGAGCGCAGCGAAGGACCCTACGCGAAGCGCAATGGCCTACGTACGCATATCGCATGCATCATCTGCCCTCGCAGCCGCGAGCGGTGGCCGACCTCTGCTGACATAAGGGCCGTCATGGCATCATCACCACACGTAGGGGAGGGATTGAACGCGCTCACGAACCCAAAAGGGCGCCCACGTCATGCGCGTTCAATGCCCTCCCTGGTCCGCCCACCATGGCACGACCTCCCCAACACCGCGCCCCCAACACCCCCGGCGCCCTCATCCCAAATGCGATACTGGGCGCATCGAAAGCCGCGCGGCCCGACGTGTCGCCGCGCGCGTGTCTCTCACCTGATCGACGGAGTCCCTTGCATGAATCTGACGCGGCGTGTGGTGCTTGGTGTCGCGGACGTCCCGCTGGTGCATCGACTGTTCGAGCGCAATCGCTTCGCGCGGGCGCTGGTCGACCGTTTCGTCGCCGGCGAGACGCTCGACATGGCGCTGGACGCCACCCGCGCCCTCGCCGCCGAGGGCATCGTCGCCACCCTCGACCAGCTCGGCGAGAACGTCGCCACCGCGGACGAGGCCCGCCGGGCCGTGTCCACCTACGTCGACACGCTGCATCGCATCCACGCCGCCGGCCTCGAACCGAACATCTCCGTCAAGCTCACCATGCTCGGACTCGACCTCAGCGACGACGTCGCCTGCGAGAACATGATCCCCATCCTGGACGCGGCGCGACACGTCGGCGGCTTCGTCCGCATCGACATGGAAGGCTCGGCCTACACAGCCCGCACCATGGACATCTTCGCGCGCCTGCACGACCAGTTCCCGGACGAGGTCGGCGTCGTCATCCAGACCTACCTGCGCCGGGCCGCCGCCGATGTCGAGGCGATGATCGCTCGCAATGCGCGCGTCCGCCTCGTCAAGGGCGCGTATGCCGAGCCCGAGACGGTCGCCTTCCAGTCGAAGAAGGAGATCGACGACAACTTCCGGCGGCTCGCCGAGCAGCTGCTGGAGCACGGCCGCTTCCCGGCCATCGCCACGCACGACCCCGCGCTGATCGAGGCGACCATCGCCTTCGCGCGCCGCCGCGCCATCGCGCCGGAGCGCTTCGAGTTCCAGATGCTCTACGGTGTGCGACGCGCGGAGCAGCGCCGGCTGAAGCAGGATGGCTTCGGCATGCGCGTCTACGTTCCCTATGGCACCGAGTGGTATCCCTATTTCACCCGTCGCATCGCCGAGCGCCCAGCCAACGCGCTCTTCGTTCTCCGGCAGCTCCGGGAACGCTGATCGTGCCACGCGGCGGGCACGCCAACGGCACTGCCGCACGTCATCGTGGCGGCAGGTCGCTCCCAGGCGTCAGGCGAGGAGCCGCATATGCTCGATGGGTGTCGTCGTGTCGTGCTCATCGTGAGCTGACTTTGGGGGGGTCACGTCACGCAGATGGCGGGCCACCTGCTGGGGCGTGAGCCCGCCGTCGAGCAGCCCAAGGATGTAGCACGCCAACGAGGTGCGAACCCGCTCGTTGGGCCCGCCCTTGAGCGCGACCCGGAGTGAGCGCACGGCCTGCTTGTGATGGTTCTTGACGGTCCAGATGCTCAGGCCCAGATGGTCCGAGATTTCCTGGTACGTGAGGCCATACGCCTGCAGGCGAAGAACCTCCCGTTGCCGGGGTGTGAGAATCGACCCACGATCCGTCAGCGGTGCTGGTGGCATCGGCGTTCACCTCTGCGCCATCCCTCTCGCGTGGCTCCCATCACGCACCTGGGGGGACGCCTCATTTCGGGCTGCGCGATGATCACGGCACCAGTGACGCCAGTGAGCAGGCGAGAATGCCAAGGTACGCCTCACTCTGGCACCAATGGGCCGGCGTGTCCGCTCTGACATTCGCGCAAGCTGGTGCTGTTGGTTCGGTCCCTTCGTCTATCCTATCCTACAGCAGCCGGAATTGGGCGCCAGTGGCACAATAGAACATGGACGGGAAGGTCGAAAGCCAGTCCGCACTGTCCATTCCATCGTTTCCCGCGGGAGGGATGCGTTCCATGGCCGAGCAACAACCGCCGAACCAGCAGCCCTGGCGTCCGATCGACACCACGAAGCTCGTCGTGCCGCCCGTTGCGCCGTCCGGCGACACCGGGACCGGCCCGCGGGCCCCGGAGCAGGACGAGATGGGTGCCGCGCTGGCGGCGTTCTGGGAGTCCGTCAAGCGCTTGCCGGCATACGTGAAGCTGGCCGCGGCCATGGCGCGCGATCCCCAAGTGCCGAAGCAGGCGAAGGCCGTGCTCGGCGTCGGCGGTACCTACGCCGTCTCCCCGTTCGACCTGGTGCCGGGCATCATCCCGGTCGTCGGGCAGCTTGATGACCTGTATGTGATCCTGACGGCGCTGCAACAGGCGGTGAAGATGACCCCGGCCCAGGTCGCGGATCGCCATTTGGCCGCGACGGATCTGCGGCGCGAGGACATCGACGGCGACCTCGGGGCCATCCGCGAGCTCGTCCGCGTTGCCGTCGTCAAATCGCTGATTTTTGGAGGAAAGACGCTTGGACGACTCAGCCGAGCGGCGACACAGTTTGCCAGCCGACAACTCAACCGACGCAACGTCCAGCAGCCAGAGAAACCGCTCTAGCCGCTCCCGGCGGCGCAGCCGGGGCCGGCGCTCCGGGGCAGCCCCGCAGCCACAGCAGACCGAGCAGCAGCAGGGCCAGCCGCAGGCGTCCGCGCCGGGACAACCGCGCGAGTCCGGCAGCCGGGGCGGCCGCCGGCGCTCCGGCCGGCGCCGCCCCATCCCGGAGGTGATGCCGGCCGAGGTACTCCGCCGTGATGCCCGGCCCGAGACGCCCCTCCAGCCCGAGTGCAAGCGTCCCCTCGGCGACGGCACCGACACGTCGGAACCCCGCTTCGGCTGCCCGATGCTCACCCGCACGCGTCTCGGCATGCCCTTCCGCGGCGGTCAGCACGTGCCGCGCTGCGCCGTGGGATGGACCGTCCACAACGAGGACGAGGTCCTGCTCTGCCTCCACACCCCCACCCGCAACGCCTGCTGGAAGGAGCACCCCGAGCTGCTCGCCAAGCTCCAGGAAGAGCTCGGACAGGAGCGCGAGGAGACCGTCCCCGCCGCCGACTGACCATACAGCATGCCGGCCGGCCGATCACTATTTGTCGCTTGCCTTCGTAGCCCCGGACCCTGTGTCCGGGGTCCCCACCTGGCCCCCGTGCAGCGCCCCCGCGCCCAGCATCGTGCGGGCGGCCCTTGCGTCCGCCCTCTGGCCCAAATGGCCAGCGCTCTCCAGGTGACACCTAAGAAAACGCCCCCTCGCCGCCACCCGCATTTTCAGGCCATTTCCAGTCCCCGACCCCCGGCGTTACAATGAAGCGCGACCTTTCACCCCCATTCTCATCGCGCCCTCCCGGGCAGGGACCTGACCGTCGGGACTCCTGTGCATGCGTCGTGTCATCCCAACCAAAAGGAGGCCGGTCATGGCCAAGTACGTGGTATTGGTGAACTGGACCGACAAGGGCATCGCCGAGGCGAAGGGCACCACCGAGCGCGCCCAGCGCGTCCAGCAGATGATCGAGAAGTTGGGCGGCAGCCAGGATCTCATGCTCTGGACGCTCGGCCGCTACGACATCGTCGCCGTCTTCGATCTCCCGAGCGATGAGGCGGCCGCCACCCTCGGCGTGCAGATCGGCGCGCTCGGCACGGTCCGCACCGAGACCTTGCGTGGCTTCACCGCCGACGAGGTCGGGCAGATCATGGGACAGGTCGGCTAGATCGCACACGCCAAGGAGCGCGACATGTACGGCACCGTCGCCCGCATGCGGATGAAGCCCGGTATGGAAGCGCAGATGCGCGAGATCGAGAACGAGAACGCCTCCAGTACCCCCGGGTTCCTCTTCACGCACATGTACCGCATGGACAAGGACGCCAACGAGTTCTTCATGGTCGTCGCGTTCACGGACAAGGATGCCTATCACAAGAACGCCCAGAGCCCGGAGCAGCACCAGCAGTACCTTCGCTACCGCGAGCTGCTGGAGGAAGAGCCGGAGTGGCACGACGGCGAGATCATCTTCTCCGCCCCGGAGTGAGGCCGACGTCATCTAAGCCTTCCTGCCGTAGCGGAGGACTTGCGGCGCTACCACCATGTTGCTGGGTATCCGGGTAGCAATGTCCTCCTCGTCGCGCCGGATGTGCCGGGCGTAGCCGAAGGGCATACAAAAACGGGCGGCAGGGGTACCCCCGCCGCCCGTGACTGTTCGCTCTCGCTGATGCCGCCTAGTGGCTCTCCATCGTCGGCTGCCCCGCCGCCATCTCGGTCGGCTTGGTCGACGCCGGCTTCCGGCCCTCCCACGGCGCGTTCTTCTGGATGAAGTCGGCGACCTCCTGCGGCGTGTGCTGCCGCAGGTCCAGCGCCGGGTACTTCGGGTTCGACGGCAGGTACAGGTGGAACGTGAAGTCGATCGGCTCCACCCGCTCCATCTCGACCCACCAGTCGTAAAGCGTCGGCAGCCAGTCGAAGCTGTTCGCACGAATCCGCCACAACGCCACGCCGGCCCCGCGCTCGTAGGCCAGCGCCTCGCCGAAGTAGACCTCGGCGCCGCCGTCGGCCTGGATGATGCCCTTCACGTCATCGTAATGACGTGGTGAGCCCTTGAGGGAGAACCGGTAGCCGGAGATCTTCGGGCGCGGCTTGACCATCATCTCTTGTTTCAGGTTCCTGCGACTCCACGGAAAGAGCGGCATCCGAGACGTTCCTCCAGCGCGTTGACGACGGTGCGTGCACGTCACCCGGCCGGATCGCGGCCAGGCGGTGTCACCGAGCATTGTACCCCGTTAGGCTGGATGGGGCCGGGCGTTCGTCCACACCCGCAGCACGCTCGTGCCGCGCAGGTCCAACCCGTAACCCGTGCCGAGCCGCGCGATCCGGATCAGCGCCGTGTCGCACCCTGGACAGCGCAGGATGGCGCCCATCTCCAGCGCATACGCCGCAAGGCTGCCCACCGGCGCGACCGCGCCGCACCCGGCGCACACCGTCCGCGCGGTCGTGGCATCGAAGGCGAAGATCTCGGTCAGGAGCCCGGCGGCGACATTGCCGTCCA
>DATLHE010000152.1:0-2602 GCA_035540335.1 Thermomicrobiales bacterium | reverse complement strand
CGGGATTCTGCTACCCTTGCGAAAACGTGCGCCAACTCATGCTTCGTGACTCGCCGGATGGGACGGGTCCGTTCCGTCATCCCTGGCGAGCCCGCGGCCATGCGGGCGCGCGTTGTGGTCTGCCGGCCGGTGGCCGGCACGTCTGGCGTCCCGCGCATGGCGGGTGGAGGAGAGAAGTCGATGTTGTCATCCCGAGCCAAACGTCATCCGCGACCGCTGCGGGCCATGCTGTTCGCGCTCATGGCGCTCGCGCTGGGCGTCACCGCATTCGTCCCCGGCACGGCCGTCGCGCAGGATGACTGCGCCGACTGGAGCTCCGAGACCCTGCAGATCATGGCCCCCGCCTCCCCAGGCGGCGGCTGGGACGGCACCGCGCGCGAGCTCCAGACCGCCCTGCAGGACGAGGGCATCGTCAACACCGTCGAGGTCTTCAACGTCCCCGGCGCGGCCGGCACGATCGGCCTCGCCGAGCTCGTCAACGAGCACTCCGGCGACAGCCACATGGCGATGGTGATGGGCCTCGTGATGGTCGGCGGCATCGGCCTCAACGAGTCGCCGGTCACGCTGGAGCAGGTCACCCCGATCGCGCGCCTGACAACGGAGTGGGAAGTGATCGTCGTGCCGGCCGACTCGCCGTACCAGACGATCGATGACCTGATGGAGGCCTTCAAGGCCGATCCCGGCGCCGTGAGCTGGGCGGGCGGCTCCGCGGGCGGCACCGATCACCTGCTGGTCGGCATGCTGGCCCAGGCCGAGGGCATCGACCCGACGCTGATCAACTACGTCCCGTTCTCCGGCGGCGGCGAGGCGCTCTCCGCCATCCTCGGCGGCCAGACCACCGCCGGCGTCTCCGGCCTCGGCGAGTGGCAGGCCCAGATCGAGAGCGGCGACCTCCGCGCGCTCGCCGTCTCCGGCCGCACGGAGGCGGGCAGCGCGACGCCCGAGGCCGGCGGGGCAACCCCGGCGGCCAGCTTCGGCGCCGACATCCCGACGCTGCAAGAGTCCGGCATCGACGTCGAGCTGGCGAACTGGCGCGGCGTCGTCGCCCCGCCGGAGCTCGACGAGGCGGAGGCCGCGTGCCTGAGCGGCGCGTTCGACCAGGTCGTCCACTCCGCGACGTGGCAGGCGACGCTGCAGCGCTTCGGCTGGAGTGACTTCTACCAGGGCAGCGAGGAGTTTGGCGGGTACATCGCCAGCGAGACCGAGCACGTCAACCAGCTCCTGACCGACCTCGGCCTGATTGGCGGCTGAGAGACATCGGGGCGCGGGGGCCATTCGTTGACCTCCGCGCCACCGTGGAGCGGGACCTCATGGTAATCGACCCCCAATCGACGGCCGAGGTTGCCGGATCGCGTCCGGAGATGTCCGGCTGGCGGCGCTGGAGCGAACTGCTGGTCGCCGCCGCCGTCATCGTTCTCGGCGTCATCGTCCTCGTCCAGACGCAGGACATCCGAATCACCCGCGCCGTCGCCCGGGTCAGCCCCCGCGCGATCCCCGAGATCGTCGGCGGAGGCCTCGTGCTGCTCGGCATCTGGTACGCGATCGACATCGCTCGCGCGCCGCACATCGCCGGTGGCGGCGAGGACAGCGAGGACGTCGACCCCGAGGCGGAGACCGACTGGACCGTGATCGCGATCATGGCGGTCGGGCTGGCGCTCTTCGCGCTGCTCATCACGCACGCCGGATTCGTGCTCTCCAGCGCCGTGCTGTTCGCGGTCTCGGCGTTCGCGATGGGGAGCCGCCGGGTGCTTCCCGACCTCGCGATCGGGGTCGTCCTCGGCGTGGCGACCTTCCTGCTCTTCGACACCTGGCTCGGGGTCCGGCTGCCGGAGGGCTGGCTCGCCGGGGTGCTGCCGTGACGCCCCCGATCGCGCCGCATGAGGATTTCCTGAGTTCTCGCAAAGGGGCATTGAGGCACGCATGGACTCGATAAGCTCGCTGATCGACGGCTTCGGCGTCGCGCTCACCCCCGAAAACCTGCTCTGGGCGCTGATCGGCGTCTTCCTCGGCACGCTCGTCGGCGTGCTGCCCGGCATCGGGCCGGCGCTGACGGTTGCGCTGCTGCTGCCGGTGACCTACTCGCTCGACCCGATCCCGGCGTTCATCATGTTCGCCGGCATCTACTACGGCGGCATGTACGGCGGCTCGACGACCTCGATCCTGCTCAACACGCCCGGCGAGAGCGCCTCGATCATCACCGCCCTCGAAGGCAACAAGATGGCGAAGCGAGGCCGCGGCGCGGCGGCGCTCGCCACCGCGGCGATCGGCTCGTTCGTCGCCGGCACGCTCGGCACGATGGGCCTGACCCTGATCGCGCCGACGATGGCGGACATCGCGCTCAAATTCGGCCCGGCCGAGTACCTGGCGCTGATGGTCCTCGCGTTCACGACGGTCTCGACGCTGCTCGGCTCGTCCGTGGTGCGCGGCCTGGTGAGCCTCTTCTTCGGCCTCGCGCTCGGGATGGTCGGCATCGACGCGCTCACCGGCCAGCCGCGCTTCACCTTCGGCAACGCGCACCTGCTCAACGGCATCGATGTCGTCACCGTCGCCGTCGGCCTCTTCGCCGTGGGCGAGACGCTGTGGGTCGCCTCACGGCTGCGCA
>DATLHE010000151.1:0-4279 GCA_035540335.1 Thermomicrobiales bacterium | reverse complement strand
TCTCCACGCCCGCGATCGCGACGCTGGAGGGCTGGGTCTTCCAGATCAACGACGACAACGTCGAGCTGCTGATGCGGCCGCCGAAGCCGAAAGGTTAGTCGCGTCGCACGCGCGACTCGGCCGGCGGCTCCGGGCAGTCCTCGATGTGCCAGATCGTCTCGGCGCCGCCATTCCAGATCAGTTCGGCGAGGAAATCGGCGAGCGCGTCGGCCGGGACGTAGTAGCTGTTCTCGTGCGGGATCGGGATCGCCTCGGTATGCAGCCGGGTGACGATCCGGTAGAACGACGGCCGGGCCGCCCGAGCCTCCTCGATCGGCTCGCCGTGGCGGTAGTGATAGCGGCTGCCGCGCACGGCGCTCACCCAGTCGACATCGGCCCAGCCGCTGCCGTCCGGGTTGTCCGGCACCCACAGGTCGCTGCGCTCATCACCCTTGGCCATCACGACGCCTCGAGGCCGCGGTAGCGGCCCTCATAGCTCAGGAGCGGATCGTCGGTGTCGTCCGCGAGCGTGCCGGCGGTGACGCGGACGATCGCCAGCGCGTGGTCGCCATGGGCGTCGATCCGCTCGACGTCGCCGATGGCCCATGCGAGCGCGCCGTCCAGCACCGGCAGGCCGTCCACGACCGTGTGCGGCACGCCGCCGAAGCGGCCGTCCGGCACCGGGGCACGGCCGGCGAAGCGCTCGGCGGTGAAGTCCTGGTCGCGGTCGAGGATGTGCAACGCGCAGCGGCCCGACTCGCGCAGGATGCCGAGAAACGCTCCGTCACTCGTCAGCGAGAGGGCGACCAGCGGCGGTTCGAGCGCGACGGAGAGCACGCCGGTGAGCGTGATCCCACGGAAGGCGCCCGCCGCGTCGGTCGTCGTCGCGACGGCGATGCCGCTCGCCCAGCGACGCCGCCAGCCGCGCATGAGCGCCGGAATGTCGCCCTCCGCGATGGCGCGGGCGGCGGAGCGCTCGCCGCCGCGGGAGACGATGCCACCCCCGCCGCGAATGGTCCTGTGTTCGTCCGTCATTCCTCGACCCGCCGTTCCAGATCCTCGAGCACCGTCCGCGCATACTCCAGAATCAGGTCGAACGCCTGCTCGTAGGGCGCCTCGCGGTCGCCTGGCGGGCGATCGCGGACGAGAACCTCGAGGTCCTCGTGCAGCGCGTACCGGCGCCAGGTCTCCGCCGCGGGCTGCATCTGGATCTTGAGCATCACGGCGACGTCCTCCGGCGTCATGTGCGAGAGGCGCTCCTTGATGTCCCGCAGCGAGAGACGGTCGTCCTTCAGGCGCTGGATCACCCGCAGGCGGAGGAGGTGATCCGCGTCGTAGGTCGCGGACGGTCCGCGCCCGTAGGCGGGCTGCAGGAGTCCCTCCGCGATGTAGTAGCGGATCGTGCGGGCGTTGACGCCCGTCTCGCGCTCCAGATCGGAGAGTGTGTACCGGACCGGGCGCGGCGCCTCGTAGCGGGGCACGCTGCCGGCCGGCAGACGCTCGTGGTGACTCACCCTTGTCCTTTCGTTCCCACCTGACACCGCCCACCGGGGCGCACGGGCGGCGCTTCACGACACCGCCGTCCTTCCTCAATTAGTATGAGGCACGTGCGCCAGCGAGGGCGGCACTGGGTACGACGATTCCGTGAGCAAGCAAATGGACGTGACGGCAATTCTCTGGATTGGCATCGGGCTCGGCGCGGCGGTCTTCGCCATCAACATCCTGCACCAACGCTATGTCAAGAAGACGCCCCGGGCGGTGCAGTCCGGCGGGTCGTTCACGATGTTCGGCATCCTGATGCTGGCCTTCGCGATCTTCTCGATCGGCATCGGCCTCTTCGTCGGCGCCTGAGCCGGCAACGTCGCGTTTCCGACGCGATGGGCGATGTGTCATCAATGCGGATGCACGAGCAGTGTTTTACGGCAGAGTCCGCGAGATCGTGGGCCATTTCGGGCATGACGGCGTGGCACGACCTATGCGAAACTGTGTGTACAGGAACGGCAACATGAGGACTGACATGCACCGCTCCCGTTGGCCCGGATCATCTTCCCGACCACAGACGTCCTGTCATCACTCTGCATCACCGAAAGGACATCCGGTCTGATCATGCCTCTCATACGCAAGGTCGGCCACTCAATACGACGCTACGGCGCCTACGTTTGGCTCGGCCTCGTTCTCCTCTTCTCCCTCTGGTTCGGCTGGCGGCAACAATCCGAGATCCAGCGCGTCTGGGACCTGCTCCTCAATGCCGATTTCGAATGGATCCTGGCCCTCGTTGGTCTGGAAATCGGGATTCTCGCCCTCGTGGCAACCACCTACCGCAGCCTGCTCATGCGTCTCGGCCACCAGGTAGGGTTCTCTTCCCTCGTCAACGTGCACCTGCAGCGTGTCGTCGTCGGCACCGTGACGCCGGTCGGCGGGCCGTCATCGATGCTGATCTTCGTGCACCGGCTCCGCCAGCGCGGCGTGCGGCCGGCGGACGCGCTGCTGACGGTCTCGATCAAGAGCGTGATCGGCAACTTCGCCTTCCTGCTCCTGCTCATCCCCGTGCTGTTCGTGCAGAAGCCGTCGACGATGCTGCTGATCGGCACCGGCGGGCTCGTCCTGCTGGTCCTCTCCATGGGGTGGCTGCTGCACATCGCGCTGAGCGGCAAGAAGCCGCCGCGGTGGCTGATCCACCGCCTGCCGCGCAAGGCGCTGCGCTTCCTCGCCGAGATCCGCACGCACCACATCACCGCCCGGTCGCTCATCCGCCCCTTCATCTACATGTTCGCGACCAAGATCGGCGGCGCGGTGATGCTCCTCCTGGCGCTGAAGGCGGTCGGCCAGGCGCCGGACATCCAGGTGCCGCTGATGGCGTACGTCGTCGGCATGGTCTTCCTGCTGGTCGCCCCGGTCTTCCAGGGCATCGGCATCGTCGAGGTCAGCATGGCCGTCGCGCTGGAGCGCCTCGGCATCCCCGCGGCGGCGGCGGTGAGCGCGACGCTCCTCTGCCGCGTCGGCGAGCTCTGGCTGCCGCTGGTGACCGGCATCGCCGTCCAGGCGGGGGAGACGCTCTCCCATCGATTCCGAACGCCGGCCCCGGCATCCAGCCCCTCGAACTGACCACGCGGGCGCCCTGTTCGGGCGCCCGTTCTGGCGTTCGCGGCGCCGGAATGAATCCGCTCAACGTGGGATAATGGATATTGACGTCGCGGCCGACCCCGGTTGACATCTCCCCATGCGCTGCGCAGCTCACGCGTCGAGGTTCAACGAGTCGCCGCACGTGCGGCATCGCAGGCTGGACAGGGATCACCACGCCCTGACCTGCCCCGCTTCAAAAGGAGGCGCCCGTGGCAACCGCCACCGAAACCAAGCTTGATACCCTCGCCATCAACGCCATCCGCACCCTCTCCATGGATGCGGTGCAGAAGGCCAACTCCGGGCACCCGGGCCTGCCGCTCGGCGCGGCCCCGATGGCCTACGTGCTCTGGCAGCAGTTCCTGAAGCACAACCCGAAGGACCCGCAGTGGCCGGACCGTGACCGGTTCGTGCTCTCGGCCGGTCATGGCTCGATGCTGCTCTACTCGCTGCTCTACCTGACGGGCTACGACGTCAGCCTGGATGACCTGAAGCACTTCCGCCAGCTCGGCTCGCGGACGCCCGGTCACCCGGAGCGCGGCGACACCGCCGGTGTCGAGGTCACGACCGGCCCGCTCGGGCAGGGCCTCGCCAACGGCGTCGGCCTCGCCGCCGCCGAGGCGTTCCTCGCCGCGAAGTACAACCGCCCGGGCCACGAGATCATCGACCACTACACGTGGGGCATCGTCTCCGATGGCGACATCATGGAGGGCGTGGCCTTCGAGGCGGCGTCGGTCGCCGCGAACCTCAAGCTCGGCAAGCTCATCTACCTCTACGACCAGAACCACATCACGCTCGCGGCGACCGCCAACGTCTCGCTCAGCGAGGACGTCCCGGCGCGCTTCGAGGCGATGGGCTGGCACGTCCAGTCGATCGACGGCATGGACACCGAGGCCGTCGCCAAGGCGCTCGAGAACGCGAAGAACGAGACCGGCCGCCCGAGCCTGATCGCCGCGCAGACGGTGATCGGCTTCGGCTCGCCGAACAAGGCCAACACCTTCGGCGTCCACGGCTCGCCGCTCGGCGCAGACGAGGTGACCGCCACCAAGGAGAACCTCGGTATCCCGACCGAGCCGGCGTTCTTCGTCCCCGAAGAGGCGCTCAACCACTTCCGGCAGGCCGTCGACGACGGCCAGAAGGCGCAGATGGAGTGGACCAAGCGCTTCGAGGACTACAAGGT
>DATLHE010000150.1:0-3334 GCA_035540335.1 Thermomicrobiales bacterium | reverse complement strand
TCTCCCGGCAGTAGGCCTCCTCGTCCAGCGTCTCCGCCACGTGCGTGTGCAGGTGCACGCCGTAGGACCGGGCGAGGTCGGCGCTCTCGCGCATGAGATCGGGCGAGACGCTGAACGGCGAGCAGGGAGCGAGGACGACGCGGGTCATCGCGCCGGGCGCGTCGTCGTGGTAGGTCTCGATGACGCGGCGGGAATCCGCGAGGATCGCATCCTCGTCCTCCACGACCGCGTCCGGGGGGAGGCCGCCCTGCGACTCGCCGACGGACATCGAGCCGCGGCTGGCGTGGAAGCGCACGCCCATCTCCCGCGCGACCTCGATCTGGTCGTCCACTCGGGCGCCGTTGGGCCAGATGTAGGTGTGGTCGCTGGCCGTCGTGCAGCCGGAGAGCATCAACTCGGCGAGCGCGACGGCGGTGCTGACGCGGATCGCCTCCGGCGTCATCCCGCCCCATATCGGGTAGAGCGTCTTCAGCCACGTAAAGAGGCTGGCATCCTGCGCGGCGGGCACGGCGCGGGTCAACGTCTGATAGAAGTGGTGATGGGTATTGACTAGGCCGGGGAGGACGACCATGCCGCGCGCGTCGATGATCTCGTCGGCGGTGTCCGGAAGGTCGGCGGTCGGGCCGACGGCGACGATCCGGCCATCCTCGATGTAGACGCCGCCATCGGCGATCTCGTCGCCGGCGTCGTTCATCGTGGCGACGGTGACTGCGTGGCGCAGCAGCAGGCGTGACATGGCGCTCCTCGGGTGGGGGGTCAGGGCCGCATGGGTGCCAGTGTGCCGGAGCGGAAGGGGATTGTCACGCAACCGAATCACAATCCGCGTGGTAGGGGCCGCCCTTGTGGCGGCCCGATGCCCAGAGGGCACATTGTGTGGCCGCATCATCGCCTGCGGCGATGCGGGCGGACACAAGGTCCGCCCCTACCGATGCAGCCCTGGCGCGGGTATGATCGGGTCTCGGATCATCGGCGATCGATCGCATCTTGAGGGAGAGCACGGCACCATGGCATCGGAGCAGGATCAGATTGCGCTTGTCACTGGCGCGGCGCGCGGCATCGGCCATGCCATCGCGACGCGGCTGATCGAGGACGGCATGTCCGTCGTCATCGCCGACATCGACGAGGCGGCGGCCACGCAGGCGGCGGACGCGCTTGGCGAACGGGCGTGCGCCGTGGTGCTCGATGTCACCTCCGAGGCGAGTTGGGACGCCGCCGTGCGGGCCACCAGCGAACGCCTGGGAGCGATCACGGTGCTCGTCAACTGCGCGGGCATCGCCGGGCGCTCGGCCCCGAGCTGGGAGTTGAGCGTCGACGAGTGGCAGCAGGTGATCGCGATCGACCTCACGGGCGTCTTCCTCGGCTGCCGCGCGGTGCTCCCGGCGATGATGGACGCGGGTTACGGGCGGATCGTGAACATCGCCTCGATCGCCGGCAAGGAGGGCAACCCGAACGCGAGCCCCTATTCCGCCGCGAAGGCGGGGGTGATCGGGCTGACGAAGTCGCTGGCGAAGGAGGTCGCGCAGAAGGGCGTGATCGTCAACGCCGTGACGCCGGCGGTGATCGAGACGGAGATTCTGAAGCAGATCTCGCAGGAGCACATCGACTACATGACGAGCCGCATCCCGATGGGGCGCGTGGGGCAGCCGGCGGAGGTCGCCGCGCTGGTGAGCTTCCTCTGCTCGCGCGAGGTCACCTTCTCGACCGGGGCGGTATTCGACATCTCCGGCGGACGCGCGACGTACTGATCCGGCCCGGGAGAGGGATGTCGCGTTCGCGGATCCGCGCTCTATGATGGGGCCACCGCGTCGCCATGACGCGCGTCACACGGAGGCAGGCCCATGGGGAGCGGATTCATCTCGCGCGGGTTTCGCGGACGTCGTCGTCATCCGGAGCTGGGGGATCGCCTCCCGCCCGGTCAGTACCCGACCGGGGACTTCCCGGTTCTCTCCGCCGGGCCGACGCCGCGCACCGGGCTCGACCGCTGGGACCTCCAACTGACCGGAGCGGTCGACGCACCCCGGCGGTGGACGTGGCAGGAGTTCCTGGCACTGCCGCGGGAGACCTTCACCGTCGACATCCACTGCGTCACGAAATGGTCGAAGTTCGACACCGAGTGGGAGGGCGTGTCACTCGACACGCTGCTCGACGGTGTCGAGCACGACGCCGGCTACCTCATCGCCCACTGCGACGGGGGGTACACGACGAACCTGCCGATCGAGGACGTCACCGGCGGCAAGGCGTGGATTGCCTTCGGGTACGACGGGGAGCCGCTCCACCCCGAGCACGGCGGGCCGGCGCGGCTGCTGGTGCCACATCTCTACTTCTGGAAGAGCGCCAAGTGGGTGCGCCGGCTCGAGCTCTCGGAGAACGACCAGCCGGGGTTCTGGGAGGAGCTCGGCTACCACAACTACGGTGATCCATGGCAGGAACAGCGCTACCAGGGCGACTGAGCTGGCATCTGGCCGACGTCGTTGAGACGATCGTCGAGACGCCGCGGACGACGACGCTACGCCTGGTGGTCCCCGGCTGGACCGGGCACCGGGCGGGGCAGCACGTCGACGTGCGCCTCACGGCGGAGGACGGCTACCAGTCACAGCGGAGCTACTCGATCGCCTCGGCGCCGGACGCGGAGCGGGTGGAGCTGACCGTCGAGCGGCTGGACGACGGCGAGGTGTCGCCCTACCTCACCGACGAGCTGCGGCCCGGCGACAAGCTGGAGCTGCGCGGGCCGATCGGCGGGTACTTCGCCTGGGACGTGGCGGACGGCGGGCCGCTGCTCCTGATCGGCGGCGGGTCGGGCGTCGTGCCGCTAATGGCGATGCTGCGGCAGCGGGCCGCGGCCGGCAGCGATGTGCCGGCGCGGTTGCTGTACTCGTCGCGGTCGTACGTGGAGATCATCTACCGGAACGAGCTGGAGCGGCTTGGAGCCGACGACGGGCTCGACGTGATCCACACACTGACGCGCGCTCGGCCGCCAGGCTGGGCGGGGTATGCACGCCGCATCGATGAAGCGATGCTGGCGGAGATGGCCTGGCCGCCTGAGTCGCGGCCGCTGGTGTACGTCTGCGGACCGACGCGGCTGGTGGAGACGGTGGCGTCGACGCTCGTCGCGCTCGGACATGCGCCGGGGCGAATCCGGACGGAGCGCTTCGGCCCGACGGGAGGATAGCGATGGACGACGCGACCACGCGCATGGACGGCAATGTCGCCGCCGGGCTCCTGACCGAGATCTTCGCCTTCGATGCCACGACCGCGCGGACGGTGTGCGCCGGGTGCGGCGCGGTCGCGCCGGTGGGCAGCCTTGCGGCGTATGCGCTGGAGATGGGCGCCATCC
>DATLHE010000149.1:0-5271 GCA_035540335.1 Thermomicrobiales bacterium | reverse complement strand
CACATGGTCCGTTCGGCACAGAGTGGCTCGCCCGCCCAGCCATCCCGGGCAGCGGAGCGAGCCCTCGGCTTCGCCTCGGCCAGGCGGGCCCGTACTGCGCTCGCGTCGTCGGCTCGTGAGGACGGAGGAGGAGGGCGGCGCGCATGCTCGTCGGCTTGTGGTACCGGGTGGGTGGGCGCCGTCTACGCGATCGCCGTCAGCGTCTGGCGCGCGATCTCCAACTCCTCGTTGGTGGGGATGACGAGCACGGCGACCGCCGAGTCGTCGGCGGAGATGCAGCGGGTGCCGCTCTCGTCGGCCTCGTTGCGCGTCTCGTCGAGGCGGATGCCGAGGTGCTCCAGCCCCTCCAGCGTGCGATGGCGGACCTCCGGGGCGTTCTCGCCCACGCCCGCGGTGAAAACGATCGCGTCCACTTGGCCGAGATGGGCGAAGTACGCACCTACGTATCCCTTGAGCCGGTAGCAGTAGGTCGCCAGCGCCAGCTCGGCGCGCTTCTCGCCGCGGTGCGCCGACTCCAGCACATCGCGCATGTCCGAGCTGCCCGTCATCCCGAGCAGGCCGCTGCGGCGGTTCAGCATGTCGTCGAGCTGGTCGACGGTCATCCCCGCCTGGCGGTGCAGGTGGAAGAGGATGCCGGGGTCGAGGTCGCCGCTGCGGGTGCCCATCATCAGCCCCTCCAGCGGCGTCATCCCCATCGACGTGTCCACCGACTCCCCGCCCCGGACGGCGCAGGCGGAGACGCCGTTGCCGATGTGGAGCGTGATCGCGTTGACCTCCGCGAGCGGGCGCCCCAGATAGTCGGCGGCCAGCTCGGCGACGTACTTGTGCGACGTCCCGTGGAAGCCATACCTGCGAATGCGGTACTGGCGGGCGAGGTTGGCGTCGATCGCGTAGGTGTGCGCCTCCTCCGGCAGCGTGCGGTGGAACGCCGTGTCGAAGATGGCCACGTGCGGCACGTCCGGGAAGGTGGCGCGGGCGGCGGTGATGCCGAGCAGGTTCGGCGGGTTGTGCAGCGGCGCGAGCGGGCTGATCTCCTCGATCGTCCGGATCACGGCGTCGTCGATCACCGTCGGCGCGACGAATCGCGACCCGCCCTGGACGACGCGGTGCCCGACCGCGGCGATCGGCACCTCGTCCAGCCGCGGGCCGTAGGTGTTGCAGGCATCGACCATCGCCCGGAAGCCGGCGACGTGGTCGAGGATCGGCTGCTCGTGACGATGCTTCCCCTGTGGACCGGTGTGCGTGACGATGCCGGTGCCGGTGCCGATCCGCTCGATCAGCCCCTTGGCGATGACCGCCTCGGTGTCCATGTCGATGATCTGGTATTTGATCGATGACGATCCGGAGTTGACGACGAGGACGACGCTCATGCGGGTGTCTCTTCTCCCTGGGCCTGGATGGCTGTGATGGCGACAGTGTTGACGATGTCCTTGACCAGCGCGCCGCGCGACAGGTCGTTGATCGGCTTGCGGAGCCCCTGCAGCACCGGGCCGATGGCGACCGCGCCGGCGCTGCGCTGGACCGCCTTGTAGGTGTTGTTGCCGGTGTTGAGGTCCGGGAAGATGAAGACCGTGGCGTGCCCCGCCACCTGCGATCCCGGCATCTTCGTCGCCGCCACGGTGACGTCGGCCGCCGCGTCGTACTGGATCGGCCCCTCCACAGGCAGGTCCTGTCGCCGCTCGCGCACCAGCGCGGTGGCCGCGCGGACCATTTCGACGTCGTCCCCGGCTCCGGACTCCCCGGTCGAGTAGGAGAGCATGGCGATCCGGGGTTCGATGCCGAAGCGAGCGGCGGTGTGCGCCGACGAGATGGCGATGTCCGCCAGCTGGTCCGCCGTCGGGTTCGGATTCACCGCGCAGTCGCCGTAGACGAGCACGCGGTCCTCCAGGCACATCAGGAAGACACTGGAGACGATCGAGACATCCGGCGTGGTCTTGATGATCTCGAACGCGGGGCGGATCGTATGCGCGGTCGTGTGCGCCGCGCCGGAGACCATCCCGTCGGCCATCCCGAGCTGGACCATCATCGTGCCGAAATAGGAGACGTCGGTGACGATATCCCGCGCGCTCTCGAGCGTCACGCCCTTGTGGGCGCGCAGGCGCGCGTACTCCGCGGCAAACCGCTCGCGCAGCGTCGAGTCGAGCGGGCTGAGCACCCGCGCGCCGGAGAGGTCGAGGCCGAGGCGCGCCGCGCGGGCGGTGATCTCCGCCTCGTCGCCGAGGATCGTCAGCGTCGCCGCCTGGCGCTGCTGCAGCGTGCTCGCCGCGCGCAGGATGCGGTCGTCGCCGCCCTCGGGGAGGACGATGTGCTTGCGGTTACCCCGGGCGCGCTCCAGCAGCGTGTACTCGAACATGAGCGGCGTCACGACGTCCTCGCGGGCGACGTCGAGCATGGCGAGCACCTGGTTGCCGTCGACATGGTGGTCGAAGATCGCGAGCGCGAGGTCGAGCTTGCGCTGCGACTCCGCCGCCAGCCGGCCGCGCGTGCGCGTGATGCGGAGCACGGTGTCGAACGTGTTGAGGTCGGTCTTGACGATCGGCAGGTCGCCGCCGAGCCCGGCGATGAGCCGCTCGATCGGCGGGGAGACCTCGAAGCCGCCGTTGAGGACGATGCCGGTGAGCGCGGGGAAGGTCTCCGCGTCGTGCGCCATCAGCACCGCCAGCAGCACCTCCGAGCGGTCCCCGGGGACGACCACCACCGCGCCCTCCATGAGGCGGGTCAGCACGTTCTCCATCGACATTGCGGAGACGACGACGCCCAGCGCCTCGCGGCCGAGCAGCTCGGGATCGCCCCGGTGCAGCGTGCCGTCGAGCGCCTCCATCAGCGCCTGCAGCGTCGGCGCGACGAGCACGTTGTCCTCCGGCAGCGACCAGACCGGGATCGCGCCGGACGGATCGACCGCGCGGGCGATCGCCGCGCTGACCTCGTCGAGGCACTCGGGGTCGACGCGGTTGGCGATCACGGCCGCGAGCTGGGCGTGCTCGTCGGCGAGCTCGGCGAGCGCGATCTCCGCCGCCTGGAACATCTCCTCCGGTGTGCGGCCGGTGCCGGTGAAGACGTGCGCCCGCGCGGCGGGGGTGACGTCCTCGTGGCTGCGCCCGCCGAGGACGAGCAGCACCGGCGCACCGAGGTTGGCGGCGATCCGCGCGTTGTAGCTGAGCTCGGTGGGGGAGGCGACGTCGGTGTAGTCGGAGCCAAGGATGACGACGACCTCGTACCGGCGCTCCACGGCCTTGTAGCGGGCGACGATCTGCGCGAGCGCGGCGTCCGGGTCGGCGTGGACCTCGTCGTAGGTCGCGCCGACGAAGTCGTCGGCGGGCCCGGACGCGCCCAGGTAGGTGAGCAGGAGATCCAGGATGTAGTCCGATTCGGCGCTGGAGCGGGAGACGGGCCGGTAGACGCCGATCCGCTTGCCGGAGCGCTTGAGCGTCTCCAGCAGCCCGAGCGCGATAGTGGACTTGCCCGTGCTGCCCTCCGCCGAGGTGATGTAGATGTTCTGGACCATGCCCTCTCGCTTTCCGCCCGCCACGCGTCGATCCGCCCTGTCGCGTTCAGTCTAGCGAAGCCTGCGGCGGCCCGGCCCCATCCATCCGGATGGTCCGCTCCATGCGGCCGCTCCACCGAACGTCATCGCCGTGTGTGGCATGTGTGCTGCGGACGCTCCATGGTTCCATTGGCAGCAACGGTTGGCGACATGGAGGTTGGCCGGATAAGCGGAACGAGAGTGGTGCGCAGCGCTGGCGAGCTGCTGGACGCGGTCCAGTCGGATGCGATGGAGATCGTCGTCCAGGGCACCATCGCCGGAATGCCGATGATCACGCTGAGACACGGTATCACCCTGCGGAACGGCACGTTGACGTTTGGCGCAAGGGGCGTGCGATTGACCCGGGACAACACTCTTGATGGCGTCACCGTGGAGACAGCCGAAGATGAGGTGGCGATCCTCAACGACACGGGTGTCGACGATCTTGGCACGCTGACGCTGCGCAACGTCCGAACGATCGGGCAGGTGTTGATACTGGCCGACGATCGGGTTGGCGCTGGCCACGTGTTGGTCGATGGGCTGACGGTGGACCGGGCCAACGTCCGTGGCCGTGCCGAGCGGCCGCATGGCTTCGGTGTGGAGGCCCTCCAGGGCGCGTTCACTCTATGGAATCGGCAAGCTGATGCGAATACCGTGATCACCGCGGAGCTTCTGGACATCCGCGCAGGCACGGCCGAGCATCCCGTGCAGGGCAGCGGCGTGTTCGTGGGCGGCCACGGCGATTGGGCGGGCAAGGCGGATGGCGGCACGGTACGTGTGTCCACGCTGCGCACGGGGAAATCCACGCCGACGGCCGCATCCCGCCGCGCACGCCCGATCTCATCAGTGGCGGCGTCTTTGTCATCTCCGGCGCGGTTGTGGACAACGTTGCCAACAGCGAACCCGTGACCACCTACGGGCAGAACGACATGGTCCTCGATAACTGGGGAGTCGTCTCGAACTGGACGGCGACGGCGGCCGTCACGTCCCGTGGCCCGAGCGGCATCGGTGTGGTCAACTTCGGAGACATCGATCGTCTGGACGTCCAGGCGCCCATCCAGACGTATGGTGTCGGGGCGCGCGGCGTCAACGTGTACGACGGATCCCTCCGGCACGCCTCGTTCGACCGCATCGCGACGCACGGCGACGGCTCCGTCGGCGTCCAGGTCAGCAGACCCCTGCCGACCCTGGAGATTGCCGGGGACCTCTCGACGGACGGTGGCGAGGGGCAAAGCCTCGTAAAGGGCGTGCAGATGGCGCTCAAGGCGATCGCGCTCAGCGTCAAATCCGGCGGCGACATTGGCTCCCTCACCGTCGGTGGCAGCGTGCGGACGGCCGGCGACGATGTCGTAACAGTCGAGATCGAGGGTGACGTCGCAACGATCGCGGTTGCCGGTGGGATCGTCGCGGAAGGAGAGAACGCGGACGCGGTCCACATTCGTGGCGAGGCGCCTGACCTCGGCCACATCAGGATCAGCGCCCGGCACGGAGAAGCGATCGTTCGGCGCGATTGAGCCGCTCCCTCCTCGTCTGGCTGATGGCCTGCTCGCTCGACGCGTCTTGCCCGATACAATGCTGTTCAGCAGCGACAGGCAGCGACGGGAGGTGGCGAGCAGATGACAGACGTACGGGAAGCGCGGGCCGGCAAGGCCGGACACCTGGACGGGCTCCATGACGAGATGGCGGCGCAGCGGGCGGCCGCCCGCGAGAAGCAGGCGCGCCGTGGCAAGCGCAGCGCCTACGACCGC
>DATLHE010000148.1:0-5041 GCA_035540335.1 Thermomicrobiales bacterium | reverse complement strand
GCGTTTGTTATCGCCCGTCGGGCGATAGGGCAGACATAAGAGTCTGCTACTACCCCATTCGCACCCTCTCAGGCTCCTCTTAGAAACGCTCCCGACACTGGAATCACGGCCCGGACACGCGTCCGGCGCACGACACCAGCGCCTTCCAGGGAGCATCCATGTCACCTCGTCGCACGCGAACAACGTTCACCCGCCGCCGGCTGCTCATCGGCGGCGGCATCCTCGTCGCCGGCTGCGCCGCCGTCCCCATCGGCGGCGCGGCGACGTTCTTCCTCGCCAACCGGCCGGACAGCACCGTCGGCGACATCGACTTCACCAACCCGCTCGCCATCCCGCCGCTGATCGACCCCGAGCCGGACGCCAACGGCCGCAAGACCTTCGACCTCACCCTGCAGACCGGCCAGTCGCGGATCATCCCCGACGGCACCGCCGAGACATGGGGCGTCAACGGCCCCTTTCTCGGCCCGACGCTGCGCGCCCGGCGCGGCGACACCGTCGCCTTCGCCATCCACAACGAGCTGCCCGCCGACAGCACGCTCCACTGGCACGGCATGCATCTCCCGGCGGACATGGACGGCGGGCCGCACCAGATGGTCCCCGTTGGCGAGACGTGGACGCCGGAGTGGACGATCGACCAGCCGGCATCCACGCTGTGGTACCACCCCCACCCGCACGGCGCGACCGCCGAGCACGTCTACCGCGGTGTCGCCGGCCTCTTCCTGCTCGATGACGACGACAGCGCCGCGCTCGACCTTCCGCGTGAGTACGGCGTCGACGACATCCCGCTCATCATCCAGGACAAGCGCTTCACCGGCGACGGCGACCTGACGATGGACACCGGCTCCTTCTTCGACCAGCTCGGCGGCTCGGCCAGCTTCGGCGTGCTCGGCGACACGATGCTCGCCAACGGCACCTACGCGCCCTACGTCGACGTCACTCGCGAGCTCACCCGCTTCCGCATCCTGAACGGCTCGAACGCCCGCTTCTACAACCTCGGCTTCGCCGACGAACGCCCCTTCCACCTCATCGCCACCGACAACGGCCTCGTCCCCGGTGAGCCGGTGGAGTTGACGCGCCTGCAGCTCGGCCCCGGCGAGCGCGCCGAGATCGTCGTCGCCTGCGAGCCGGCCGAGCGCGTCATCCTCCGCAGCTTCGAGCAGGACCTCGGCGGCAGCGGCCGCCAGATCGGCGCGAACGACACGTTCGACCTCCTCCAGCTCCGCGCGGCGGGCACGCTCGAGTCCTCACCAGCCTTGCCGGAGACGCTCGGCGGCAGCGGCGCGCCCGACGTCCCGGACGACGCGACCACGCGCTCATTCACGCTGGAGGGGCACGGCTCGATCAACGGCGCGAAGATGGATATGGGCCGCATCGACGAGGTCGTCCCAGCCAACGCGCTGGAGGTCTGGCGCGTCGAGAGCAACGGCCTGCCGCACACGTTCCACATCCACGGCTCGACGTTCCACGTGCTCGACGTCGACGGCCGCGAGCCGGCGGCGGCCCTGCGCGGGCCGAAAGACACCGTCTTCGTCGGCCCCGATCACGCGGTGACGCTGGCGGTGCAGTTCGCCGGGTACACCGATCCAGAAACGCCCTACATGTACCACTGCCACATCCTGCGACACGAGGACAACGGGATGATGGGCCAGTTCGTCGTCGTCGACCCCGGCACCGGGGACACCGTCCCCCGCACGATCGAGAGCCACCACGCCCACCATTGAGAGCGGCCGTCCCAACAACCAACCGTCATTCTGAGCGCAGCGAAGAATCCCCCGGCGAAGCCGGTCGTTCCAAACGGCGCGAAGCGCCCTCCTGTTCGTGCTACGCCATTCATCGCTTGCGGCGATGCGGGCCGACACCTTTCAGGGTCGGCCCCTAAGACGTCGGGACGCCGCCGCGATGCCACAGCGAGCCCTCGGCCCGCGGGACCGAACGTCTCGATCTGTCGCCCACCGACGTCCCCGGGAATGTCAGACCGGGGCTCCTGACATCACCGCGATCGTGTTGCGATCCGCTAGATGCCGAGGCAGCCGGCGATAATCGCGTTCAGCTCCTTCTCGTGCTTCATCACGAACACGGTGCTGGCGGCGACCAGCGCCTTGGACGGCTCCGGCGCCCGCAACAGGGCGAGCATCTCTTCCGATGGCTCCAGCCCCGCCAGCGCGGCCATGTTGGCGCGCGTGTCCGCGAAGTTCACCGACTCGCCGAACCCGCGGCCGATCTCGTTGCCCGCCAGATCGCGCAGGATGGTCGCCCCCTCCGAATACTGGGCGCCGCTGGCGAAGAACCCGGCCTGCCCGCCCTCCACGATCGGCGTCATCGTGAAGGTCCGCAACGCTTCCGGCACATCGTCGCCAAACGTGTATGTCCAGTGGTTGGGGTACCAGGTATCCGTCGGCCAGTACTGCTCCGGGTCCGGCGACGTCGTGCTCCGCATCCAGTCGTCGACGAGCACCGTGCCGTTCATCAGCTGCACGCTCCCGTCGCCGACCATCAGGCGGCCGCGCACCGGGGCCTCCATCGGGCCAGGCGGGGTCTCACCGGTCTGGAAGTAGAACGGCAGGTTCTCCTCCGTATGGAGCGCGGAGCCAGCGATCCGGTAGCCGTTGTCGAACTGCGCCATGAACCAGTCCCAGCCGCCGATCGTGGCCGGGGCGAGGTTCTTGGCCGCGCGCGTCACCTCCGAGCGGGGGCTGGCGACCAGGCTGGTGCCCCACTGGTGGTCGTACCAGAAGGTGCCGCTGACGAGCGAGATCTCCTCGCCGTCGAAGGTCAGCGTGCTCATCTCGGGATCGAGCTGGAGGTTCGGGATCGAGTAGTACAGCGTGCCAACGCCATCGCAGCACGGGTCGCAGCCCTCGACGCCCTGCAGGGTCGGCGCATCGCCGGTCGCGCAGGTGATGTCGACCGCGAACTCGATCGGCGTCTCGCCGCCCCGGTTGACGCCGCGGGCGCGGAAATGCAGCGGCACCGCGCCGCTCGGATCCAGCGATTCCATCACGTTGTTGCCCATCGACCAGCCGAGGCCGTCCGGCGAGAACGCGAGCAGGCCCGTGGTGCCGGCGATCACGGTGGGGATGGCCCGGTGATGCTCGCCGCCCGCCTCGGTGACCGCGAAGTGCAGCTCGGTGACCTGGTTTTCGACGTCGGAGATGCCGAACCGCTCCGCCAGGGCGGTCGGCAGGAGGGCGTTGCGGAAGAACATCATCTCCACGCCGTACTCCTTGCCATTGCTGCCGACGCAGCTGCCGACCACGAAATACCAGCCGACCTGCCGCGGCAGATCCACCGCGTGGCTCTGCGGGAACGTGAAGTCGGCCTTCGGCGGCAGCGGCGCGAAGCCCTGGGCGACGTCCGGTCCGAGCAGGTTGGCCATGGCGTAGGCCTGGTGGGGCGAGAGCGCCTCGCAATGCTGGAGGAGCGCCTCGTAGCGAGGCCCATGGTCCGGCGTGAACGTCTCGGGCTCGTCGATCAGCGCCCGCAGCCGCGCCGCCATCCGCTCGCCGTAGGCGCGTGGGCTGTTCTTCTCGCTGGCGAGCATCTCCCGGACCTCCGCCGGGATTGCCGTCTCGTCCCACTCCGGCAGCCACAGCGCCTGGGCGATGTTGTCCTTCGTCTCGGCGTCCAGCGCCTCGAGCCCGCCACCGGCGACCGGGGAAGCCGCCGCCGGAGGGGCCTGCCCGGCGCGCGCCGCCTGGCCCGAAAGGCCGAGCGCGAGCGCCAGGCTGGACGCCCCGACACCATGGAACGCATGACGCCGCGTCGCCTGGGTTTCCAGGATTCTGGCAATGGCGTGTGACCGAACGGGTCGCATGATCAGGTTCTCCCCCTGCGGTACGCGGACGCATACCGGGAACGACCCCATACCCACAGGCCGGGGCCAACGACACAAAAGCAATCCGGGAACGGGAACGGAAATGACGCTCCTGGCGGAGCCGCGCGGAAGAGATCGCCCAAACGGCCTATACGCATGAATTGCATGTCTCACCGCAGTATAGCCCCGGCCAGTCCGGGTGTGAACATCGGCCCGGCATGCACACCGTTTCCCTCTTAGGCCCCTCTTAGAAACCCCTTCCAGACTCGAACCCAGACGGCCGGACATGACCGGCACGCTGAAGTGAGGACATGCCTATGAACGTCGCGACCATCTCCCGTTTCGTGCTTCGCCGCAAGGCCCTCGCCGGTCTCGCCTGGCTGGCGATCTTCATCGCCGCCATCGCGCTGATGCCAACGGCGATCGGCCAGCTCTCCGACGACTTCTCGATGCCCGGCTCCGAGAGCGCCGACGCCAACACGGCGATCATGCAGCGCTACGGCGGCGTCGGCGGCTTCTCCGCGCCGCTCGTGCCGGTCGTCGACCTGCCGGACGGCACCACCGTCGACAGCCCCGGCGTCAAGAACGAGCTCGCCGCCGTCTTCGCGAAGATCGCCGAAGCACGGCCGGACGCCCGCGTCGTCTCCTGGGCCTCGACCGGCGACGACGCCTTCGTCTCCGACGACCGCGGCACGACCTTCGGCCTCGTCTACCTGCCGAGCACCGGCGAGGGCATCGCCGGATTGCACGAGGTCCAGCAGGCCGTCGCCGACCAGACCGTCGGCGGCGCGCCGGTCCTGCTCTCCGGCCGCCCCGCCCTCTCCGAGGCGCCGGAGTCGAGCGGCGTCGGTGTGCTGCTGGAGACGCTGATCGGCGCCGGCGGCGCGCTGATCGTGCTGCTCTACATCTTCGGCTCGCTGCTCGCCTTCCTGCCCCTGGTCATCGCCGCGGTCTCGATCATCACCAGCTTTCTCGTCATCGGCGCCACGGCCTCGCTCATCGACATCAACATGGTCGTGCAATACATGGTCGCGCTGATCGGCCTCGGCATCGCGATCGACTACTCACTGCTCGTCGTCACCCGCTGGCGCGAGGAGCGCGAGGCCGGCTTCGCCAACGAGATGGCCGTCCAGCGCGCGATGGAGACCGCCGGCCACGCCGTCGTCTTCTCCGGCACGACGGTCGGCGTCGGGCTGCTCGCGCTGATCGTGCTGCCAATCCAGATGC
>DATLHE010000147.1:0-17021 GCA_035540335.1 Thermomicrobiales bacterium | reverse complement strand
TCGGCGAGCAGCGGGCCGCTCACGCACGCCTACGTCAGCGCCCGCTTCCCGGTCATCGAGGCGCTCGACGCCGGCGTGAACGTCGTCTTCTCGACCGACGGCTCCGCGCCGGACCGCTCGTTCGACCTCATCGACCAGGCGCGCATCGGCGTCCAGCTCCAGCGCGTCCACTTCAACGACAGCCGCCTGCTGCCCGCCGGCAAGGCGCTGGAGATGATCACCATCGACGCCGCGCGGGCACTCGGCATGCAGGACGAGGTCGGCAGCCTCGAAACCGGCAAGCGGGCGGACATCATCCTCCTCGACGCCCGCCAGCCGCACCTCGCGCCGGAGATCCTCGCCCCGCTGCGGGTCATCGGCCACGCCACCGGCCACGACGTGACGACGGTGATCGTCGACGGCACCGTGCTCATGCGCGACCGCCGGTACACGACCGCCGACCAGGCGGCGATCCTCGCCGATGCCCACAACGCGCTTATGGCGACCTGGGAGCGCACCGGCTTCGGCGACATCAACGCCCAGCACCCGAACACCTGGCGACACGTCCGCTACAACGGCTGATTCGGCATCCGGCCGACCGGCGAGTCTTCGGCGTACGGGCGGACTCCATGTCCGCCCTCGGCCGGTAAGCGAAGCGGGCCCTTCATGTCGACCCTCGCATGCACGTTCGGTCGCCTCGGCCCTGGGTGGCCGAGGTCTGGCTGCGCCACCACCGCCAACGTTCGCTCGATGCCGGCGCGAACCCGCCCCAGCATCGTCGTAGCGGCGCACCCGGAAGGGTGTGCGCCCTATCCCGCCGCAGCCACATCCGGCAGGAAATCGAACCGCACCGACGACGGGCGACCGTCCGACCCCGTGTCGTTGGCGTCCGGAACCGCCGCCCGCACCCACGCCGCCCCGCTCCCCGGCACCGCGATCCGGTACCAGACCAGGTACCCCTCGGCGCTCGTCTCCCGCGTATCCTCCGCGCCCGCCTTGACCGCCAGCAGCCGGTATCGCTCCCCCACGACAAGCGGCAGCTCCCCGACCTGCCCCGCATCGTCCTCCGGCGCGCTCCGCAGCGTCGCGACCTCGCCCGCCCCGGTCGCGACGACCACCCCGGCATCCTCCGGCACCGTGCCGGCGAACATCCGCCCGGCGATGACATGCGTCGGGTTCCGCCAACCCATGACGGACGGATGCTCCGGCGCGTCGATCGGCCAGTAGCCCGGCCCCGGCGGGCAGTTGAGGCCGCAGCCGACGCCGTAGCGCGGCGCGGCGCCGTTGACCTCGGGCGTCGTCAGGAAGGTGCGGATCTCGAAATGCAGGTGGCTCGGCGCCCGGCCGTCGGTGCGGTCGAGCACGGTGCCGAGCAACTGCCCGCGCGTTACCGGTCCCGAATCGACCGCCAGCGCGTCATCGAGGTGTCCGTACATGGAGTAGAGGTCCTCCGCGTGCCGGACGATGACGACGCGGCCCGGATACTCCGACCCGGCGAACACAACCTCGCCGTCGGCGATGGCGTAGACGTCCGCCCCGGCGGCGTTGCCGTCGAGCACGTAGGAATCCTCCGCCGTGTGCCACCAGCCGGGGTTGTACCAGGTGTTCTCGCACGCGTAGCCGTGGCGCATGAAGAAGCCGTCGCCGAGCACCCGCCCCGGCCACCCGATCGGCAACGAGAACGCCGGTCCGCTCGCCTGCGCCCGCGTGGACGCCGCGCGTCCGGCCAGCGCGATCGCAGCGACGCCGCCGACCAGCCCGCGGCGCGTGAGACCTCGCGCGGTCGTCGCCTGCTCCCTCGCCGACGCCCCCGGAACGGGCCAGGCGCCACGCGTGTGATGGCCCGTTCGGGCGTGCATGCTCATCTCGTCCATATCTCCCTGGGTGTACCGTGTGACTGGGCCACACCACTATCCATCCCCGATCCGCGCGTGTCGTGCCACGCCGGGCGGATCGTGTGTCGAAAGGAGCCCGGGATGCGCCGTCGCCTCGTCCTCGTCCTCATGCTTGCCCTGGGGTGGGCGCTGGCATGTCCCCTCGTGCCGATGCGGGCGTCCGCGATGCCCATCGAGTCAGCCGACCGGTCGCTCTACGCCGCGCAGACGCTCGCCGAGGGTTGCGTCGAGACCGCGGCCGTCATCGCCGCGACGGATCGCCAGGGCCGCGTCTTTCCGGTCGCCATGACGGCCGGGATGACGCTCGAGATCACGCTCGACCGGATGGACACCTGCTCCGGCGAGAGGCTCTGGACCGGCGCTGGCCGCGCGGCGCTGACCGCCGACGATCTGCACCTCACGATGGAGCGCGCCACGCTGACAGCCACCGTCGACGTCGCCCGCATGGATGCGCGCGACGAGGTCGTCCCGTTCGCCGTCGAGATGGTCTGGGAGGGATCCGGCGAGGTCGTCGCGTCGTCGACGACCGCCACGTACTATCCCAACATCCGCTGCGTGACGGAGCAGGCGCAGCGCACCGCGGCGGTCAATGGCACGATGCGCGGCGTCGTGGGCGGCGAGACATGGGCGTTCGGGCCGGAGGGCTGGGACGCGACATCGATGGACCAGCAGCGCCAGCACTGCGCCGAGGCCGGTTCACTCGCCGCGCCCAGCGATGCCACTTACGGTGTGATGCCGACCTTGATCACGCCGTCGCGCTGGTGGCCGAACATGTCGTAGGCGTCCGTGATCTCGTCCAGCGAGAAGCGGTGCGTCAGCAACGGCGTCAGGTTCAGCCGCCCGTGCCGCACCATCTCCATCAGCTGCCGCATCCGCTCCTTGCCGCCGGGGCAGAGCGTGGTGACGATGGCGTGATCGCCGAGCCCGCCCACGAACGCGTCGGTCGGGATCGCCAGCTTGCCGGAGTAGATGCCGAGGCTGGAGAGCGTGCCGCCCGGGCGCAGCGCCCGCAGGCAGCTCTCGAAGGTCTGCGGCGTGCCGAGCGCCTCGATCGCGACGTCCGCGCCGCGGCCCTCGGTCGCCCGCTTGATGGCCTCGATCGGGTCCTGCTCGCGGAAGTTGATCGCCTCATCGGCGCCCATCTGCTTCGCCATCTCCAGCCGGTTCTCCAGCCCGTCGACGGCGATCACGTACGACGCCCCCTTCAGCCGCGCGCCGGCCGTCGCCGCGAGACCGATCGGCCCCTGGGCAAAGACGACCACGACGTCGCCGATGGTGACGTTCGCCTTCTCCGACGCCGAGATGCCGGTCGAGGCGATGTCGGCCAGCAGCACGACGTCCTCGTCGCGCAGGTCATCCGGGATCTTCGTCAGGTTCGCCTGGGCGTACGGCACCCGGTAGTAGTCGGCCTGCACGCCGTCGATCGAGTTGCCGAGCCGCCAGCCGCCGCCGGGCACCCAATGATCGTGGACGCCGGCGCACTGGGCCGACTGCCCGTGCATGCAGTAGTAGCAGGTGCCGCAGGGGGTGATCGCCCCGACCAGCACCCTGTCCCCGACCGCGTAGCCCTCGACGCCGTCGCCGAGCTCGTGGATGACGCCGACCGGCTCGTGCCCGAGCACGCGCCCCGGCGCCACCGGCCACTCGCCCTTGAGGATATGCACGTCGGTGCCGCAGATCGTCGTCATCGTGACCTTGACGATCGCCTCGCCGAACCCGGCCCGGGGCATCTCGACCGTATCCAGCCGCAGGTCGTTCACGCCATGAAAGACCGCCGCGCGCATGGCCTCGCCCGTCCGCGCGACGTTCCGCTCCTGCTGTGTCTCAACCGCTTTCGCCATGACGGCCGCATCCTTTCCGCTCTGCGCCCTCCATCGAAACGATGTGGCAGGTGCGGAGGGCGCCGGCCCGCATCGGGCCTCGTCACCCCGGAGTCTAGAGCCGATGCATCACAAACGGGTCGCACGGCGCACGCGCCCGTGCCAGAAGCGTGACAATCGTGCCGAGTGGCCCGTTTCCGGGTCGTAGCAGCGCACCCCGAAGGGTGTGCGCCGCGAGTAACCCTACGCGAAGCGAAGTTCCTCATCGGGGCGTCGCGCCAGGGCACTCCAAGAGAGACCGGCGCTGCGGCGCCGGGGGATTCCCACGCTACGCTCTGGACAGGCTCTTCGCGTTGCTCAGGATGACGAGTATTTGGGTGTGCGGCAGATCACATTCAGTCGTAGACGCGCACCCCGAAGGGTGTGCGCCTCGTGATCACAAATCGACGAATCTACCCCGCCTCCCCGGCCGCCAGCCGGATCGTCAGGATCACGAACTCCCCCGGCCGCCCTGGCGCGAAGCCGACGAGCAGCGTGACGACGCCCGCGTCGATATCCGCCGGCGTCGTCGTGGTCGCGTCGCACGTCACGAAGAACGCATCCCGCGGCGTCGTGGCCTCAAACGCGCCCCGCGTGAAGAGCTGGTACAGGAACGCCCCGGCCCGCTCCCGGATCGACCTCCACAGCGCCTCGCCGTTCGGCTCCCGCGCCGTCCACGCCAGCCCGCGGCGCAACGACTCCTCGATGAAGAGCGCCGTGCGCCGCACCTTCACGTACTTCCACGCCTCCGGGTCCGGCTCGGCCCCGGCGCTGGTGCGCGAGCCCCAGACGACGGTGCCCCAGCCGGGGAAGGTGCCGAGGGTGTTGACGGCGCGCCCGTTCACGAAGTGGAACTCGGCCTCCGTCAGAGCCCGCGCCGTGCCCGCCGCGTCCTGGATCGCCGTCGCCTTGCCCGCCGGCGATGTCCAGACGCCATGCGCGGCATCGATCCGCGCGTAGACACCCGCCACCGCACCGCTGGGCGGGAACGCCTGCAAGGCGCCGCCTTGCAAGGGGTCGGGCAGGCGCACCCACGGGTAGTAGATCGCCGCGTTGAGCCGCCCGTCGCCCGGAACCGCCGCCAGCGCGTTCAGATCGGTGATGTCCGGCGTATCGGCGACGAGCAGCGCCCGCCGCTCGCGGCAGAACAGCGCCAGCTCGCCCAGCCGGGCCCGGTCGGTCAACCCCGGCACGACGAGAAGATTGAAGAGGTCGACACCCGCCAGCCGCGCGATGCCGTCCCCAGAGAGCTCGGTCCAGAAGGCGGCATCGTCCGGCGCCAGCGGCGTGTCGCCGCCGATCCGGACAACGAGGGCGTGCTGCCCGCCGTTGGCGAAGAAGTGCGCGACGCCGTAGCCCAGCGCGCTATCCGCATGCAGGCCGCCGAACAGCCGTGCATAGTCGTCCCACCCCGTGATGGACGTGGCATGGTCGGTCGGCCCGCACGGCGCCCAGCCGGCGAAGGCGGCGATCGCGGTCGGCACCCCGGCGATGGGCGGCGGCTCGGCGTGCGGTCCGGGCATCGGTGGCTGCTCCCCTTCCTCCATGCGGCGACTCGGGACGCGGGATTCGTCGTTCGACATTGCGATTGCGTTCCACTATGCCACGTCCCGACCGGGGCCATCCCGACGTTCACCGCGCGCGTGGAGCGGGTGATCGGCACGGCCTTGAGCTGTACGGACAGGTGCGACACCTTGCTACACTGGATGTGGGTCCGCTCATCGGGGACAGGCGGTTGCGCATGGCTTCCCGGCGCCAGTGACCGGGAGGAGGTTCCGCTCGAGGACGACGGATTGGTGCCACGCCGGCGACCACGCCGCGGGCCGACCGGCGATGCATTCGGCGTGATGTCGACGCGCATCGGAGGTGCAACATGCCGCGCGCCCGGTTCGGTTCTCGCCTTGCTGTCCTGCTCATCGCCCTCCTCACCGTCTTCGGCGCCATGAGCACGGCCGTCTCCGCCCAACAGGAGATCACCTTCACGATCAACACGTTCACCTGCTCCCAGGATCCTGGCGACGTCAGCGTCGCCGCCGGCAATATCCCCGACTATTGCACGCCGACCTCCGGTGTCTCGTTCTCGGTCGCCGCCCAGGATGGCACCGTGATCGGCACCTGCACCACCGATGCCAACGGCGTTTGCAGTCTCCAGGTGCCCAACGAGGCGACAGTCACCGTGACGGAGGACGAGTCGACCGGTCCCGCCGGCTACGTCCCGCGCGAGAACCCGATCACCACCCAGGCCGTCACCGAGTTCGCCGGCGCCCTGTTCATCCACATCCCCGCCGCGGCGCCGCAGCCGACGGCCGTGCCCTCGCTGCCGGAAACCGGCACGGGGAGCGGCGACGGCGCGCCGCCGATCGGCATCTGGCTCATCGCGCTGCTGGCGGTCTCCCTGCTCGCCGGCTCGCTCACGACCCGGCTGCGCCGGGAACCCGCCCGCCGGGACCGCTGACGGGCGCTGTCCGCGCGGACGACTCGCCGGGCCTCCCGGGAAGCCCGGCCCCGCCGCTCACGCGCTTCCTCGACTCCGGAATCTACCTGCGACTGGAGGTGGTTCATGGAACGCAATCGCACGATGCTCGCGGACGGCATCATTCTCATCGCCTGCGTCTGGCTCTACGTCTCTCCCTGGGTCCTGAACTACGGCGGCAACGCCGGCTGGAACAGCACGATCTGCGCGATCGTCATCGCCGTGCTTGCCCTCGCCCGCATCTTCGGCACCGACCGCATCCCGCTCGCCGAGCAGGCCGACTGGGTGAGCGCGGTGATCGGCCTCTGGCTGATCCTCGCGCCGTGGGTGATCAACAGCTACGAGGACACAGCCGACAAGTGGAGCACGGTGGCCATGGGCGCGGTGATCGCGATCATCGCCACGGCCTCCGAGTGGCTGAGCGCGGGCGAGCGGGAGCACCGCCCGGCGGTGTAGCCCTCGCCGGCGGGCGCCCGGGCGCCCGTGGCTCCTGAACACGACAGCGGCGGGCAAATTCCCGCCGCTGTCGCGCCGAATGGGACCGGCCCATGTGAGCCACCCCCGGTCGAAACCCGCTTGACATCGCGCATTCACGGCGTAGCGTGCATCTCACGACGCTTCACCGCTCGCGGCGGCAGATCGCTGTTGGCCAAGGGGTGAAGCCGAGGAGAGGAGGACCGGCATGGAACGCCGTCCCGGGGCCGCGACACTCGCGCTTGTCATCTCGCTCATCGTGCTGTTCCTCCCGGCGGGCGCCATGGCCCAGGGAGCGACACCGGTCGGCACCCCGACCCTTCCGCCGCCGTCGGCGAACGTCTCCGTCTTCGCGACCGGCCTCGACAACCCGCGCGGCCTGAAGTTCGGCCCGGACGGCTCGCTCTACGTCGCGGAGGGCGGCACCGGCGGCACGACGTCCACCGAGGGACAGTGCGAGCAGGTGGTCCCGCCTGTCGGTCCCTACACCGGCGGCGATACCGCCCGTATCTCCAAACTCGACGCCAGCGGCCAGCGCACAACCGTCGCCGAGGGACTGCCGTCGACCCAAACCGCGCCTACACTGGGCAACGAGGTCAGCGGGGTTGCCGACATTGCCTTTATTGGCGATACCCTCTACGCGCTGCTCGCCGGCGGCGGCTGCTCGCACGGCCATCCCAACGACCCGAACGGTGTCCTCAAGGTGAATAGCGATGGCTCGACCGAGCTCATCGCCGACCTGAGCGCCTTCGTCAAGGCCAACCCGACCAAGGTCGTCAACCCCGGAGACTTCGAGCCAGACGAGGGCGCGTACTCGATGATCGAGCACGACGGCGCGCTCTATATCGTCCATCCCAACCACGGCGCGATCGAGAAGGTGACGCCGGAGGGCGAGATCACCCGGGTGATCGACGTATCGGCGACTGAGGGTCATGTCGTGCCGACCTCGATTACCCTCGGCCCGGACGGCAACTTCTATTTCGGGAACCTCTCGACGTTCCCCGCCATGGCCGGTGCCGCCAGCGTCTACATGCTGACGCCCGACGGCCAGCTCAGCACCTTCGCCACGGGGTTCACCGCCGTCACGGGCGTCGCCTTCGACGACCAGGGCCAGCTCTACGTGCTCGAGACGACCGGTCCCGGCGGGCCGGATGCGCCGATCGTGCCAGGCACCGGCCGCGTCCTGCGCGTGACTGACGGCGGCGTGGAGATCATGGCGAGCGGGCTGGTCTTCCCGACCGCGATGACGTTTGGCGCCGACGGACTGCTGTACGTGTCGAACTACGGCTTCGGCTTCCCGCCGGGCGCCGGCCAGGTCGTCACGATCGACGTCAGCCAACCGATCGGCACACCCTCGGCCACGCCAGTGGCGTAGCAGACCGACGCAGCGAAACGGGGCGGGTGCATGCACCCGCCCCGTTTCGCTGCCCGCCGCTGACCTGTGCCGTCTCGCATGGCAACCTATGTGCGGAGACGTTGTCGCATCCGCCAATGGTGGCGACCTTCAGGGAGAATGGTGATGGGTCGATCGATCATCCTGCGTCTGGCCGTCGCGCTGCTGCTCCTGTCCGGCAGCCTCGCGACGCCACTACTCGCCACCGCCACGCACGACGTGGCAATGGCCAAGGACAACGGCAACAAGGACAAGGGCAATCAGGGGAACAACGGCAACGGGAACGACAAGAACAAGGACGAGGACGGCAACAAGGAGAAGAGCAAGGGCAACGAGAAGAAGCGCCAGAAGGCCGAGGAACTGACCGCCACGACGCCCTACGCGGTCGAGGTCGCCTGCGCCGCGGTCGCCGATGGCATGCAGACCGCGTGCACCTTCACCGGCCTCGTCCCGGAGGGCGCGAAGAAGGTCGGCCATGTCGATCTCGAGGAGAGCGACGTGTGCGCCGAGGTGGTCGGCGGCGACTACGAGTATGTCGATCCCGACCCCAACACCCAGGTCACCGGCTACAAATCCAAAGGCAGCACGGCCAGCTTCACCCTCGTGCTCGACGGGGCGGTGACCCCGGCCGGGCAGATCATGTACTGGGTCAAGGCGGGCGGCGGCGTCTTTCCCGCGCCCGGCCCTGGCCTGAGCTGCGCCGGCCCCGCCGGGCAGGCGGCCGAGCCGACCACCGCCCCGGCGCCGACGGCGGCGCCCACCACCGGCGAGATCGCGATCCTCGCCTATGCCTGCCCCGAGCGCCCCGCCGACCCGGCCTCCTTCGACTGGTTCGGCGCCTGCGCGCCGGACGGCGGCGCCCGCGAGTTCACCCTCGCGCCCGCCGCCACGCCCGACCAGACGGTCACGGCAGGGACGTCCGCCACCGGCGAGGCGCGGTTCGGCGACGTCGCGCCGGCCGCCTACGAGCTGCTGCCGGTCGGCGACAGCTGGTGCAACGCGAAGTCCGACGACGTCACCCCCGAGGGCCACGTCGTCGTCGCGGCCGGCCAGACCACCACCATCTGGGCCTTCTACTGCCCGGAAGAACCGCTGAAATAGCGCCCGTACCGGATCACTCCGGCGTCCAGGCGCTCGACGCGATGATCAGGTGATCGTTTCGGGGAATGGGCCAGCGTCCAGGCTACGGCCTCATGAACGATGGCTTGGGCAGCACCGTCGCTGTCGTCGGACTCGCAACCGGGTTGACCTCAGCAGTTGGCTCCCCCAACGGCTTCGTGCGCAGGACGAAGGAGCCGAACACCGCGAGCCAGATCGACCACAGGATGTACCCGATCACGACGATGCCCGCGGCCTGGTCGAATCCGGCTCGTTCGAGGGTGCTGGAGAATGGCGTCTACCAGCAGTGGACGTCGGCCGTCGTCCACTGCTGATTGAGTGCGGGACTACTCGTAGCGCAGCGCTTCGGCTGGCGCGATCCGGCCCGCCTGGATCGCGGGCACCCACGTCATCGCCAGCGCGGCCACATTGGTGAGCACGACGATCACGATCAGGATCGTCCACGGGACGATGAAGGTCGTGTCCGTCAGCCCGCTATCACTGCTCGTGAGGAGGTTGCGGGAGAGGAGTAGGCCAAGCACGGTGCCCGCGAACCCTCCTAAGCCGACCAGGAAGGTCGTCTCGATCATGAACGAAAGGGCCACCGTTCGTCGCTGGAAGCCGAGCGCCCGCATGACGCCGATCTGCTGCCGCCGCTCCACGACCGAACGGAAGGCGATGACGCCGACGGCGGCAATGCCGACCAGCAGGCCCAGCCCCATGAATCCCTCGATGATGTACAGGAAACCATTCTCCAGAGACTGCTGTTCCTTGAGCTCATCGCGAATCGAATTGCCCTGCACGCCGTTGCTCAGGAGCGCCGCCTCGATGTTGCGGGCCACGCCAGCCGCCTGGTCCGGATTGCGCAGCGCCACGAAGTACGATGTGGTTGCGGTCTGGTTGTAGACCGTATCGATCGTCGGCTGCGCGGCGTAGAGCCCGAGGAGGCTCCCGATTCTCGAGTCGAGGATGCCAATCACCGTCACCTGGTGCGTTGATCCGTCGCTCGGCGAAAGCAGATCCACCGTGATTGGATCGAAGACCTTGTCGTCGCTCTTGAGGCCCGTGAGGGAGAATGCGTCGTCCGCCACGCCGAGATTGCCATCCTGGGGCACAGCGAACGCGTCCGCGACCACCACGTTCGGCTGGGTGCGCAGGGCATTGACGATCGCCTCGTCCGTCTCGTATCCCTTTGCCCTCTGATCGAACATCAGCGTGCTGTTATCGATGAACGACGCCTCCATGCCGTAGACCGGATACCGCTTCCATGCGGGATCGTTGCCACTGACCCTCGCCTGAGGGTCGGCGAGGGTCGGCTTGTGGGTGACACCGACCGCTTCGAACTGGCTGGTGTCCACTCCCTTGGACGTAAGGGTTCCAGTGAAGTCGGCGATCGGCTTGGGGCCGATCTGGTCGGCGCGTACGTGCCACCCAGCGTTCGCCTCGTCACCCGAGGCGGCGGCCGAGTAGTTGGTGTTCATCGTCGCCATCATCACAAGCGAGAAGACGATCAGGCTGAACATCGCGATGGTCATCCCCGTCCGGCCGCGCGTCGCGGAGGGATAGGCAATCGCCGTCCGCATGGCCGGTAAGGTCGAGCGGAACACACCACTCAGGTGGCTGAGGCCCATGAGGAGGAGATCGAGGTTGGTGACAAGGAGCAACGTGGTGGCGATCACCAGCACGATGCCGGAGACGAAGAACAATTCAACGCCGCTACTGTAGTCGCCGAAGATTGCCTTGAAGACGTTATCCGGCAGCAGCCAGAAGACGAGCAGCGCCACACCGATCGCGCTGTAGACCGGGCGGGCGGGAGCGCCAAGGAACCCGAGTATGAGCGCGATCCCGAACGGCAGCAGGCTCATGCCCGACATGAAGAAGAACGCTTGCATGTTGCTGACGCCCATGAATGTCAGGAGCCCACCCGCGACCAGGAGCAAGACGCCCCAGACGAGCGTTTGCCTGTTGCGATGGTGGACCGACACGTCGGGAATGTCGCGCACCGCGGCGACGATGTTGACGCGGCTGATCTTCCAGGAGGCCAGCACCACCGTAAAGAAGGTGATCACGACACCCGCGCAGTAGGCGACGACAATGCTCCGGATCGTGACCTTCGGCTCGATCGGCACGTAGTCGCCAAAGAACATGCTCATGACCGTGGCGATGCCGTACGCTGCGCCGACACCAAGGGCTGAGCCGATCACCCCCGCCAGGAGTGCGTAGCCGCTCCCCTCGGAGACGAACTGCTGGATCAGCTGGCGGCGGTGCGTGCCCAGCGCGCGCTCCATCCCCATCTCCGAGCGGCGCTCGGCGGCGAGCATCGTAAAGATGAGGACGATCAGCAGCACGCCCGCGGCGATCGAGAAGAGCCCGAGGACCAGGAAGAGGCCGGTGAAGATGGTCGAGAACTTCTCGGCGGCGTCTACCCGGTCCTGCTTGATTGGGTCAACACCGAGGCCTTGACTGGAAAGCGCCGTGTCGAGCGTGGCGACCACGTCGTCCGTCGCATTGACTCCACCGTAGACACCCCCGGCATTCGAGATGGCGATCGCCGAAAGCATGCCCGGCTGGCCGGTCAGGTCCTGAAGTGCGGACAGCGGCATGGCGAGCCCGCTCGTCTCAAACCCACTCGAATAACCACGGCGTGTGCCACTCAGGTACGAGTCCTTGGCGATCGCGGCGACGGTCCATGTCGTGGGCGCATCGTCATAGAAGATCGTCAGTGTGTCACCCGTGACGGCGCCGAGATCGCTTGCCAACGCCTCCGACAGCACCACGCCATCGGACGGGAGGCCGGCAAGATCGATGGTCTTCCCGTCCGGCGTTGTCAGTCCGCCGAACGCCTCGATCCGCGCCGGGTCGACTCCGCTCAGGATGATGTCCGGCTCCGCGAGCTGCCGCGTCTCGTTGATGACCGCTGCCCGGGCATCGAGCTGGGGCATCAGGCCGTCGATCTGTGCGTCACCTGCAACGGCGGCCTCGACCGCGTCGAAGTTGGCGACAGGGAATGCTCCTTCGGAGGCGAGGTCAACATTGGCGACTTTGTCCTTGCTCGCCACGACCAGCTCGTCGACCGCGCCGAGATTTTCATAGACATTACCGGTGACGGAATGGTCCATCGTATCGCCGGTGCCCAGCGCGGCGGCGATGATCAGGGTCGAGAGCATCAGCCCCGACACGACAATCGCGCTCTGGTGCCGGCGACGAGGCATGTTCCGCATGCCGAGCTTGAAGATCACCGGCCGCCGCAGCGCCACCCAGGCGACCGTCACGACGCAGACCGCGAGCAAGATCAGGAGTGTGATCATGATGGCGTTCATCGGGACGCCAAAGATGTCTTTCATGGCCTTGGTCCTTCACACAGCGAGGCACCGTCATGCATGCGTCGAAACGAAAGGCGCCGAGACGGGCGGGACGACGATCACCGCGTCCTGGCCAACGATCTCGCCGTCCGACATGCGCACGATGCGGTCGCACTGGGCGCCGACGCCGGGGTCGTGCGTCACGATGACGAGGGTGAGGCCAGCGCTCGCATTCAGCGAGCGCATCAGGCCGATGATCTCGGAGGCGGTGTGGGAGTCGAGTGCGCCGGTCGGCTCGTCGGCCCAGACGATCGCCGGGTTGTTGACGAGCGAACGGGCGATCGTCACCCGCTGGCGCTGGCCGCCGGACAGCTCCGCCGGCCGGTGTTTGGCCCACTCGCCGAGCCCGACCGTGGCGAGCGCCTCGTTCGCCACGACACGCGCCTGGTGAGGACGCATGCCACCTACCAGCAGCGGCAGCTCGACGTTCTCGACGGCGCTGAGCACCGGCAGCAGGTTATAGACCTGGAAGATGAAGCCCATCCGCTTGGCCCGGTAGTCGGTCCGTTGGCGGTCCTTGAGCGTAGAGATGTCGGTTCCCTCGATCCACACCCGGCCGCCGTCCACGCTATCGAGGCCGGACAGGCAGTTGAGCAGCGTCGTCTTGCCGCAGCCCGAAGGGCCCATCACCGCGACCATCTCGCCCCGGGCGACTGAGAAATCCACCCCCCGCAAGGCGGTGACCTTGTCGGTGCCGGTCGTGTAGGTCCGAACGACGCTCTCCGAGCGGACGATGGACCCGTCATCCGTGACGTGTGTCGTGGTTGAGCGGTTCTGCGGCTTGCTGCCATTGCGACCAAACATCGGTCGTTCCTTTCTGCGCGAACGAGATGACACAGGGAGGGGCCCAGCGACGTTGCATACCGGAGATGAGACTGCCCACGCCCACTGGCGAGGCCTGCGTGCGTTGCCTGCGTCCAGAACGGTAAAAGCCAGGGTGGCGAGCATGGGCTCAGCAATGAGGAGAGGTCGCGGCGCCAGCGTCGCGGAGATGGGACTGAGGACGCTCATTGCTCGCGCAACGTCGCCACCACGTTCCCTGATGTTCATCCAAGCGGACGGAAGACCCGCCTGTCAGCATGACGCCGCCAGCGGAGGGGCACACCCGGCAAATTACGGGGTCGGACTACCTGTTTCAGGCGCGGGGGCAGGTCTTCATGCCCGGTCAGGATCCAGCTCCAGGATCGCGCCACGGCAGCGGGTCCATGTGTACCCAGCTCTCCGCCACACGCTCCCCGGTCAGGCGGTCGATGGCGATGCCACGCAGAACCACCTGCTCCTCATCGCCCGGCACGCCGTCCACCGCCCGCCGAAGCGTTCCGACGAGCGTGAAACGCCGGGCCACCCTGTCGCCATCGGCAAACAGGTCGTCGACCGTCACCCTGAGGTCATGGAGCGCCATGCGGTAGCCCGCGATGTCGATACGAACGCCCTCTGGACCAAAGTGATCGCCGATCGTCAGGTGGCTGACGTGCTCGGGAGTGACGAGATCCGGCAGAAGCCGCACCTGCCCCTGGCCCAGGGCCTCCTCCACCAACCGACGCACGACCGCCATGTTCGCCTGTTGGACCTTGCCGTTCTTGTTCATGGTGCCCACGTCCTGCTTCACCGGATTGTTCCGGCGCGCGGCCCGGCCCGGTCCCCCCCAGTCCCCTCCGGGCACCATTCCAGCGTGCCGGGCGGCGCCGGTCTCGGCATCGTCCATTTGACGGGATTGGATTACCTGCTTCCGGGTTCTGGAGGCGTCAGGGAACGGTGGTGCGCGGGCTGACGAGGCCGGCCTCGATGGCGGCGGTCGCCGCCGCCGTGCGCGTGTGGACATCGAGCTTGGAGAGGATGTTGGCGACGTGCCCATGAGCTGTGCGGAGGCTCACGTACAGGGTGTCGGCGATCTCGCGGTCCGTCTGGCCCCAGACGAGCAGGCGCAAGACCTCCTGCTCGCGCGGCGTCAATCCAAACTCCGCGGCAGGCGTCTCCTCCGCTGCATCTCCTGCTGGCGCCATCGCCATCGCCGCAGTGAGGGCATCCTCCGTCGACAGCGCGTGGCCCGCCTCCCAGGCCGACGCGAACGCCTCCTGGCCCAAATGCTCCCGGACCACCCCGACCGCGTTGGCATAGGTCGTCCGCTCGGGCTCGTGGAGCTTCAGGCGGATCGTCTCGCGCGCGGTTTCCGCCGCCCCGAACAGGCGAGCCGCCCGCTCATGCTGCCCACATGCCGCCGCGAGCGTCGCGAAGTTGGCGATGCCCAGAGCGATCTCTTCCTGGGTCCGCGTTGCCCACCGCAGGGAGAGGCTCTGGTGGAGCAAGGCGCCGGCGTGCGCAAACTGACCCTGATCACACGCGGCGAGCCCAAGGTAGCCGAGGCAGATGGACGCGCCCCACGTATCACCCACCTCGAGCTGGATCGCCAGCGCCTCCTGCCATCGGGAAATGGCCAGGTCCAAGTCTCCCGCGCCCCAGGCGACGACACCAAGATGGGCCAGCGCGAGGGAGGCGTTGGCCCGGTCGTTCATGTCGCGAAAGAGCCGGAGCGCGGTCGTCAGGAGTGGCACCGCCCGCGCCAGAGCCCCGGCATCCTCCGCAACGATGCCGAGCATGCCGAGCGTGAAGGCGATCCCCCACTGATCCCCGACCGCTCGCCACAGCACCAGGCTCTCCTCGAGACACGGTCCGGCCCGCGCGTCATTGCCTTGCCAGTGGGTCAGCACGGCGAGACCGAGCAGCGCCCTCGCCCGTGCGTCCGCCGGTGCGCCGCCGGCCCGCTCGAGCGCGCGCTCGAGCCACTTGCAGCCTTCGCGCAGATGGCCGCGCACATACCAGAACCAGTAGAGATACCCGCTGAGGCGCAGCACCGTGACGGCGTCACCGGTCTCATCGAGCCAGGCGAGGGCGGCGCGCAGGTTCCCATGCTCGGTTTCCATCCGATCGATCCACTGCGCCTGATCCACGCGCGCGGTGAAGGCGGGCCAGGCCTCCCTGGCCATGCTCACGCACCACGCCGCGTGCCGCAGCCTGGTCTCGTGCTCCTCACCGTTCGCGATGAGCCGCTCGAGAGCGAACTCCCGGGTGGTCTCCAGCATGTTGAACCGCGGCTCGCCGTCGACACCCTCCTCCAGGCCGATCAGGCTGCTGTCGACCAGCGCCGACAGGCTCTCGAGCCCGTCGATGCCTGGTTCGTCGTCGCGGACGCAGACGGCCTCCACCGCCTCCAGCGTGCCGCCCCCGGCAAAGACCGCGAGCCGCCGGAACACCATTTGATGCGCCTCACTCAACAGGTCATGGCTCCAGGCGATGGCGCCATGCATGGTCCGCAGGCGCGCCGGCTGGTCGCGCGGGCCCCCGGACAGAACGCGCAGGCCCTGAGCGAGCCGTGCCAGCAGGGCTTGCGGCGCGAGGACTTTGGTCCGCGCCGCAGCCAGCTCAATTGCCAGCGGCAGGCCGTCGAGGCTCCGGCACACGTCTGCCACGGCCCGGGCGTTCGCCTCCTGCAGCACAAAATCCGCCCGGACAGCCCGTGCGCGCTGGACGAACAGCGCCACAGCTGGATTCGCCGCGAGTTCGACCAGCGAGCTCGCGCCGGTGGGGGGGACTCTCAATGGTGGGACCGCGAATTCCTGCTCGCCACCGACGTGAAGCGGAACCTGGCTGGTGACAAGCGCCTTGAGCCCGGGATTGAACGAGAGCAGGGCCGCGACCACATCCGCGGCCTCGATGACCTGCTCGAAATTGTCGAGGACGAGCAAGATTCGCTTGCCGTTGAGCGCCCGCTCGAGGATCTCCTCAAGGGACCCCTCCCCGACCTTCCCCAACCCGATCGCCCGGGCGATCGTCGGCACCACGAGCGAGGCGTGCGTCAGCGAGGCCAGGGGGACGAAGGCAACACCGTCGGCGAATTCGCCGGTGAGACGGACAGCGACTTCGAGGGCGAGGCGCGTCTTGCCGACACCACCTGGCCCAGTCATCGTCAGGAGGGACGTATCGTCACGTTCGAGCAGCGCCCGCAGCACATCGAGCTCGTGCTCCCGCCCGAGGAGCGGGGTGCGCGGCAAGACAATGTCTCCTGTTCTGCGGAATGGGAACGCAGTGCCCATGAACCTTCCCCCTGGACGCAGATGACACATTCATCATACGCCCGGGGAGGACGCTCATGATCCTCACAGAGCAGCCGCACTGCGGTCCCATACGGCCGGCCCTGCCCCTGCGGGCGTTGGCCGGACTCCGCCCCGCCCTCACCCTCCTCATTGCGAGCGCAGCAAAGGGTCGCCCGGCCGTGAGAATCCCCGTGCGCAGCGCCCCCGCCATGCCGGCCACGGGTGCAGGTCACGCGGCCCGGCGCGCCCGTTCAGGCTGCCATGAATCCCTATACACGGAATTCTGGCAGTGTGGCAGCCTGACCCCCCACCAAGTCAGGCTGCCACGAATGGCCCGGATTTCTGGCAGAGTGAAAAACCCCATGAACTCAACGAAATCTATCTCAGGCTGCCACAC
>DATLHE010000146.1:0-13481 GCA_035540335.1 Thermomicrobiales bacterium | reverse complement strand
ACGCCTTTCCTTGACGCGCGCTATCCCGGCGCACTACGGTTCATCCAACAACCGAAGAGACGCGAGCTCATCGCGAGTGGTGGAGGGACCGGCCCTTGGAAGCCCGGCAACCAGTGCAGTCGCACCAGGTGCCAAATCCGGCGGACAGCATCGTCCGCAAGATGAGCGATCCTGAACGAGGACGCCTTCCATACCCGTGGATGGCGTTTTTTGGTTGCCCGCGTCCGTCTCCCGCCCGTTCCGGAGTCATCGTTCACCCGTGATCAGCGTTCAGCATGTCAGCAAGACGTTCCACACCGGCAAGACACCCATCGTCGCGCTCGACGACGTCAGCCTCGAGGTCGGCGCCGGCGAGATCTTCGGCGTCATCGGCGAGAGCGGCGCCGGCAAGAGCACGCTCATCCGCTGCCTCAACCAGCTCGAGCGGCCGACCAGCGGCTCGATCACCGTCGACGGCCAGGAGATCACCGCGCTGCGCGGCGCGGCGCTGCGGCAGACGCGGCAGCACATCGGGATGATCTTCCAGGGGTTCAACCTGCTCAGCTCGCGCACGGTGGCGCAGAACGTCGCGTTGCCGCTGGAGATCATGGGCATGCCCCGCGCGCAGCGGACGGCGCGCGTCGCGGAGCTGCTGGCGCTGGTCGGGCTCGAGCAGCGGGCCGACGCCTACCCTGCCCGGCTTTCCGGCGGCCAGAAGCAGCGCGTCGGCATCGCGCGGGCGCTGGCGGGGTCGCCGAAGGTACTCCTCTCCGACGAGGCGACGTCCGCGCTCGATCCTCGGACGACGGCGACGATCCTCGACCTGCTCAAGGAGCTCAACACCCGGCTGAAGCTGACGATCCTCCTCATCACGCACGACATGGAGGTCGTCAAGCGGATCTGCGACCGGGTCGCGGTGCTGGAGGATGGCCGGATCGTGGAGCAGGGGGCGGTGCGCGACCTCGCGCTGACGGCGGGCTCACGCATCGCCACGGCGCTCTTCCCACAGCCGGACCCGGCCACGCGGCTCAACGGGGTCGCCCGCGTCACGGTCCCGGTCGTCGGCGACGAGGACCCGCTCACCGCGCTGTTGCCGGGGCTGCGGGACGACTTCGGGGTGACGGCGACGATCGCGACCGGCAGCATCGAGACGGTCGGCGGCGAGCGTCTCGGGCAGCTGCATCTCGACCTGCATGGCGAGCGGGCGCCGGCCGCGGTCTCGTGGCTGCGGGCGCGCCAGCCGGGGGTGGGCGTCCGATGATCCCCGGGCTCGACGACAGGCTGCAGCGGCAGCTCTGGGAGGCGACGCAGGAGACGGCGGTGATGGTCGGCTGGGCGACGCTGATCGCGATCGCCGTCGGGCTGCCGATCGGCGTGCTGCTGGTGGCGATGCGGCCGGGCGGGGTGCTGGCGTTCCGGCCCGGGCACTGGCTGCTCGATGGCGTGGTGAACGTCGGCCGCTCGCTGCCGTTCATCATCCTGATGGTGGCGATCATCCCGTTCACGCGGGCCGTGGTCGGCACCTCGATCGGGACGACGGCGGCGATCGTGCCGCTGGCGGTGGCGTCGATCCCCTTCTTCGCGCGGGTGTCGGAGACATCGCTGCTGGAGGTTGACCAGGGGCTGGTCGAGATGATCCAGGCGACCGGCGGCACGGCGTGGGATGTCATCCGCAAGGCACTCATCCCGGAGGCGGTGCCCTCGCTGGTGCGCGGGGTGACGATCACGCTGATCAACCTGATCGGCTACTCGGCGATGGCCGGGGTCATCGGGGGCGGCGGGCTCGGCGACCTGGCCTACCGCTACGGCTACCAGCGCTTCAACGGCGAGGTGATGATCTGGACGATCATCGTCCTCATCGTGCTCGTGCAGGGCGTCCAGTGGATCGGCAACGGGCTGGCGGCGATGCTGCAGCGGCGCACGAAGCTTTCTTGACATTTCCGAAGGGAAGTTCCTATAGTCTGAAAAGCAATTGAATAGCGCGAGCTCATCGCGAGTGGTGGAGGGAACGGCCCTTGGAAGCCCGGCAACCTGTGCGCAAGCACGCGGTGCCAAATCCGTCGGACAACGCGTCCGAGAGATGAGCACACCCATCGCCTTGCCCTCCCCACGCGCGGAGGGCTTTTTGTGTTCCGGGAGGTGTCGCGGCAGCGCCCACAGGCACGGGCATCGGATCGGTCGAGTCGTCACGCATCAACGAGAAGGAACGAACCCATGAAGCGCATCACCCGTCGTACCGTCGTCATCGCCCCGATCGCGGGCGCCGTGCTCGCCCACACCGCGCCGGCGCTCGCGCAGACGCCCGTCGCGAGCCCGGAGGCCAGCCCGGTGGCGATCACGCCGCTGGCCGAGGCGACGACGCTGAAGGTCGGCGCCACGCCGGTGCCGCACGCGGAGATCCTGCAGTTCGTGCAGGACAATCTCACCGAGGGCACGAACCTGACGGTGGAGATCGTCGAGTTCACCGACTACGTGCAGCCGAACACGGCGCTGGAGGACGGCGAGCTGGACGCCAACTACTTCCAGCACCTGCCGTACCTGAACGACTTCAACGCGGAGCACGGCACGCATCTGGTGCCGGTGGTGGCGGTGCACATCGAGCCGCTCGGCATCTACTCGACGTCGATAGACAGCCTGGACCAGCTGAAGGACGGCGCGACGGTGGCGATCCCGAACGACGTCACCAACGGCGGTCGCGCGCTGAAGCTGCTGGCGGCCAACGGGCTGATCACGCTCGATGAGGGTGTCGACAACCCGACGGTCGACGACATCACCGACAACCCGAAGGATCTGGACATCGTCGAGCTGGAGGCGGCGCAGCTGCCGCGCTCGCTGGAGGACACCGACATCTCGGTGATCAACGGCAACTACGCGATCGAGGCGGGCTACACGCCGGCGACGGACGCGCTGGCGCTGGAGTCGGGCGAGGACAACCCGTACGCGAACTACCTGGTGACGAAGGAGGGGCGCGAGGGCGAGCCGGCGATCGTGCTGCTCGGCCAGCTGCTGACGTCGCCGGAGGTGAAGCAGCACATCCTCGACACGTACAAGGGTGGGGTGCTGCCCGCGTTCTAGGCTGGCGTGCCGGATGTGAGGCAAAAGCGGGAGGGCAGAACGCCCTCCCGCTTTTGTGTGTTTTGTGTGTTTATGGAAGGCTGCCAACCAAAACAACGTGGCCGGTGGCAGCCTTGGCCGATTTCGTTGATATGGCGGGGATTTCAAGGCTGCCAAAAAGATGACGAAACCTGGCAGCCTTCGAGGTTATGGAAGGCTGCCAGGTGGCCACGTAACGGGTGTAGAGGGGATGGTTGGCCAGATAGGTCGGCCACCGCCCGCAGCTGCGGCCCGCAGGGGCGCCCGCAGGGGCAGGGCCGACCGTACGACACGCGTCGGCCGCGCCGATGGCGCACGCCCTCCGGGTGCGCGGCTACGAGGGCGGGCAGGCGTCGAGCCCCCTACCAACGTCATCCTGAGCGCTCGCGAAGGATCCCCCGGCGCCACGGCGCCGGTCTCTCCCGGACGTTCCCGACCGCATGGCATCCGGCGAAACGGGGTGTCCCGGCGGCACCATATTGATGCGCAGCATCGATGGGCTCGGCCGGGGTGCGGGGCTACGGGATGACGGTTGGGGCGGCGGCATCAGCCGGGCGACGTTGAATGACCGGAATGAGTCATGGTATTGTCATTCTGTCACTGTACGTATAGAACTTCCGTTCTGATTCTGCTATACTCGGCGGTACGATCACTTGTTCTACGCAAGGACGCAAAGCCCCCATGGTGACCATGTTGACCGTTGAATCGCCGGATATCGCAGTCGATCATGAGCGCCTCGTCGAGCGCACGATCGGCATCATGCGCGCCAGCGAGGATCCCCTCACCCTTGACGACCTGGCCGACATGGCCGGGCTCAGTCCCTTCTACTTCGCCCGCATCTTCCGCTCCGTGGCCGGCATCCCGCCCGGCGAGTTCCAGTCGGCGCTTCGCTTCGAGCGCGCCAAGATGCTGCTGCTGACGACCAGCGCGAGCGTCACCGACATCTGCTTCGCGGTCGGCTACGACAGCCTCGGCACCTTCTCCTCGCGCTTCAAGCGCCTCGTCGGCATTGGTCCCGCCGAGTTCCGGATGATGCCGGAGGTCGTGGCCGGGTTGGCGGACGAGCCGGCGATGGCCCGGGACGCGTTGCCCGAGGCGCACGCGAGCGCGTCGGTGTGGGGGGGCGTCGATGCGCCGGACGCCGCCGGCGGCCTGCATGTCTACGTCGGGCTCTTCCCGGATGGGATCGCCCGCAGCCGGCCGGTGGTGGGGCAGATGCTGACCCAGCCGGGGCCGTTCCTGCTGCCGAACGTGCCCGCCGGGCAGTATCACCTGCTCGGCGCCGCCCTGCCGGCCAGCGGCAACCCGCTCGACCACCTCGTGCCGGGGCCGGGGACGCGGGTCGGCATCGGCGCGCCGGTCATCGTGCGCACGGGGCGGGAGCATATCCACCGCGAGATGGTCCTGCGGGCACCGAAACCGACCGATCCGCCGATCCTGACGGCGCTCCCCGCGCTGCGGCTTTTCTGCCCGAACAACGCCGTCGCTACATCGCAGAAGCGCCTCGCCGCGCTGGCGGCCCGCTAAGGGGTTCGCCACACCGGATGGAACATCCCCGATAACCCACGTGAGGCGTCGCCGCATGGCGGCGCCTTCTGCGAATGGCGGGAATCGGGTAAGATACTATGTATTAATGAGACATATTGGACCAGCGCTGCGCGGCACGAGTCTCCGGCCGGGCGCCGTTTTGCTTCCTTCAAGCCAGCCGAGACGGGGAGTGCGACAACGTCATGCCGGTCACCGAGGAACCTCCATCACACACATCGACCGGGGTGACGCCTGGCGAACCGCTGCTGCCCACGGCGCTGACCCCGCTGATCGGGCGGGGAGAGGAGATCGGGAAGATCACCCGCCTGCTGCGTGAGGGGAGCGCCCGTCTGCTGGTGCTCACCGGTCCCGGCGGCGTCGGCAAGACGCGCCTGGCGCAGGCCGTCAGCCGTGTCGTCGACGAGCTGTACCCGGACGGCGTGGTGTCGATCGGCCTGGGGCCGATCCAGACCCCCGCGCAGGTCCTGCCCGCGATCGCCGGCGCGCTCGGTGTCCGCGAAAGCAGCGCGGACCTGCTCTTCGCCGCCGTGCGCGAGTCCGTCCAGGCGCGCCGGATGCTGCTCGTGCTCGACAACTTCGAGCAGGTGGTCGACGCGGCGCCGCTGCTGACCGACCTGCTGACCCAGAGCCCGGGTCTGACCATCCTCGTCACCAGCCGCTCCGTGCTGGGCGTCTACGGCGAGTTCGTCTACCCCGTGCCTCCGATGCGCCTGCCGGACACGGACGCGCCCCTGGCCACCATCGAGGAGGCCGAGGCCGTCCAGCTCTTCGTCCGCCGCGTCCAGGCGATGCGCCCGGAGTTCCGGCTGACATCCCGCAACGCCGCCGACATCGCCGCGATCTGCACCCGGCTCGACGGCCTGCCGCTGGCGATCGAGCTGGCCGCCGCGCGAACGAGCATCTTCACCCTCTCCGCGCTCGCCCAGCGGCTGGACCGGCGGCTGCCGGTGCTGGAGGGCGGGCCGCGCAACGTGCCGAACCGGCTGCGCACGATGCGCAACGCGATCTCCTGGAGCTACGAGCTGCTCGGGCCGGTCGAGCAGGCGGTCTTCCGCCGCCTCTGCGTCTTCGTCGGCACGTGGAGCTTCGATGCCGCCGAGGCGGTGGTGATCGACCCGGACGACGCCCCGCCGCTGGACGAGGCGGATCTCGTCGACGCGATCGCCTCGCTCGTGGACAAGAGCCTCGTGCAGCGGATCGACATCGCCGACCACGACCGGCATTTCGTCCTGCTGCAGACGCTGCGGGAGTTCGGTCTCGAGGCGCTGGAGGAGGCAGGCGAGCGGGCCGCGACCGAGGAGCGCCACACGCGCTACCTGCTGGCGCTGGCGAAGCGCGCCCAGCCGCACCTGACGGGCCGCGAGCAGGTCTTCTGGCTGAACCAGCTGGAGACGCTGCACGCCGACATGCAGGCGGCGTTCGACCGCCTGCTCAAGATGGACCCGCCCGAGCTGGCGCTGCAGATGGCGACGGCGCTCTGGCGCTTCGGGTACACCCGGGGGTACATCGTGGAGACGCGCGCGTGGCTGGAGGCGGCGCTCGCCCGCGCCCAGGAGCGCACCGCCCTGCGCGCCAAGGCGCTGAACGGGGCGGGGGTCCTCTCCAACATGGAGGGCAACGTGCCGCGCACGCGGGCCTTCCACGAAGAGGCGCTCGGCATCGCGCGCGAGCTCCACGATATGCCGACGATGGCCGTCGCCCTCTTTGGGCTCGGCGATCTCGCGGCGATGAGCGAGGACGTCGAGGAGGCACAGCGCTGCTACGAGGAGGCCGAGCAGCTCTACATCGAGCTGGACGACCAGCGCGGGATCGCCACCGCGCAAACGAATCTCGGCAACCTCTTCTGGGGGTTGGGGCGGCTCGATGAGGCCGTGCGCATCAACGAGTCCGCCAAGCCGCTCTACGCGGCGGTCGGAGACCAGCGCGGGCTGGCGTGGTCGGTCACGAACGTCGGTCGTCTCGCCGCCGAGACGGGCGATCTGGCGCGGGCGGCGTCCAACCTGACGCAGGCGATGGAGCTGTACGACGTGCTCGGCGACCGCTCGGGCATCGCCGAGACGCTGGAGGGCTTCGCGCTCGTCGCGGCCGGGCTGCGGGATTATGCGCGGGCGGCGACGCTGCTGGGCGCGGCCGACCGCCTGCGCTACCTGCTCGCGCACCCCGTTCCGCAGAGCGACCTGCCGTCGTACCAGCGGCTTGAGGACGCCGTGCGCGACGCGCTCGAGGCGGAGTTTGAGACGCATTGGGCGGAAGGCGCCGCCATGCCGCTTGACGACGCGATCGCACTGGCCTGCGCGCAGACCGTGCCTCAGGACGTCGTCCGGGCGCCGAGCGTCGCGGGAGAGGCAGGCCAGGAGGCGATCGCGCGGTTCGGCATCACGGATCGCGAGCTGGAGGTCTTGCAGAAGCTGGGGTCAGGGGAGACCGACAGGGAGATCGCCGAGGACCTCTTCATCAGCGTGCGGACCGTCCAGAGCCACGTGCAGAACCTGCTCGCCAAGCTCGGGGTCAGCTCGCGCTCCGCCGCCGTCGCCCGGGCGTTTCGCGAGGACATCCTGCGGTAGGGGGCGGGCGCGCCACGGGCCCACATATATGCTGCTTCGCGGCATGAGGGGCACACCCTGCGGGGTGTCCCGCTACGACGTTGTCTTCGCCCCGAATGACGTCGCCACGCACCCCGGGGATGTGCGCCGTCATGGCAACCAGCAAGAAACGACGCGGGAGGTGGCTAGAGACGCCGGGCACCGCCCGTAGCTGCGGCCCGCAAGGGCAGGACCGACCGTCCGAGCCGACCTGGTGGCGGCTTTGGGTGGCGGGAATCGACGGTCGCGGATGCCGGCGGACGCCGGGTACACGAGGCCCGGCGCTACCGGGGCGAAGGACCTTTCCTGCATCGAAACGCGGTGGTAGCGAGCGGCCCGAGGAACTGACGGCCCGGGACTACCGGGATCGCCGCTTTCTCGTCCGTGTCACCGACTACGTAGAGCGACGTACGCGCGTGCGTACGTGTCTCCGACTTTCGTCCCAGGAAATCTACGCAAAACTACGGACGCGCGGGCGTGTGCCGCCCCCTATGCTTCAGTTGGGTCCGATTGAGCTGGTGGGTGAGACGAGCAAGAGGGGGAACAGGACGCATGATGTCCCGGGCAATGTGGCCCATCGTGGGCGTTCTCATGCTGTTGACGCTGACGCCGGCGCAGCCGTTCGGCGCCATGGCGCAACCACAGGCGCAGGAGGACTATTTCCTCCAGGTGCACGCCAACGCGTCGCAGGAGGTCCGCGATGTCGTCGGGCCGATGCCGGACGAGGTGATCGCGGTGAACCTGGTCGACGCCGACACCGGCTTCGACTACGGCCGGTGCACGCTGAGCTACTCGAAGTCGCCCGGTGGCTGCGTCTTCTTCGTGACCCCGAGCAGCACCGTCATCGCCACGCTGGACGCGTCGACGCTGCCGGCCGGTGTCGCGGTCGCCGCGAACCCGCTGACGTACGCGGTGCCGGCCGAGAAGACCGAGCTCGGCGACATCTTCTTCCAGCTCGTGCTCGCCGACGACGTTGTCGTTGAGCCGACCGTCCCCGTCGATGACGCATCGGCCGACGCCGACGCGGCCCTGGCGGCGTGGCTCGACGCCGCCGAGCGCATGGTCGACAAGCTCGCGCCATAGCCCATCACTTGGCGCCGTCGACCGGCAGCAGCGCGGCCACGGAGGCCACGGAGACGCCCACCAGCACCCAGAACACGGCGGTGTAGCCGTCCGCCAGCGCGTATCCGACCCCGGCGGCGACCGGGGCCGACGCGCGCGCGCCGGTCAGGATCAGCGTCTGCACGCCGCTGATCGCGCCGAAGTTCGTGGTGCCATAGAACCGGGCGATCAGCCCCGGCCGCAGCAGCGTCACCGCGCCGCGACCCATGCCCAGGAACACCACCGCGACCAGCACGCCGATGGGCTGCTCCCAGAGGAGCAGGATGGCGATGGCGACCGCCTGCTGCGCGAAGAAGAGGCCGGTCAGCGCGATCTGCGAGTAGCGTCGCTCCAGCGCGATGGCGACGATCCGCGCGGCCACCTGGGCGGCGCCGATGAGCCCGGTCATCGCCGCGGCGAACGTCGCGCCGTCGCCGCGCTCGGTGAGGTAGGCGATCATGTGCACCGCGACGGCGATGGAGGCGAAGGTGTGCAGCCAGAAGGCAAGCGTCATCCACCAGAATCCGTTCTCGCGCAGCACCCGCCGGACGTCGTGGCCGCTCGTCCCCGCCGGGCGGGGCGAGGAAGCAGGATGCGCGGGGGCATCGGCGCCGTCGGGCAGGAGGCCGAGGTCCGCCGGGCGCCGCCGCAGCACGAGCGCGTGCGGCGGGATGGTGAGCACGGCGAGGATGACAGCGAGGATGACCAACGCGGTGCGCCAGCCGGTCAGGTCGATCAGCCAGCCAGCGAGCGGCAGGAAGATCGTGCTCGCGAAGCCGGCGGCGATCGTCACGAGCAGGAGGGCGCGGCCGCGATCCCGCTCGAACCACTGGGTCAGGCTGGCGAAGGCCGGCTCGTAGAGGGTGACGGCCTGGGCGAGGCCGATGCCGATCCAGATCGCGTAGAAGCCGGCGAGGGTGTCGACCCGCGACCACGCCAGCACCAGCAGCGTGCCGGCGATGGAGCCGGCGGTCATCAGGGCGCGGGGGCCGTGCCGGTCCAGCCAGCGGCCGACCCAGGGGGCGACGAGGCCGGAGACGAGGATGGCCAGCGAGTAGGCGCCGGTGATCGCCGCCGCGGACCAGCCGAACTGCTCCTGCATGGGGACGAGGAAGACGGAGAAGGCGTAGTAGAGGATGCCCCACGAGATCGTCTCGGTGAGCGCGAACGTCCAGGCGATGGTCCAGCCGTAGAAGGGGCGCCGGCGGACGCGCGTGGTGCCGGTGGTGCGTTCGTGTGTGGCGGTGCCCATGCCTTCCAGCCGTCCGGGTGCGTCGCGGTGCGCGGGTGATGCTGCGCGTCATCGTCGCGGGCATCCGACGGGGCGTCAAGATGGCGGGTGGCCGGCGTTGCCTGGCCTGTATGCGGCGTGACGACCGCGGAACGGCGGTTCGATCCGGTAGCCCCGGGTCTCGTACCCGGGGTGTTGCCGGGATAGGGCCCCTCGGCCACAGGTGCGGCGATCGGCGCACACCCTTCGGGGTGCGCGGCTACGACATCGGATGGCCCGTGACGATGACGTAGGGGCCGTACCCCGAAGGGTGTCGGACCGCGCGATCGAAGATCGCGAACCGACGCCGGCCAAAACAGCCGGCGCTACCGGGATGGGGCGCCGTCCCTCCATCGTGACAACGCACATGGGACGACCCGGACACCGGCCGCAGGTGCGAGGTCCGGGGCTACGAAAGGTCGCGGGCGACCTTGCGCAGCTGGGAGGCCAGGTCCGGAATCTCGGTCCGCAGCCGGTTGAGCTCGCCGAGGAAACCGTCCTGGATCATGATGCCCGGCAGGTCCGACTCCTTCACCATCCGTGATGGCAGCGTGGGGATGCCGAGCATCGTCGCCTTGGCGAGCCGGTGGTAGCCGTCGAGCACGACCGTTCGTTCCCGGTAGCGATAGAGGGCAATGGGGTAAGAGACATCCGCCGCCTTGATGCGCGCATGTTGGGCCGGAAAGGCGTCGGGATCCGTCAGGACGTCGCGGATGGTGAGCGCAAACAGACGGTCGCCATCGCGCCCGAACGGAATGTCCAGCGTCCAGGCGAGGTCCGCGACGGCCACATGCATTACGGGCGACGCGAGCGCGAACAGCCGGTCTGGCACCCAGTAGAAGTCCGCCCAGACGTCCAGCACGGCGTCCGGGATCGCGGCGAAGAGGGCGATCTGACCCCGCCCCTCGTCGGTGGCGAGGAAGAGGTCGCGCAGGTGGAGCGTCAGATCGTCCCGGACGTCGAGGGTGGGGTGAGAGGTCATGCCTCCCCGCCCGCGTCGAGCGCGATCATCACCGGGGTGGCCGTCTTCGCCCAGTCGTTGGGGAGGTCGGCGTCGCGGGCGGGGTCGTAGCCGTAGTACTTGGCGGCGACCACCTCGCGGGCCCGGCGTTCGGTGGCCGGGTCGTCCACGACGCTCGCCGTGCCGGTCACCCACACGTCACGCACGCGGAAGCGGACCCGGGGCATCCTCAGGAAATTGCGCGTCCAGTCCTTCTCGAGCCCGCCGCCGGAGAGGATGAAGATCCTCTCCCCGTCCAGCGCCCACCAGATCTCCGTCTCACGGGGCAGGCCGCTGACGCGGCCGGTGGTCTCCAGGTAGCCGAGCTTCGCGGTCGGGTCGATGGGGAGTGTCGTGGTCATCGCGGGCCTCCGATCGTCCGGTTCGACCAGTCGACGACGGCGTCCATCAGCTCCAGGCAGTTGCCGTCCGGGTCGTCGACGTAGAGCGAGCGGTTGCCGTCGCCGAAGTCGACGCGCTCGACGATCGGCACGCCGTTTGCCTCCAGGTGCGCCCGCATGGCGTCGATGGAGCCGTGCGGGATGCGGAGCGCGAAGTGGACGTGCGCGCCGCCGCGGCCGTTGGCGATGGCTTTGGCGCCTCCCGTCTCGCGCGTCCAGAGGCCGAGCGCGGCGGTGTCGCCCATGTCGAACCAGACGGCCTCGCGGTCGCCTTCCCAGCGCTGGACGACCTCCAGGCCGATGATGTCGCGGTAAAAGCGGGTGGCGGCGTCGAGGTCGGCGACCTCGAGCACCATCTCATGGATGCCGGTCGGCCGGATGGCGGTGCGGTCGGACGTGTGCATGGCGGATGCCCCGATCACGAAGGACGGTTCTCAGGGCTCCATCGTCGCGAATGGGCGCGCGCCGGGCAATCCGCCGGATGGGTAGGGATCAGACAGCGACGGCCTCGCGCTGCGCCTGCTTCTGGAGCGTGGCCAGGTCGAGCAGCTCGCCGACCATCGCGGTGATGCGCGCGTGGGTGGTCGGGTCGACGATCGCCTGCATTGGCTCGTCGAGCGCGGAGGAGGCGACGGTGACGGACGTCGGGACGATGAAGCCGCGCATGCTGCGCGCCGCGTGGGAGAGGGCGTTCACGACGTTGAGCGCGGAGGGGCCGCCGTAGGCGACGAGCCCCACCGGGCGCTGCGCGAAGGTGATGCGCTCGCCGCCGTCGACGATGTGCAGGCAGTCGAGCACGTTCTTGAGCGCGCCGGGGACGGTGCCATGGTAGGTGGGCGAGGCGATGACATAGGCGTCGGCGGCGCGGACCTCATCCAGCAGCCAGTGGTAGGCGGCCGGGCGCTCGGCGAAGGGGACGTCCGGGTTATGGAAGGGCAGGTTCAGCGTGTGGACGTCGGCGAGCACGGTCTCGGCGCCGGCGTTGGCGGCTTCGGCGAGGACCGCGCTGAGGACGTTGCGGGTGATCGACGTCTCGCGGACGGAGCCGCCGATGCCGAGGATGCGGACGGGGCGCGAGGAGGCGGGGGAATCGATGATCGACATGAGACAGGGACCCTTTGTGGTGGGAGGAAAGGGAGCGCACGCAGGGTGATCCACGTGCGCTCACGGCCAGTTCGTTACGAAGTATAAGCGAATGCGCGGGGGCGCGCCGGCGTGCGGTGATGGGGGTGGTGTTCTGGGGAAGGAATCCCGGTAGCGCCGGCTCGCGCAGCTGCGGGCGGTGGCCGGCCTCGGGATGGAAGGCGCTGCGCGCCGTTTGGAGGTGCTCTCGCTTCGCTGCGCACGGGGATCCTTCGCGCGCTCAGGATGACGGTTTGTTGGGGAGCAGCGAGAAGGTTTGTGCGGGGTTGGGCGGGGACACCGCTTCGCGTAGGGTCCTTCGCTTCGCTCAGCATGAGGGTTGTATTGGGGGCGGGCCGAAGATGGTGAGCATCCGCCCTCCTCCGCCTTTTGGCGGAGCGCGTTTCTCCGGCAAAGAACCCGGTGCGGCATCGGACGCTCGCCAGAGGTTGCGGCGCGGCGGCGGCAGTACAACAGAGTCAGACATCGTCGCCGCGCCGATGGGGGCGCATGCCGGAGGACACGCCGCCGTGGACACCAGATTCGCCACCCTCCTCGTCGAGGGCACCATCCGGGAGCTGCACGCCCGGGCCGAGCGCGAGCGGGAGCGGCGCGCGCTGCGGGAGACCCGGGGCGACGACGCGACGCCCGTCGTCAGCGAGGCGCCGCGCCGGGGCACCCGGCCCTTGGGGACCATGTTCGGATCATCGCTGACGCCCGGGCGGGTGTACGCTCGGACCGGGACCCCAAACGCACCAGCAGGGGAGTGAGCCATGCTTCAGACCAGCACCGTCGACGCTTTGGGACCCATCAACGACCCTCTCGACGTCCTCGTCATCGGCGGCGGTCAGGCCGGCCTGGCGATGGGCTACCACCTGGCGCAGCGCGGGCTGCGGTTCCTGATCGTCGACGCCGGGACGGCGATCGGCGAGGCGTGGCGCACCCGCTGGGATTCGCTGCGGCTCTTCACCCCGGCGCAGTACGACGGCCTGCCGGGGATGCCCTTCCCGGCCGCGCCCGACACCTACCCGGGCAAGGACGACGTCGCGGACTACCTCCAGGCGTACGTCGCCGCCCACCAGCTTCCGGTCCGGCTGAGCACGGCCGTGACGTCGCTGGCGCGCGAGGGTGGCGTCTACGTCGCCCGCGCCGGGGACGACGCGATCCGCGCCCGGCAGGTCGTGATCGCCACCGGGCCGTTCCATGAGCCGCTCGTGCCGTCGGTCGCCGGGCAGCTCGATCCCGCGGTGACCCAGCTCCACAGCACGGCGTACCGGCGTCCGGCGGACCTGCCGCCGGGGAAGGTGCTCGTCGTCGGCGCGGGGAACACCGGCGCCCAGATCGCCGAGGAGCTCGCTGCCTCCCGCGAGGTCGAGCTGGCGGTC
>DATLHE010000145.1:0-4976 GCA_035540335.1 Thermomicrobiales bacterium | reverse complement strand
CGACAGGAGGGTCAAACCGGGCAGCGCAACCTTGGTCGCCACCGACGTCCATTCCGTCTCGGGATGGGTGAGGAGCGCGGTCAGACCCGTCCGATTGTCGACGCCGAAAATACGATGCTGGGTCGGCCGGCGCAGATCCGCATCGACCAGCGCGACGGACAACCCTGCCTGCGCCATGACGACACCCAGGTTCGCGGCGATCGTGCTCTTGCCTTCACCCGGATTGGGGCTCGTGACGGTGAGCGACGCGACCTCCCCGGCGGTCGACGCGAACTCGAGGTTGGTGCGAAGCAGGCGCATCGACTCCGCGGCGCTCGATACCGGCTGGGTGAGGGAGAACACCTGCTGCCCGCCCGGTGACAGCTTCCCAAGCGACGAGATCGTTGCGAGAACCGGCGCGCCGGTCATCGCCTGGAGGTTCTGCTCCGGCTTCACCGTGTTGTCGAGATACTCCAGGAGCGCGATCAGCCCGATGCTCAGCACGAGCCCGACCGCGAGCCCCAGGAGAGCGGACCGTAGCGGCTGCGGCGCGAACGGCTGCTCCGGGGCCTCGGCGGGGTCCGCTGTCTCGACCTGCGCGCTCGCCGCGATCAGTGCCGTGTTCAGCGTGATGGCGTTCGTATTGAGCTCCGCCAACGACGAGTTGACGTTCGTCCGCTGCTGGATCAGGTCGGCGATCTGCTGCTGGATCACGGGATCATCCGCGTTCGTCGGCGTATTGAGCTCCTGAATGCGCCCGTCCAGCTCGCGCAGCCGGGAGTCGAGCGTCGCGATCTGCTCGTCAAGCCCGGTCCGGGTCGCCTCGGCGCGCTTGGTCGTCTGCTCGGTGACATACGCCTGGAACTCCTCGGCCAACGTGTTCGCCACAAGCGCCGCCTGCTCCGGATCCGCGTCCGTCACCGTCACCTCGATGAGCTGCGTCTCGCCGATGATGGACGTGGAGATCGAGTCCTTGAGATCGACGACGCCCAGCTCCTCCTCCACGCGATCCAGGACGGGACCGGTCGTGATCAGCAGCCTGTACGTCTCCGCCAGGCTCTTGCTCGCCTGCAGGGCGTTGTAATCGGCCGAGACGGCCCCCTGGCCAGGATTCACCAGCAGCGTGGCGCTCGCCGAATACTGATCCGCCTGGCGCGAGCTCGTGATGTACGCCGCGCCGCCGGCGACCAGCATCATCAGCAGGATGAGCCACATCCGGCGGCGGACGATGCGCATGATCTGGCGAAGTTCGAGATCCACATGAGGTCCCTTGGTGATACCGAACGCCTCGCGGCTTCAGCCTGAAGTGCATAACGGACGCGGCAACTATACCAGCGCGCATGGCGCCGCGCGAAACATGGCGGTTCGATTGTCTGTGCGCCGCCATCCAAGTATTGCCGCGCCGCCATGCACCGTGCATCCGCCGCATGTCCCTCCCCGCGATCACCCTCCGCTCGGGAGGGCACAGGTGCCCGTGGTACCTCCTTCTCCTGTTTCAGGGGAAAACCGGGCTACATGATTCCAATTGTCGTCTCACATAGACATGCGGTACGGTGCATGTGCTGGGGTTGGAATCTCTTCGCTGCGAACCGGTTGCGTCGATGAACGTGATGTCGCGAGTGTCGACCAGGTTGTTTCTTGATTCCTTCGCCACGCGCGCGCTCCAGGCTGAGAGGAGCGTCGCGCGAGAGCAAGAACACGACCCGCGCTGACACGTTCGCCCGCACGTCATCTGCCTGCGTCACGCGCTCCGAGGGGAGGGGGGTCAGCTTGGGTTCACCATTCTCGTCAAGCGCTTCGTCATACGATACGGATGGCAGCTCGCTTCGAGCAGCACAGTTCCCGCGATATCACGTGGACGGGGCCGAGCAGCGCCTCTCCATCGTTGAGCCGTCTCACTTCTCCGCTCATCGGCCGCAGGGTGCGCTGCTCCCTTTTCCGGCGGCCAAGGGCGCCAACGTCCTGCGCGCCGAGACGGCCCACCACGACCAAAAGAGAGCGTCGTGGTCCGAGCGGCGAATGTTCGACATCCTGCTTGCCGCCGCGGCGTTGATTGCCCTCGCCCCCGTGTTTGCGACGGTGGCGATCCTGATCAAGGTCAAGTCCCCCGGCAGCATCTTCTTTACCCAGACGCGCTGCGGCAAGAACGGCCGACCGTTCACCTGCTACAAGTTCCGCACGATGGTCCCCAACGCCCACTGGGTGCTTGAGCAGGACGAGGATCTGCGCGCCTCCTACGCGCACTCCTGGAAGCTCGTGCGCGATCCACGGGTCACGCCGTTGGGCCGGATCCTGCGCAAGACGAGCATCGACGAGCTCCCCCAGCTCTGGAATGTGCTCAAGGGCGACATGAGCATCATCGGCCCCCGCCCCGTCCAGCCCGAGGAGCTCGTCAACCTGTACGCCCATCAGAGCCACCTCGTGACCTCGGTTCGTCCCGGCATGACCGGTCTCTGGCAAGTCTCCGGGCGCTCCTCCCTCACCTATGAGCAGCGCATCGCCCTGGATGTCCTCTACGTTCAACGGAGAAGCTTCGCGTTCGATATGAAGATCCTCATCCTGACCATCCCGGCGGTCCTCTTCGCCAAGGGCGCGCATTGATGCAACCCGACCGGCAGGGAACCAAGGGGACCATCCTCATCACGGGCATCAACTACGCGCCGGAGGAAACCGGGAACGCGCCCTACACGACAGGTCTCGCCGAGCATCTCCACCGCCAGGGCTACGACGTGACGGTCGTCACCGGCATGCCGTATTACCCCGAATGGTCGATTCCCGAAGCCTATCGCGGCCGGCTCCGGCATCAGGAGATCGTCAATGGCGTCCGGGTCATGCGGTTTCGCACCTATGTGCCGCGCCGCCAGGACGCCCTCCGCCGGATCGGGTTCGAGGCCGGGTACTTCCTGAACGGCCTCACCCCCCGCCTCCCACGCCGGCCGGACGCGATCGTCGGCATCGTCCCCAGCCTCGGCGGCGCCGGCCTGGCCGCAATCCTCGCCCGCCGCTACGGTGTCCCCTATGGCCTGATCTTCCAGGACCTCGTCGGCGCCGCCGCCACCCAGAGCGGCATGCCCGGCGGCCGGGCCGTCGCGAACGCCACCCGACGGCTGGAGGGGCTGGCCGCGCGCGGCGCCACCCGGATCGCGATCATCTCCAGGGGCTTCGAGTCCTACCTCGTCGGCCTCGGTGTGCACAAGGACCGCATCACCCACCTCCGCAACTGGACGCACATCACCGCGCCGACCTTGCCGCCGGCCGACGTCCGCGCCACCCTCGGCTGGCGCGATAGCGAGACGATCGTGCTCCACTCCGGCGCCATGGGCCTCAAGCAGGGCCTGGAGCACGTCATCGCCGCCGCCCGCCTCGCCTCGGCCACATCACCGAACATGCGCTTCGTGCTCATGGGCGACGGCAACCAGCGCCAGATGCTGCAGGCGAAGGCCGCCGACCTTGGCAACGTCACCTTCCTGCCACCGGCCGACGCCGACATGTTTCCGAACATCCTCGCCGCCGCCGACGTGCTCCTCATCAATGAGCGCGCCAGTCTGCGGGACATGGCGCTGCCGAGCAAGCTCACCTCGTATCTCGTCGCCGGTCGCCCGATCGTCGCCGCCGTCACGCCCGAAGGCTGGACCGCCCGCGAGATCGCCCAGACCGGCGCCGGCGTCGTCGTCCCGCCCGAGGACCCGGCGGCGCTGCTCGACGCCATCGCCACGCTCCGGGCAGACCCGGCCCGCGCTCGCCTGCTCGCGGCGGCCGGCCCCGTCTACGCCCGCGACGTCCTCGCCGCGCCGGTCATCCTGGGCCGGGCGGAAAGCTTCGTCCAGAACCTCCTGGGCGCGCACGCGCACGTCGCGACCGCACCGTCACTCAACCTCCAACCGGAAAGCCAGGAATCATGACGACAACCCGGACGGCGCTCATCACCGGCATCACCGGCCAGGACGGCTCCTACCTCGCCGAGCTCCTGCTCGCCAAGGGCTACGAGGTGCACGGCGTCATGCGCCGCTCCAGCACGTTCTCGACGGAACGCATCGAGCACCTTTACGAGGATCCGCACGACCGCCACCTGCCGCTCATCCTCCACTACGGCGACCTGTCCGACTCCTCGTCGCTCGTCAGCCTCATCTACCGCATCAACCCCGACGAGATCTACAACCTCGGCGCCCAGAGCCACGTCGCCGTCTCCTTCGACATGCCGGAGTTCACCTCCGACACCGTCGGCATCGGCAACCTCCGCCTCCTCGAAGCCATGCGCGCCGCCGGCTCCAACGCCCGCTTCTACCAGGCCGGCAGCTCCGAGATGTTCGGCAAGGTCCTCGAGACCCCCCAGCGCGAGACCACGCCCTTCTACCCCCGCAGCCCCTACGCCGTCGCCAAGGTCTTCGCCCACCACATGACCGTCCAGTACCGCGAGGCGCACGGCATGTTCGCCTGCAACGGCATCCTCTTCAACCACGAGTCGCCCCGCCGCGGCGGCACCTTCGTCACCCGCAAGGTCACCCGCGGCATCGCCCAGATCCTCAGCCGCCAGGCCGACAAGGTCTACCTCGGCAACCTCGAGTCCAAGCGCGACTGGGGCTACGCGCCCGAATACGTCGAGGCCATGTGGCGCATGCTCCAGCAGGACGCCCCGGACGACTACGTCGTCGCCACCGGCGAGACGCACAGCGTCCAGGAGCTCGTCGACGTCGCCTTCGGCTTCGTCGGCCTCGACCCACAGGCCCACGTCGGCATCGACGCCCGCTACTTCCGCCCGACCGAGGTCGATCTGCTCCTTGGCGATCCCACCAAGGCCCGGCAGAAGCTCGGCTGGCAGCCACGGACCACCTTCCGCGAGCTCGTCCGCATCATGCTCGCCTGCGACCTGCGCGAGGCCGGCGTCGACCTCGCCGCCTATCCCGAGCTGCGCGACGTCCCGCCCGACAAGCCGCTGCCGCAGCTCCACACCCCCTCAACCGAGAGCGTGATCCGATGATCGAGACACAGTCCACCAC
>DATLHE010000144.1:0-15546 GCA_035540335.1 Thermomicrobiales bacterium | reverse complement strand
TCCACGTCCTGCCGATGGTGCTGGACGCCGCCGAGCGGTTCACGACCCGGCCGTCCGACCAGGAGATGCACGACCTGGCCTCCCAGTGGCAGATGGAGCCGCTGTTCACGACCGCGACCGCCTGATCCGCCGGCATCCGGTACCCGACAGCGACGCCCGGCCCGTGAGGGGCCGGGCGTCGCTGCGCCGCGGCTACGATGAGTGGCGCCGGGAGAGGGTGCGGCGGTCGACGATGGCCGCCGGGATGCGGGCGAGCACGGCGACCGGTGCCGCCAGCATGGCTGCGTGGGCGTTGCGCGCCGGCGCACCGTCGGTGATCGCGCTGCCCGGTGCGCCGTGGCAGGTGCCGCTGCCACTGTCGGTGAAGGACGCGCCGGCGACCGGCAGGAACTCCCATGTGTACCCGTCGGCGCTGAGGGTGAGCTTGAGGACGCCGTACGTCTTGTTGTTGCGCACCTCGCTGTTCGGTTCGGCGGAACCCAGACCGTAGAGGTTCTTGCCGCCCGTGCCGACGACGAACTCGCGGATGCCGAAGTCGAAATCGGCCTGGGCGCCCGGCGTCTGCGGCGCGTAGCGCTCGTAGGTGTGATCGTGCCCGGCAAGGACGATCTCGGCGCCATAGTCGTAGAGCGCCTGGAAGAGCGGGCCGGTCGAGGACGTGTTGCCGTGCGTCGACGACGAGCTGAACCGCGGGTGGTGCCAGTAGGCCAGCGTGCAGGCGGTCGGGTGGTCGGCGAGATCCTTGCGCAGCCATTGCTCCTGCGTTGACCCGGCCTTCATGTCGATGTTGCTGTTCAACGCGACGATGTGCCAGCTGCCGAGGTCGTAGCTGTAGTAGCCCTTGGCGGGGTCGCCCGCGGCCGCGCCGAAGTAGTCGTAATACCCCGAGGCGCCGCTGGTGTTGTACTCGTGATTCCCAGGAACCGGCTTGGTGCGGTCCTTGAACGGGCCCCAGGTGGGGTCATAGCACTCCTTGAATTGCTGGGCGGTGCCGCTTTCGTACGCGTTGTCGCCAAGGGTCGCGACCGTCCCCGCCTGGCCCGCGACGATGTCGGCGGTCAGCGAATCGGCATCGGAGCTGCACGAGGCGATGTCGCCGGCCGCGAGCAGGATCGCTGACCCGCCTCCCGGCGCCGGCGTGGGTGAGGTCGTCGCGGTGGGCGCGACCGTGGGCTCCCCGGTGACGGTCGGCACCGGTGTGCTCGGCTCCGACGTCGGCTCGGGCGAGGGCGGCACGGAGGTGGGCTCCGGGCCGCTGAGAACGCCCGTGACCTCCAGCCGCGGCGGCGTGTCCGTCTCGCGGGAGTCGAAGTCGGCGGCGTCGGCCGAGGTTGTCCGGAGCACGAACGCGTAGGTGCCGTTGCCGGTGATAGCCGGGCTGACGTCGTATGCGACCCAGCTGCCCTTGGTGACCGCGCCGAGGTCGCCCAGCGCGGTGGCGCCCGGGGCCGGGCGGGTGGACCAGGTGATGCCGGACTCCGACCAGGACGTCGAGTCGACGGTGTAGAGCGCCGGGCCATCGTTGGACGGCGCGTCGTCGCCGGAGTCGACGTGAAGCCAGAGCGTGGCGCTGGCGGGCGCGCCATCGAGCCCCGTGACGATGAACTTCAGGAAGGTCTGGACCTCGGGATCGTCTCCATGGTCCGCGCGAAGCACGGGCGACGTGCCGTAATTGGATTTGGGGGTGGATTCACGGACCTGGGCATCCTCCACTGCCACGAAGGTCTGCTGCTCCAGCGGCCTGGGCGTGGGAGGTGGTTCCGGCGTCGGTGTGGCGGTGGGATCGGCCGTCGGTTCGGGCGTCGGCGGGGCCGTCGTCGCGGTGGGGGCGGCCTCGCCGGTCGAGACGATGAGCTGCGGCGGATTGCTCGCGGCCTCCCGTGCGTTGACATAGAGCCCGTCGGCGTTGTCGGGGATCAGCGCGAGGGTCACGTCGCCCTCTCCAGGCACGAGCGAGGTGACGTCGAAGTCGACGTACGCGTTGCCCGGCACGGTCGCCTTGTTGTCGACGCCGGCGCCGATGGCGGGCTTCGTGTTCCAGGTGATGCCGGATTCGGTCCACGAGGTGTCCGCGGAGGCGGCGACGGACGGCCCGTTGACCGTTCCGTTGGTGACAAATAGCCGGAGGGTCGCCGTCTCGACCGGCCCCGAGAGCCCGGTGAGCTCGAACCGCAGGTACATCTCGCGGTTTGGGTTCGTGTCCGCGATAAGCGTCGGGTCGCTCCCGTAGTTCTGGTCCGGACGAACAGCCTCGACACGCGCGTCGGCCACGGGCGCGAAGGTGACGGAGCCGGGCACGGTCGACGTGGCGGCAACCGCGCCGGTCGCGCCGGTCCCAGGCGCTTCCGAAGCATTCGTCGGGGCGGGCGTCGCGGTCGCGGCCGGCGTCTCCGCAGGCGGCGCCTGCGGGGCGTCCGTCGTCGAGACCGTCGCCGGGGTCGGCGCCGTCGTCGCGGCCACGGTCGGCGCGGCCGTCGCGGCCACGGTCGGCACGGGTGTCGGCGGCATGGTGGGGGTGGGCGCCTGCGTCGGCGGCGGCGTTGGCTCGACCGTGGGCGTCACGGTGGGTTCGGGTGTGGGCGTCGGCAGCTCGGGGGCCTCGACGACGAGTGCGGCCTCCGCGCTCACGGCTCCATCCTCGGCGCCCACGACGGCCGTGACCACGTACTGCCCTGGTTCGACTTCCGGCACGGTGACGTCCACCGTGAAGGCGCCGGATGCGTCGGTGGTGAACGCGGCGAGCGGCGCGTCGTCGCTCCAGAGTAGCTGTCCCTCCGCCGTGGGCGGGAAGGCGCTGCCCGTCGCGGTGACGCGGTCGCCGGCCAGGGCGACGTCCGGCGTGAGGAAGAGTTGCGGCTCCGGCGCCTGCGCCGAGGCGTGGATGTCCGGAGCGACGGTCAGCAGCAGGACGAGAGCGAGCACGCAGTTCAGGAGACGGGAACCGCGTACCCGCGCGACGGTGCGGGCGAAATGCATGGTCGTCCCTCCGAGCGGGCCAAGGTCAACGCTCGCTGAAATGGTTTTCGAAAAATGGTTCGCTCGCCCCGAGAATTGTCCCTTGAGATTTGTTAACTCTAGGGATTCGTCTATCGGGGCGTCAATGGCTCATTTGGAGGGGCAGGGCAGGCCAGCCCCATCACGACGCCCCCTTGGGCGCGTCATGGCAGGTGCCGCTGCCGCTGTCGGTGAAGGTGCTGCCCGCAACGGGGAGGAACTCCCACGAGTACCCGTCCGGGCTCAGGGTGAGCTTGAGGACGCCGTGGGTGTCGTTGTTGCGAACCTCGCTGTTGGGCTGGGGAGGGTCGAAGTCGTAGAACCGCGCGCCGCCGGTGCCGACCACGAACTCGCGAATGCCGAGGACCGAATCGGGCTGCGCGTCCGGTGTTTGGGGGGCGAAGCGCTCGTAGTCGTGGTCGTGGCCGCTGAGGACGATCTCGGCCCCGGCGTCGTAGAGCGCCTGGAAGAGCGGAGCGGTGTCCTTGTTATTGCCGTGGGAGCTGCCGGAGCTGAACCGGGGATGGTGCCAGTAGGCCAGCGTGCAGGCGGCGGGGTGGGCGGCGAGGTCGTCGCGAAGCCACTGCTCCTGCGCCGAGCCGGCGCTCATGTCGATGTTGCTGTTGAGCACGATGATGTGCCAGGAACCGAGGTCGTAGCTGTAGTAGCCCTTCGCGGGGTCGCCCGCGGCCGCGCCGAAGTAGGCGTAGTAGCCGACCGCGCCGGCCGTGTTGTAGTCGTGATTGCCGGGCGCGGGCATGGTGCGGTCCTTGAAGCGGCCCCAGGTGGGGTCGTAGCACGTCGCGTACTGCTCGGCGGTGCCGTCGCTGTACACGTTGTCGCCGAGGGTGGCGACCGTGCCCGGCTGGCTCTCGACGAGCTGCGCGGTGGCCTCGTCGGCATCCCAATTGCAGCCGGCGATGTCGCCGGCGGCGAGAAGGATGGCCGGTTCGTCGCTCGCGGGGGCGACCGGGGTGGAGGACGCCGTCGCCGGGGAGCTGGCGGCCGCGCCGGTGGTGATGACGAGCTGGGGCGGGTTGCTGGCGGCCTCCCGCGAGTTGACATAGAGCCCGTTGTCCGAGTCGGGGATGAGGGCGAACGTGTAGCTGCCGTTGCCGGTGATGGCGGACGTCACGTCGAACTCGACGAACGCGTTGTCGGCGACCTCGCCCGTGTTGGCGATGGGGTCGCCGGTGGTGGGCCGCGTGTTCCAGGTGATCTCCGATTCGGTCCAGGCGGTGTCGGGCGAGGCGGCGACGTATGGCCCGTCGGAGGTGCCGCCGGTGGCGTAGACGCGAAGGACCGCCCGCTGGATGGGCGCGGCGACGCCGCTGACGTCGAAGCGGAGGTAGGCCTCGCGGTGTGGGTCCACGTCGGCGGTGAGTGTCTCGTCGCCGCCGAAGTTGCGATCCGGCTCGGCCTCCTCGACCCGCGCATCGGCGACCGGCGCGAAGACGAGGGGACCGGTGGCGGCGTCCTGGGCGCGGGGCGCGGCGGAGACCGGCGCAAGGGCCAGCAGAAGGACGAGGACGGCCAGCAGCAGCCGACGGTAGTGCGGGGTCGCGTGGTGTGCGGTCGGGGCCAAGGTGCGTCCTCCGTATGGATGCCGCGGGCGGCGCGGACGTGGGGCACGTGGATGGTCGACCGGCCTGGTCGGATGCGGGGCAATGTGCTCGTATTCTGCGGAGGCGCCGCCGGGGGCGTCAATGATCTGTTCGGACTACGAATGTGCACGCGCACCGCAACGGCCACGTGGGATGTACCCACATGGCCGTCGCAGTTCCCCCATGGCGTTCGGGGGAGGGGTCCGTCGTCCCTCCCGGCGAACGTCTCCCGTCAAGTGGCGTGTGGATGTTTGCGGACCGGGCGCGCGAGCCGTCGGCCGTGGAGCCGCCAGACCGACTGGCGGCCCCGGCGGACGTCCACGACGAGGGCCGGGACGCCGATCAGGAGCGCCACCGGGCCGGCCGGGAGCGCGGCGAGGCTCGCCAGGTTGCCGGTACCGTTGACCGTGGCGCCGCCGGGCCGGCCGTGGCAGGTGCCGCTGCCGCTGTCCGTGAAGGACGCGCCCGCGACCGGCAGGAACTGCCACGTGTACCCGTCGGCGCTGAGCGTCAGCTTGATCACGCCGTACGTGTTGTCGTTGCGAACCTGGCTGTTGGGCTCCGGGCTGCCGAAGCCGTAGTGGCTGCGGCCACCAGTGCCGACGACGAACTCGCGGATACCGAAGGTCGGGTCGGATTGGGCGCCCGGCGTCTGCGGCGCGAAGCGCTCGTAATCGTGGTCGTGGCCGTTCAGCACGATCTCCGCGCCATAGTCGTACAGTGCCTGGAAGAGCGGTCCGGTTGACGGGTTGTTGCCGTGCGTCGAGCTCGAGCTGAAGCGCGGGTGATGCCAGTAGGCCAGCGTGCAGCTGGCGTTGCTCGCCGCAAGGTCACTGCGCAGCCACTGCTCCTGCGCCGAGCCGGCGCTCATCGAGACGTTGCTGTTGAGCGAGATGATGTGCCAGCCGCCGAGGTCGTAGCTGTAGTAGCCGCGACCGGACGGGCCGGCGGCCGCTCCAAAGTAGTTGTAGTAGCCCGAGGCGCCGCTGGTCTGGTACTCGTGGTTGCCGGGGGAGGGCTTGGTGCGGTCCTTGAAGCGGCCCCAGGTTGGATCGTAGCAGTCGCGGTATTGCGCGGCGGAGCCATCCTCGTAGGCGTTGTCGCCGAGGGTCGCGACCGTGCCGGACTGCCCGGCGACGAGGTCGGCGGTCTGCGAATCGCCGTTGTTGCCGCACGAGGAGATGTCGCCGGCGGCGAGCAGCACCGCCGAGCCGCCTCCGCCCGATGTTGGCGTGGGCGTGGGAGCCTGGGTTGCGGTCGGTTGCACGGTCGCTCTGGGTGTCGGCGTCGGCGTTGGAGCGGCGGTGGACGTCGCCGTCGGGCCGGGCGCACTCCCGCTGCCGTTGTTGTGGAGCACGTCGAGGTACTGGCCGTAGCCGGAGGCGCTGGCCCACTCGTCGGCGCTCTCGACCGCGGTGCCCTCGCCCCACTCGTTGAACGTCGTCACCAGCTGCCAGTCGGCGCCGGAGGCGACCATGTCGCGGACGTTCTGCTGCCAGCGCGCCGGGTCGCGCGACAGGCGTGGGGAATGGTCGTATTGCCAGAAGCCCGGGCTGATGGTGTAGGAGTCAGGCGGATGGGCATCGGCCGCCATGGCGGGGCCGTACTGATGCCAGCCGTCCGGCTGGTCGGCGCAGCGATCGTACCCACCGAAGACCTTGAGCACGACGTAGGCGTCGACGGTGTTGGCCTCCGCCCATCGGGTCGCCATGTCGCAGCTTTCGCTGCCGCCGAAGACGAAGACCACGAACTTGCCGTCGATCCTCAGGTAGTTCGGGTCGGCGGCGTAATGGTCCCGGAGATATTGCAGGTCGGAGCGGATCGTCGACACGGACGGATTGCTGGAGGCTTCATCTTCATAGTAGACGGCCCACTTGAACCCGGTACCGGCCGCGCCGTCGAGGAGGGCGGGCATCCGCTGGTCCTCGCGCGTGCCGGGGCCCCACCACGAGGCAATGCCGGCCTGGATGTGGCCATACTGCATGGCGGCGATGTGGTTCGCGATGACCGCCGGGTCGCCGCCGTTGTAGTAGCCGAGCGTCGGATGGTAGTTGGTGTAGGGGTAGTCGCCGCCCTGTGTCCACGCGCCGGGGAACCATGGGTAGTAGAAGGCGGCGCGGAGCGGCAGCGACAGGCTGTCGCCCGGTATCGGCCCGCCGGACGAGGCCGGAGTCGGCGTTCGCGCGATCGTCGTCGCGGTCGGTGAGGGCGCCGTCGCCGTGGCGGTTGGTGTCGGAGACGGCGCGGCGCTGGCGACGATGGCGAGCTGCGGCGGGTTGGCGTCTGCCTCGCGGGAGTTCACGTACAGGCCGTCGTCCGAGTCCGGAATGAGGGCGAACGTGTAGGCACCGTCGCCGCTCACGAGCGAGGTGACGTCGTACTCGACGTAGGCGCCGTCGGGAACGTCCCGCTTGTTGTCGACGCCGGCGCCCACGGCGGGCTTGTTGTCCCAGGTGATGCCGGTCTCGGCCCATGAGGTGTTCGAGGACGCGGCGACCGCCGGTCCGTTGTCCGTCCCGTTCGTGACGTAGACGCGCAGTGTCGCCTGCTCAATCGACTGGCCGACGCCGGTGACCTCGAAGCGGAAGTATGCCTCGCGCTCCGGACCCGAGTCCGAGACGAGGGTCGTGTCGCCGCCGAAGTTCCGGTTGTCGTCTTCTCGCCCGACCCAGGCATCCGCATCCGCCTCGAAGACGACGGCGCCGGGTGCCACGGCCGCCGCTTGCGCGCTCCGGGCGGCACTCGGCGCGACGTTGGCGTCGCCGGTGTCGGTGGTCGGCTGCGCCGTGGGCGCATCCGTCGCCGCTGCGTTGGCGGGTGATCCCGCCGGCGCGGTCGTCGGAACGGCCGTGGCGAATGCAGTGGGTGCCGCAGGTTGAGTTGGCGCAACGTCCGTTGGCACCGTGGTCGCTTCCGTGGTCGGGGCGACGGATTCCGGCGTCACGATTGCGGCGAGCGGCCGGGCGTCCTGCGCCGGCCAGACCTCGATCTCGGCGAAACCGCCGATCTGCGGCCATGCGTCCGGGTTGCGGACGACGAAGCGGACGTACCGCGCCCAGACGTCGACCGGCTGCTCGATCCAGGTGCCGGCGGGCATGGTCGCACCGTCGAGGGTGATGAGCGAGCCCCAGGTCACGCCGTCTTCCGAGAGCTGGATCTCGACGCCGGGCAGCGTGCCGTCGGTGGCGAGCAGCCAGCGGGTCGAGGCGATGGCGCGGACCTCGCCGAGATCGAGCGTCAGCGACACATCGTCCGGCGTGGTCGCGTCGGTGAGCCAGGCGGTCGCCGGATCGTTGTCGTAGACGACGACGGCGTCCGGGCTGTTGTCGCTGTGGCTGCTGGCGACGATCGGGTAGAACGGCGGCGCCGTCGGCTCCGTGGTGGGCGTCAGTGTCGGCGGCGGGGCCACGGTGGGCGGATCCGTCGGAGGCGCTGGGGGTACCGTCGGCTCGGGCGGTGTCGTCGGCTCTGGCGGTGCGGTTGGCTCTGGCGGCTCGGGTGCCGGGGACACCGTCAGCGTGGCGTCGACGCCGGTGGCGTCATCGCCCTCGCCCACGACCGCGGAGAGCGTGTGGGCGCCGGGGTCGGCCTGGGGAACGGCGATGTCGACGGCGAAGCCGCCGGCTTCGTCGGTGGCGAACGGGCCGAGGGAGGAGCCGTCGTCCCAGCGGAGCTCGCCTGGCGTGGTGGCCGGGAACCCTGAGCCGCTGACGGTGACGGTCGATCCGGCCTCGGCCGTGTCCGGGTTCAGGATGAGCTGCGGATCGCCGGACTGGGCGAGCAGCGGCGCGAGAGGGAGCAACAGGAAGGCAACGACAAGGATCGGCACCGCCGCCAGGATACGCATCCGGCGTAGCGACCGCGAACGACGCGCAAGAGCCATGGTTTTTCCCTCCAAGGGACCCGCAGCCTGGCGGCACCCATGCGGTGGGCATGGAGCACCGTTGGCTGATCTAACCTGTTGGTTGTGCTCTCGCGACGTCAGTAGCGCGGTAGGGTCGGAGTAGCCATCTCCGTCCGGGAGGCGCTTTCGACGGGCGGCGTTGCCGCGCTCGACGACGGGGCGATGCGCACCATGTCGCACGAAACGAGGAGGTGCCGGACGTCCAGCCGGCATCTGCGGGGTCGTGCGGTGGACAGTCGGGATGTGGACATCCCGTGAGGGCCGGTGCGCCATCGTCGATCGCCGCTGAAGGGGAGGCGCCGGCTGAGGAACGGTAGGAACCTGCCATACTCGCCGTCAATGCACTTTCGGGCTAGTTTTGAACATTCCTGGACAGGAATTCGTAAATATGCAGCGCAGGCGCATGGAAGCCCAAGCGCTCGCGCTGCGAGTGAAAGAGGGATCGTTTTGGGCGATTGTGCGCCGGGTCCGTCGTGGATCTGGCGTTGCTCGTCAGTCGCCGAGCGCCAGGGCCGCGAGCAAATCTTCCTGCGCGGCGACCTCGTCGTCATCGTCCTCGAGCGCCACGAACTGGCTGATTTCCAGCGTCGACCCGCCGAAGACGATGATCCAGCGCTCGGCATAGGCCGCCTCCATCATCACCCGCATCCGGTGGTGCAGTTCTTCTTCGCCGGACTGCATCAGGAGGAACTAGCCGATGGTGGTACGGAGGGTGCGCCCTCACAATCCCGGCCCAGTCGCGCCGGATACAGATGTGCACTCACGCGAGCGCGGCGCGGGAGATGCGGGTGGCTGGGACAGTACCGGGGCGCTGTTGGCCGTTCGCCTTGGAGTAATACCCGGCTTGGCGGTGCGCGAGTTGCCCGCGTTAACACGGGATAGTCGGAGGTGAGGAGTTGGGAACACGAACGACAAGCGGCAAGACGATTTTGGTCATCAATGACGACCCGGCGATCCTTGGATTGTTTGACGATCTCCTGAGGGAGGAGGGCTATGACGTTCAGCAGGACGAGTTCGGCAAGACGACCGACGAACTGCATCGTCATATCCGGGACCTACAGCCCGACCTGATCATCCTGGATTACATCATTGGACGCGAGGGGTCAGGCTGGCAGTTGCTTCAGGCAATCAAGATGGACCGTGCAACGCGACACATCCCCGTGATCATCTGCACGGGCGCCGCCCGTCAGGTCGAGGAGCTGCGAGGTCATCTCCTTGAAATGGACGTCCAGGTGGTCCTCAAGCCGTTCGACATCGATCACCTCATCGAGATCGTTGAGTCGATTTGGGTGCTGGACGACAAGGTGCAGGTGTCACCACCCGAAAACTAACGCCGGGGCGCGTCTGCGCGCAAACGCGCCCCGGCGTGTCGTTGGCCCCTCGGAGTCCGGCTGCGCGGGGCCTCACTCCGGGTGCTGCTCGGCGTCGTTCTCGATGCGGCGGCGCTCGACGCCCTCCTGCTCGTCGTCATGGTTCGTGCCGATACCGCGGACCAGGGGATCGATGATGTCCTCGGCCGTCCCGACGATCTCGGGCTCGTCGTCCCGGTCGGCGTGCTCGGCACGCTGGTTGTTGGCGTCGATCTCGCGGCGGATGTCCTTGTCCGTCATGGTCGCTCCTTTCCTCGTGGGTCGTCAGGCGCCGGTGTCGGTGGTCTTGGTGTTGTCGTCGAACTCCGCCTCCTGATTGGGGTCGTCCGCATCGACGTCGAGCAGGCGTGTGAAGATGCCCCGGTCACTGTTGTCGTCCTCCCGGAGCACGTCCTCGTCTACCCCGACGTCCTCCTCGTCCCGGGCTCGTCGCTCGTTGGCCTCGATCTCACGCTGCACGTCACGGTCAGACATGGTGGCACTCCTTCCGGTGGCCGCATGCCGGGCTCTTGGGAACGTCCGGCGTGCGGATGCCGTTGTTCCATGCAGATATCGTGCCGCTACTGGCAGGGAGGCGATTGCGTCTTGCAGGCATCCCTGTACGATAGGCAAATGGGGCCTCACGACAATCGCATCGATACGACGAACACGAGGGAGCAGGGAATGGACGATCTGCGGGCACGCGCGGCGACGTTGGGGCGGAGCCTGGCGCTGCTGGCGACCTACGCACTGGTGATCGGCGCGGCCAGTGTGGTGATGAACGCCGGCGGGGTGGTCGACGGCGAGGCGCAGGCGATGGTCCGGGCGGTGCTCGGGCTGTGGGGCGTGGCGGCCGGGGCGATGCTCTGGACCGGGCAGCGGTTCGGCATCGACGGCTGGCGGGCGGTGATGATCTGGGCAGTGATCCAGATCCCGTTCTACGCGTGGAACACGGACGGGAGCCCGTTCGTGCAGGTGCTGGAGTTCCCGGCCTCGTTCACGAGCCAGACGACGGTGAACGGCGAGGTGACGTCGTACAGCGAGATCGGGATCAACCTCGTCGGCGTCGCGCTCGCCGTCTGGGCGAACGCCACGCGCGAGCGCTGGTCGCTGCGCGGCCCGCGGGCAGCAGTCGCGGCCTGATGCAGGATACGGCGGATCGGTGCAGCTTCCGCCGATCCTCCCGATTCTGGATGCCTTCCAATTCAATCAATGTCGCAGCGCACCCCGAAGGGGGTGCGTTCCCCGCGTCGTCGTCACGCCGATCCACGCCGGCCACAGGTGCGGCACAAGACCCGGCGTTATACGGACATGGGTTGGCCGGGATCGGGAAGGATCGCGATATCCGGTAGCCTCGGCCCCAGGTGGCCGAGGTCCATCCCCGGCCACAGGTGCGGCACCTGGGCCCGGGGCTACTGGGGTGAACAGCCATCCACCCATCGAAGAGCCACGGTCGTCTACGGACGTCGGACATAAGATCCGACGCTACCGGGGTGTGGCGCCGTTCTGGCATCGGAACGCCGTGGTTGCGAACGACCCCGGCCAGAGGTGCGGCCCCCAGACTCGGGGCTACGCAGTGATGTGTTGACTTGGCAGCCCGCCGATGGCGTCATCCCGGAGGACGGCGTGCACACCACGGACGCCGTTCACGATCTGGGTGATGCGCAGATCCACGGCGAGACTGGCGAGCGCCAGGGCCTGCTCGCGCGGCAGGCCGTGTTCACGCTCCATGATGTCCAGCATCGCGCGGATCGCGACCAGCGTGCCTCGTCCAGATCCTCGTGAAAGCCGAGCGCGATCCATGCGTCCGGCGTCCGGGCGATCGGGGTCGTGAGCGGGAGATCGTCCCGCAGCGACAGCGTGATTCGCGCCGACGCGATCGGGCATTCCAGACCCATACTGGAGACTTCGCCATCGCCCTGCGTGGCGTGCCCGTCGCCGACCGAGAAGAGTGCATCGTCGACGGCGATCGGGAGGAAGAGCGTCGTGCCGGCGAGGAGCTCCTTGCAGTCGATGTTCCCGCCCTGCGGTCGGGGCGTCCACGACGGGACCGGCTGCGGGTCCGTGCCGGGCAGCCCCATGACGCCGAAGAACGGACGCAGGCGCACCGTGTGGCCGTACTGGTTGGTCGCCGTGCCTCCCGTCGGATCGATCCGCCAGACCATGAGCACATCCCGGTCGCCGAGCCCGAGGTGCTCGTTGACGCCGTTCGTCCAGCCACCGCCGCCGGTCCATCCCCATTCACCCGGCACGATGTCGCCGATCTCCACCGCCAGCGTCATGCCCGGGCGCGCGCCGTCGACGGCAATCGGCCCACACAGCGCATGGCCGGTGTCGCGGTCGGGCGTGCGAGGCTCGAACCGGGCCCCCAGCGTGCCGTCCGGCGCGGGCGGTTCGACGGACCACCGGGCATCGAGCGTCTCGACGACGACGGTGTCTCCAGGCGCCACGCGCAGGACCGGATCCCACTGGCGGGAGAAGGTGCCGTGAAGCGTCTGCCGGCGTGGGGCGAGGGCGTGCATGGTCATGCGGTTTCTCCGGATGGCGCGTCGTCGCCTTCATGCTTGCCGATCAGCTCGAGCACGCCCCGGAGGGCCAGGGCGAGGCGGTCTGGGGTGTGGTCGAGGGCGTAGCCGACCTCGTAGATGGCCTTCTCGAGGATCATGGCGTCAAGGAGGACGGCGCATTCGTCCTCCGACATCGGCAGGAAGGCCGCCTCGCCGGCCGTGGTGAGATAGGCGTCGAGGAAGGCGGCGGCGGACCAGCGGTACCACGCCCGGAGCAGCGCCGCGCTCGTGGCGCGCTCCTCGGGGCCGCCGCCCATCTCGCCGGCGTGCCGCTCGCCGACGGTCGCGGCCGCGTTGCGGAACGACTGGAGCATGCTGGCGACGTCGCGCAGCGGCGACGTCTTGAGCCGCCGCTCCTCGGAATACCGGTCCGGCTCGCCCTCGAAGTCGACGATGACGACGTCGTCGCCGGTGATCAGCACCTGTTCCAGGTGGTAGTCGCCGTGGGCGCGGATCTTCGAGCCGCTCATTGGCCGCGCCAGCACGCGCCGGAGGCGATCGTGTATCTCGGACTCGTTGTCGATCAGCGCCTCGGCGAGGCGACGATGACCGGCGGACATCTCTGGTTGGGCCCGGCGGACGGCGCGCATGACGCGGGTGGTCAGGCCGCGCATCGACTGGTAGAGCGACCGCTGCGAGAAGCTCGTCTGCGGCTCGGGCGTGAAGGCTGGACGGTCGGGGAGGCTGGCGAGGGCAAAGTGGAGTTCCGCCGTGCGGCGGCCGAGGAGTCGCGCGAGATCGAGCGCTGGCCGCAGGAGCTCGGCCAGCGGCGGGGGAGGGGTCGCACCGGCGGCGTCGAGCAGCGGCTGCGCGGTGGGGAGCGCTTCGCCGGGGACTACAGGCCCCTGCGCCAGCGCGACGTCGAGGAGACGGTCGATCCCGGCCAGCGTGCGCTCCCAGGCGTTGCCGTCGTTGGGGACGAATGTCTGGAGCACGGCGAGCGTGATCGGCGGGCGGTCCGCGGGGCGGTACTCCAGCGCGCCGAGGACGGTCGGGGTGTGGGGGAAGCCCGCGTCGGTTAGCGTTGCGCCGATCTCCCATTCGGGGTTGACGCCCTCGTTGATGCGGCGCAGGAACTTGGCGAGCACCCGCTTACCGGTCTTGCCCGAGCGCGCCTCGGCGGTCTGCCCCTCGATCTGGGTTGTGAAGGCGGTTTCGTCGCTCGCTTCGCCCTGCGCCGTGCGGAGGACGACGACCTCGCCGTGACCGCCGGGCAGCGACGCGGCATCCTGGCGCGCGAGCCAGCCGAGCGCCACGTGGATCGTTCCCTCGGCGATGGCGTCGATCAGCAAGGCGTCGCCATCGGCGGTCCGGAGACGGGCGATCGCCGCCTCGGGGCGCTGTCCCTCGTCGCCGGCGAAGGGGACGGCCTGGAGTGCAAGCAGGTACATCTCCGGCTCGCGGTCGGTGTAAGTGACTGCGATCGGCGTCAGGGCGATCGCCGCCTCGTCATGTAATGGAATGACATCGAGCAGGCGCGCCGCGAGAACCGACTCCGTCTGACCGCGGAACCACGGCTGGCGACCGAGGAAGGCGGGCAGCGCCTGCTCGAGCGGGCCGCGGTCGCGCCCGGCGAGGAGCGCGTCCCACGCGCCGACGGTGTCGATGAGCGGCAGCGAGCGCGCCCCGCCGTCGCCATCGGCGGCTGGCGCGGGCGCCTCGGCGAGGGTGAACCAGTGGAACGTGTGCGGTCCTAGGGTGAGCCGGTAAGGGCTGTCATCGATCGCCCAGAACGGCGAACGCCCGAAGAGCTCGACCGGCGTCAGCCCGCAATAGTCGCGCAGGTCCAGTTCGACCGCCTGGCTGTAGCGCGAGAGGTTCGCGACGACGAGGATGCGCTCGTCCTCGTAGGCACGGACGAACGCGAGGACGTGCTGATTGTCCGGGTGCAGGAAGGTCAGCGAGCCGCGCCCGAACGCCCGCGCGTGCTTGCGCAGCGCGAGCAGGCGTCGCATGAACGCGAGCAGAGAATGCGGGTTCTGCTCCTGCGCCTCGACGTGGACCGTCTCGTGGTGATACTCGTAGTCGACGATCAGCGGCAAGTAGAGCCGTTGCTGCGGCGCGGACGAGAAGCCGGCATTGCGGTCGGCGCTCCACTGCATCGGCGTGCGGACGCCGTCCCGGTCGCCGAGGTAGATGTTGTCGCCCATGCCGATCTCGTCGCCGTAGTAGATGACCGGCGTGCCCGGCAACGAGCACATCAGCGCGTTCAGCAGCTCGATGCGGCGGCGGCTGTTGCGCAGCAGCGGCGCGAGGCGGTGGCGGATGCCAAGGTTGATGCGCGCCTCCGCCGCCGGCGCGAAGGCGCGGTACATCGAGATCCGCTCTTCCTCGGTCACCATCTCCAGCGTCAGCTCGTCGTGGTTGCGCAGGAAGAGCGCCCACTGGGCCGACTCCGGGATCGGCGGCGTCTGCTCCATGATGTCGATCACCGGCAGCCGGTCCTCCGTCCGCACCGCCATGAACAGCCGGGGCATGAGCGGGAAATGGAACGCCATGTGGCACTCGTCGCCGTCGCCGAAGTAGGCGACGGCGTCCTCCGGCCACTGATTGGCCTCGGCGAGGAGCATCCGATGCGGGAAGCGCGCGTCGACGTGCGCGCGCAGCTCCTTGAGGACGTCATGCGTCTCCGGCAGGTTCTCGCAGGTGGTGCCGTCGCGCTCGACGAGGTAGGGCACGGCGTCCAGCCGCAGGCCGTCGACGCCCATCTTCAGCCAGAAGTCGACGGCCTTGCTGATGGACTCGCGCACCGGCGGGTGATCGTAGTTCAGGTCCGGCTGGTGGGCGTAGAAGCGGTGCCAGTAGTAGGCGTTGGCGACGCCGTCCCACGTCCAGTTCGACTGCTCGTAATCCTGGAAGATGACGCGCGCGTCGCGGTAGCGCTCCGTGGTGTCGCTCCAGACGTAGAAGTCGCGTTCGCTGCTGCCGGCGGGCGCCTGGCGGGCGCGCTGGAACCAGGGATGCTGGTCCGAGGTGTGGTTGAGGACGAGCTCGATGATCACCTTGAGCCCGCGCGCGTGGGCCTCGTCCAGGAAGCGCCGGAAGTCGTCGAGCGTGCCATAGGCTGGGTGCACCGCGACGTAGTCGGCGATGTCGTATCCGTCGTCCTTCAGCGGCGAGGGGAAGAA
>DATLHE010000143.1:0-21345 GCA_035540335.1 Thermomicrobiales bacterium | reverse complement strand
CGACGATCCGGTGCACCCGCTCGCCATGCGGATCACGACCAACTCAGGCGCGACGGCGTCGATCATCCGCGATCTGGCGTTCGCCCTGCCGGGGCGCTTCGTGTCGTTCTGGCTGAAACGGAACGATGCCAATTTCGACCGGCTCGTCATCGGCCTCTCCGTCAACGGCCGCGCCTTTACCCAGGTCGCCCAATCGACCGTCAAGCGCGAGGCGGAGACGGTCATGAACCAGTGGCACCGCGTCACGGTGCCGGTGAACCTGACGCTCTCCGGCCTGACCTGGGCGGATCTGGCCGACGTCCGCGCCGTGCGGCTGGAGGTCGTGCCGAAGGCCGGCACGGTGGCGGTGATCGACATTGCCGATCTGCGGCTGCACGACAACCCGCTCCCGAAGGCGGGGGTGATCTGGCAGTTCGACGACGGCCGCGCCAACACCTACGACGTGGCGTTCTCGATCCTCCGTCGCGCCGGCTTCGTGGGGAGCGTGCCGGTCGAGACGGGCAACCTCGGCAACACCAACCGCATGGTCCTGGCGCAGCTGCGCGAGCTGGTCGCGGCCGGGTGGGAGCTCAACAGCCATACGGTGAGCGGGGCGCAGTTGAGCTCGGCCGACATGACCAACGTGCGGACGCAGCTGCGGACCGCCTACGACTTCCTGATCGACAACGGGTTCGCCCGGGGCGCCGCCCACTTCGTCTACCCGGGCGGGACGTGGGATGCCGCGATCCTGACGGAAGTGCGCCGCCACTACCGCACCGGGCGCACCATCGGCGCGATCCCCGGCATCGGCTACGAGACGCCGGCCGTGGCCGACCTGGGGCTGCTGCGGCCCTACTACTTCGGCCACGCCGGGATCAGCCTCGCCGCCGCCCAGGGCGCCGTCGACCTGCTCGCCGAGCGCGGCGGCTTCGCCATCTTCTGCTTTCACAACATCGACCCGGTCGGCGCGATGACGGCCCCCGAGAGTTGGCCGGTCGACCGCTTCGAGGCGTTGGCGCAGTACGCCGCGCAGAAGGGTCTGGCGAGCTATGTGCCGTCCGAGGTCTGGCCGGAATAGACGCGCGTCGGACCGAATCACCACCCACGTATCTCATGATCCAGAGATGCGTGGCCGGTGTTACGTCTGTTGCGTGGGCGACGTCAGGTGATCGCGAGTTGCTTGTAGTACCGCCATTCGGCCAGGGTGAACCAGTTCTCGCAGCCGGGGCAGTCCGCCACGAGCGCTTCCTCGTCCACGGGGATGGAGAGGTTCACCGGGGTGTCGCAGAAGGGACAGGCGAAGGCATCGTGCGGGTCCTGGTCGGGGCGCCAGATCAGCCCCTCACCGGGAACGAAGTGCGCCAGGCGCTCGGCGCTGCCATCGATCGGTACGTTCACGTCGTCGCTGTTGAAGTCCCGTCCATCGAACTCGTCCATGACGACACCTCCCTGCGCGTGGGTAAGAACGTATGTTCTTACATCCCAAGTGACTTGTCAATCGCAAAGCGTGTCTACTCATGAAAGGGAAGCCCGTCTGTGAGCCAGCATACTCCTGTTGTCAGTGTACGGCCACGGCCACTTCGGATCATCGTCGTCCAGGGTCACCGCAACACCAGCGGCGGCGACCCCCGCGAGGCCGCGCGAACCCCCGCCGTCGCCAACGCGATCACCGCCGCGCTCAACGCGGCCGGACACGACGCGGTGTGCCTCCAGAACGACGACGGCAGCGTCGACAACTGGTTCGCCGGCTCACTCGACGATGTCGGTCGCGAGATCGGTGCCAGGCATCGGCGGCGGCCCGTCGATCTCATGCTCGACGTCCACTTCGAGGGCGATGCCGCCAATACCCGCGGCGTCTTCACGATCATCCCCGACGGCGACGGCCTGCGGACGCTGACGTCCTACGCCGGGACGGATGCGCTGGCCGCCAACACGCTCGACCGCGCGCTGGGCCGCGCCATCGCCCATGCCGTCGCCGCCCATACGGGGCTGCCGCTGCGCACGCGTGGCGTCGTCGAGCCGGGGGTGATGAGCGAGCGGCAGACGCACGTCGGCGGCGACCTCGGCTGGCGGCTGGCGATGTTCGGCTACACGGCTCCGGCGCGCGAGCGGATGGTGCGGCTGATCATCGAGTGCGGGAACATCGCGTCCGATGCGGCGATCATCGCCCAGCCCGGGTTCCCGGAGCGCGTCGCCCGCGGTGTCGTCGCCGGCCTCGCCGGGGATGGCATGGGCGGGGCAACGCCAGCGTTTCCGCCGTTCGGGATGCAGCGGGAGCTGCGCGAGGCGCGGCTGGTCCACGTGACGGTCGACGCCCTCCACGCCCGCCAGTGGGCAGAGACGTCGCAGCCGGTGCGGGGCGTCTGGGAGCGGGGACGGCGCTTCTGGGTGCGTGGCTGGGTGATCGGCGAGGAGGTCGCCGGCAACCCGGTCTGGTGGATCACCGGCAAGAAGCAGAAGACGGACCTGCGGTGGCGCGTCTGGACCGGCGGGACGGATCTCGCCGGCGCGGCGGCGCTGGCATTGCCGGCGGTCTGACGGAAGCCAGATCCGCGCCCAAACACCCCCTCATGCTGAGCGAATGCGACGCACCCTACGCGAAGCGCTGTACAAGGCGAATACGCCATGCCGTACACGCCAGGAGCGACCGGCGCTGGGGCGCCGGGGGATCCTCTGGCCAAAGGCCCGCCATGGCCGAGGCGAGCCCTCGACAAGCTCAGGATGACGATTGGTGTGTTGGCGAGTGGGTGGGACGTCGAACCATCGCAACTGGTCGCGACCCCGGCCACCCAGGGGCGGGGCTACAGGAGAATGTGCGATGAACATTCCCGATTCGGTCGAGCTGGTCGTTGGCGTGCCGCTGATCGTCATCACCCCCGCGCTGGTCGAGCTCGCCAAGCGGCAGGGTCTGCCGGCGCGCTACGCCGGCCTCGCCGCGATGCTGACGGCGATGGCGCTGCTGGTCTGCGGCGACCTCGCGCTCGGTGGGGCGCCGCCGGCCGATGCGCTCGTCGCCACCGTCGCGCGGTGGGTCCTCGGCGGCGTGGTCTATGGCCTGGCGGCGGCCGGGCTGTACTCGCAGGGGCGCGAGCTGGCGGAGCGGCAGGCGCCTATGCGTCGCGGCGAATGATCCGCTCGCGCAGCAGCACCAGCTCGCCGCAGAGGAAGATGACGAGCCCGCCGGTCATCCACAGCGCGTTGCCGCGTGTCACGCCGAGCAGCAAGACGGCGATGCCGCCCGCGAAGAGCCCGACCGCGGCGGCAACGCTGATCGCCTTCGACTCCGCGATGAGCCCGATGGCGAGCAGGATTCCGAACGCGACGAGGGCGGAACCGACCTCGATCGCCGACCGGTAGTCCTGCTGGATGGCGAGCAGCACGAGCAGCGAGACGACGGCGCCGATGCCCGTCATCAGCCCGACCTGCCAGGCGGGCGTCTCGCGCGAGGGAGGAATCGGGCGCGGGAGGTCGTTGGTGTCGTTGGGGGAGCTCATCGGTGCTGCGTCTCTGCCATCACGAGGGTCCGGTTCTCACGGTGGCAAGTGTACAACCGGGACACGGCGCCGATCTGGCATGGCTGGACGAATGGCTATGTGACGGCCGCTCTCCCCGGCAGCGCCGGGTCGTGTGCCGCACCTGCGGCGACCCTTCAGGCCGGCATTGGACCGCGGCTACCCAGGGCCGAGGCTACCGGACGCTTCGCACGCAACACACCCCTCGTCATCCCGAGGCCACAGCCGAAGGATCCCCGTAGCGAAGCGAGAGCACGTCCCATCCGGCGCCCCAGCGCCGGTCTCCCCCGGCCGGGCACGGCCGTTCCTCGTGCATCGGTCGGACGGCCCGTCCACGCCCTACGCCGCCTGCCGGCGATGATGCTCCAGCTCGGCCTTGAGACGGGCGTGCTCATCGCAGATCGCCGCGTACTCCTTCTTCAGCGCCGCCAGCTCCTGCTGCGTCTCGTCCTCCGCCGTGATCAGCGCGTCATCCGCGCCCTCCGTGGCCCGGATCAGCTCGTCCAGCTTGAGGTGGATGGCCGCGGCGTCGCGGTTCTGCGTGTTCTGGATGAGGAACACCATCAGCCCCGTGCTGATCGTCGTCGCCGTATTGATCATCAGCTGCCACGTGTCCGAAAAGTGGAAGAACGGACCGGTCGCCGCCCAGAGGACGACCAGCAGCAGCGCGACGACGAACGTCGCCCAGTGACCGGTGAAGGCCGAGGAGCGGGTCGCGAACCGCGAAAACCAGCGTGACATGCCGTTGTACCTTGTCCAGACCCCATAATCGTTCGCAGGCGAACCGGAACGCACACCACAGCGTGTGCTTCACCGTATGTCATGCAGAATCGTCGCCATCGATGGGGGAGGACGATGTGGTGGACGCCCGGCGAGGTGACCCGATGCTGACGGATGAGCTCCTGACCGAAATCCGCTCCCTGATCGACGCCCGCGAGCACGACCGCCTCGCGACGCTCGCTAGCGGCGTCACCCCCGGCGAATGGGCACGGCTCCTCCCCGCGCTCGACCCCCGCGAGGTCGCCGTCCTCCTCCAGTGGCTCCCCGATGCCGGGATCCCCGATCTTCTCGCCGAGCTGGACCCCACCGACGCCGCCGGCATCCTGCGCACGCTGAGCCGGTCCGAGGCGGCCGATCTGCTCGACGCGATGGCGCCGGACGACGCCACCGACGTGATCGACGAGCTGGACCCCACCGACGCCGAGCTGATCCTGACCGAGATGGAGCCGGCGGGCGCCGCCGAGATCCGCGAACTGCTGACCTACCCGGCCGACAGCGCCGGCGGCATCATGACGCCCGCCTTCGTCGCCGTCGCGCCCGATCTCCACGCCGACGAGGCGATCCGCGCCCTGCGCCAGGTCGCCGAGGAGGCTGAGACGGTCAACTACGTCTACGTCCTCGACGCGGAGGAGCACCTCCTCGGCGTCCTCTCGCTGCACAACCTCGTCCTGACCCGGCCCGAGACGCCGCTGCGCGAGCTGATGGTCACCGACCCGGTGCGCGTGCGGGCCGACGCCGACCAGGAGGCCGCCGCGCGGCTGCTGATGGATCACAACCTGCTCGCGCTGCCGGTGGTGGATGCCGACGACCGCCTGCTCGGGATCATCACCCAGGACGACGTCGCCGATGTGCTCGAGGCGGAGGCGACGGAGGACATCGAGCGGCTCGGCGGCTCGCAGCCGCTGGAGATCTCCTACCGGCGGGCCACCCTGCCGCTGCTGGTGCGGCGGCGGATCGTCTGGCTGCTGCTGCTGTTCGTCGCCGAGGCCTACACCGGCACGGTGCTGCGCGCCTACAACGACGAGATCTCGCAGGTGATCGCGCTGTCCTACTTCATCCCGCTGCTGATCGGCACCGGCGGCAACGTCGGCAGTCAGGTCACGACCACGCTCGTGCGGGCGATGGCCGTCGGCGAGGTCAAGCTGCGGGACGTCGGCTGGGTGCTCGGCAAGGAGGTCGGTGTCGGGCTCGTGCTCGGCGCCGTGATGGCGGTGATCGCGTTCGGCCGGGCGGAGTTCCTGGGGACGGGCCGCGATGTCAGTTTCGTCGTGGCGATCACGATCGCGGCGATCACGCTCTGGTCGGCGACGGTCGCGTCCGTCCTGCCCCTCGTGCTCAAGCGGCTGAGGATCGACCCGGCGGTCGTCTCCGCGCCGTTCATCACGACGCTGGTCGACGGTACGGGCCTCGTCATCTACTTCACGATCGCGAAAGTCGTGCTCGGCTTGTGACGCCTGGTACGCGTATCCTGATAGCCCGCCGCGGACCTCATCTCGCAGATACGGCTCTACGATAACGGTCCGCCCCGTAGGGAGGGATTGAACGCGCTGATCGATCCAAATGGCCGCGCGTCAGTGGCGCGTTCTATGCCCTCCCTCTTGCGCGACCGCCACCGTACTGCGCGTATCCCCCTCAGTCCGCCTGCGCCGGGACCCGCGACGCGTGTCGCTCCGCCTCGCGCGCCAGCTCCTCGTTCCGCTCGCAGATCCGCGCGTATTCCCGCTTCAGCTCGTCCAATTCCTGCTGCGTCCGGTCCTCGGCGATCATCAGCCGCTCGTCGGCGCCCTTGGTCGAGCGGATCAGCTCGTCCAGCTTCAGGTGAATCGCCGTCGCGTCCCGGTTCTGCGTGTTCTGGATGAGAAAGACCATCAGCCCCGTGCTGATCGTCGTCGCCGTGTTGATCATCAGCTGCCAGGTGTCCGAAAAGTGGAAGAAGGGGCCGGAAGCTGCCCAGAGGACGACCAGCAGCAGCGCGACGACGAACGTCGACCAGTGCCCGGTGACCACCGCGCTCCGGCCGGCAAAACGCGAGAACCAGCGAGACATGTCTTCTCCTCGACAACGGCCGGCACGACGTGTGCCGGCCTCCCGATGGGCACGCCAGCGTGCCCCGCATGTCCCGGCCAATGCAGGAAGCGAGCCAGCGGGGTGTTGAGGGAGCCGAGAGGTCGCCCACAGGGGAAATCGGGCGGACTGCCCCCTACCGGTCGCTCACTGGCGCCGCGCCGGCGCCGATCACGACGAGCGCCGGCACCTCCACCCCCTTGCCGCGGTCGAAGGCCCGGTACGCGTCCAGCACCTCCGCATGAAACGCGGACCGCCGGTCGGCTGGCAGCGTCGCGTCGAAGCGGTTGCCGTCGAGCCAGAAGCGCACCAGGGCCTCGGGGCTGGACAAGGGCAGCACGAGCGGGCGCAGGACGACACTCACGTCGGCGAAGCCGGCGTCGCGCATCGGGCCGGCCAGCGAGGCCGGATCGGCGAAGCGGAAGGGCTGACGCGGGTCGGGCTCCGTCGCCGTCGCGGGCGCTGGCGTCGTGTAGCGCGCGACGATGTCGCGATAGGCGCGAAAGACGGGGTTGTCCTCATATGGCCCCCACGCGAGGAACGCCGCCCGGCCGCCGGGACGCAGCACGCGCCGCACCTCGGCGAGCGCCCGCGGCAGGTCGGCGGCGAACATCAGGCCAAGCTGGCTGACCACGGCATCGAAGCTCCGGCCCGGGAAGGGCAGGGCCTCGATCGCGGCCTGCTGGAAACGAAGATTGCCGGCCCGCGACGCCCGCGCGTTCGCCGTGGCAACGGCCAGCATCCCGGCCGAGGGGTCGGTGGCGATGACCTCGCCCTCCGCCCCGACCAGCTCGGCGGCCCGTAGGGAGGGGATGCCGGTGCCGGTGCCGATGTCGAGCACCCTCATTCCGGGCCGCACCCCGGCCGCAGCGAGAAGGGCGTCCGACGCCGGCCGGTAGAACACGACCGCCCACGGATGCCAGCGCGCGAACGCCTCGATCACCGTCGGCTCCTCCCACATCGGGAGGAGCGTTGCCAGGCCGGGATCGGCGGCCACCGCCGGCTCCTTCTCCGCCTCGATCTCGCTCATGATCGCTCCCCTTCTGGCGCGCCAGGGCGTGCGCGTGCGGATGTGATGGGACCCAGTATCGCGACGATAGGAGCCGCGGCGGACGCCGTCAACCGGCCGCGGGTCGACCATGGCCCCTTCGCGCGGCGGCGGCCTGCGAGGCAGGCTGTGACCCTTTCGGGCCACCCGAGGGCCGTCCGGTGGTACGCGGTCTGCGCATGCGGTTCATGCATAGTCTTCTGCTATATAGTGGAGATTGTGCATATGTAATCGGGTTCACTGACGGCGGGGCCGGTGTGGTGCCGCGGCTAAGGGGCTTCCCAATGGCCCTCCCCGCATCATTGGGCGCCGGGCCGCATCCGCCAGGACGTGTCCCCACAACACCCTGGCGACGATCGGTCCGGACATGAGCGGTTCCCTCCGCGTTCAGCCACCCGGAGGCGGGCCGCTCACCATGGTGGACCCGTGCCGTCCGGCCAGTGTCCCGCAGATGAAAGGAACGGCCCATGTACCTCCGCGTCACCCGTGGCCGCTTCGATCCCGCCGCCGCCGATCAGGTGACCGCTCTCGTCGGCGATGTCGCCGCCGCCGTCGAGCGGTTGCCAGGCTTCCAGCAGCTCTACCAGGCCCGGGACCTCTCGGGCGGGACGACCGTGACGATCAGCCTCTGGGACACCGAGGCCCACGCCCGCTTCTCCCGCGACCAGATGGGCGATGTCATCGCCCGCATCGCGGACGCCGGCGTCCGGCTCGAGCCGCCGGAGATCCTCGAGATCGTCTGACCCGACGCCCGCCCCGGCGTGACAGGCGCCAATCCCCCGGTACAATGACGCCGCGTGCGCCCCGCGTGGGCGCTTTTCTTTTGTGTGCATGGGAAACGAGATGACAGAGGATCAGACACCGGCAATCGTCCGCATCGAGACCGACTTCGGCGACATCCGCGTCGCCCTCGCGACCCGGGAGGCGCCGGGCACGAGCGCGAACTTCCTGCGCTACGTCGACGCCGGCCTCTACGACGGCGGGCGCTTCCACCGCACCGTCCGGCTCGACAACCAGTCGAACGCCAATCTCAAGAAGGAGGCGATCGGCGCCGGCATCGACCCCACCGCCGACCGCGCGCAGCTGCCGAACGACGCCATCGCGATCGAGGTCATCCAGGGCGGCATCAATCCCGAGCGCGAGGCCGAGCTGGGCGCGCCGATCCCGCTGGAGCGGACGTCGGAGACCGGTCTCTCGCATGTCGACGGCACGATCTCGATGGCGCGCCTGACACCGGACAGCGCCGTCTCCGACTTCTTCCTCTGCATCAACGACCAGCCCGCGCTCGACGTCGGCGGCCAACGCAACCCGGACGGTCAGGGCTTCGCCGCCTTCGGGCGCGTCATCGAGGGGATGGACGTCGTTCGCGCGATCCAGGACCAGCCCCACGACGGCCAGCGCCTCGACCCGCTCGTGATCATCCGCCGCATCATCCACGAGTAGCCCCGGACAGCAGTGAATGGGGGGGCGTCCATCACAACGGCGTTTCGGTAGAGGAACGGCCGCTCATCCCGGTAGCCCCGGGCCTTGTGCCCGGGGTCCGTTGCCGTCCGCCACGTTTCGCCTGAGGAGCGATCCCACTCCCCGGTAGCGCCAGCTCTGCACCTGCGGCCGCAGATGCGACCGGTGGCCGGCGTCGTTCACCACAACGGCGTGTCGATGAGTGAACGATCGCTCGCTCCGGTAGCCCCGGGTCTAGTGCTGCACCTGCGGCCTGCGTCGCCCTGACTGTGACCCCCCTACGCTATTGGATGCCCCTGTCGTAGCGGCATATCCGTCACGGCACATGCGAGCGCCGCCCTCTTCCCCATGAACCTCCTTCACCCCCTCCCCACCGCGATCCGCGGCCGCATGTCGACTTCGTCCAGCGCCGCCGCCAGCGCCGCGCTCATCACCAAATCGTCGTGCCCCGCGCCCGCCGGCACCGACCACCGCAGCACGTTCCCCGGTCCGGGCAGGATCTCGTACGTCGTCGCCCGCAGCTGCGCGGCGAACAGCCGTGTCAGCTCGTCACGGTCGTCGGCATACTCCTTGTATCGCCCGCTCTCGATCAGCCCGACCATGTCCCATCCGAGGCGGCTCTTGCTCGCGCTCGTGAACACGAACGGCAGCACGCGCACCCCGGTCCGGGCCAGCGACGCCTGCAGGAACGACGCGAGCCCCGCCCCGATCCCCGTCGCGTCGACCACCACCCAGCTCGCCCGCCAGACGTTCCGCGCCAGGTCGACCAGCTGCTCGTGCAGCGCCGTGTGCCGTGTTCCCGTCCAGGCACGGCGGTCGACGACGCGGTAGACGGCGCGGCCGTCGCTCCGGGCGCTCGTGTCGACCTCGACGACGGTCAGCGCCGTGCTGTCGCGGCGGGAGGTCGTGAACGCGAGCTGGTCGCCCCCGGATTCCTCCTCCCCGGCGACGTCCAGCAGCAGCGCGTACCGCTTGCCCGGCGTCGCCCGGTGCTGGCGCGGGTGGTCGCCCTGCATCTGGGCGATGCGCTGCGGCGGGAAGAGGCTGTTCTCGCCGTCGAGCTCCTCCAGGAAGTACTCCGTGCGGACGAACGGGTGCCGTTCGCCGAGCTGCGCCATCCGCGCCCGTACGCGGTCGCCATAGGCCGGGGCATCCTCCGCCACCCGCTGCCACGGCACGAGGAAGAGCCGCCGGCGGCCGTCCCCCGCCTCTCGCGCCCGCAGGTGGTGCATCTGCCGCGCGAGCAGCGTCTCCCGGCTCCACACCGTGCCGAGGAAGAGCGTCGTCGCGTTCGTGCTCGCCGCCATCGGGTCGAAGACGGCGTCCCAGACGCGCGGCTCGATGTCCTGGCTCTCGTTGGCGATCAGCGCGAGGTCGGCGGTCTGCCCGCGGGCGTTCGCCGTGGGCGCGGCGGAGAGGAAGACCGCCCGCGCATTGCCGACGCTCACCGTCGACCGCTCGTGCGTCCGCGTCAGCGGCGCGGTGAGCGGGTTGCGCTGCAGGCGGTCCACCAGCCGGTCGCGGCTGATCAGCGCCTGCGGCCGCAGGGTCGGCGCGGCGACCACGACCGTGCCACCCTGCCGTGAGCGCCGCAGCAGCAGGAGCGCGAGAAGCTGGGCAAGCATCTCGTCCTTGCCGGCCTGCCGGCTGAAGACGGCCGCGAACTGGTCGCCCCGGTTGGCCAGGATGCTGTCGAGGATGGCCCGCGCCGGGTCGAGCTGATACCGGCGCAGGACGCGGTCCGGCATCGTCCGCGCCGAGAAGGCGCCGATATCGGAGAGCACGTGCCGCAGCGCGGCGCGCTCGCGCGGGGCGATCATGCGCCGATCCAGCGCGCGACGAGATCGACGACGATCGCGCCGATCACCATGTAGAAGAGGTTGTCCAGCCGGGTCTTGATGTCCTTCAGGTCGTCTGCGAGCGACTCGACCATCTGCCGGGTGACGGCCTCGTAGGCCGACCCCGGCCGCAGGTCGATCCCCTCGCCCCCCGGCGGGGACGGCGCGGTCGACGTGGGCGTGGTGATCGTAGGCAGCGTGAGCATGGGATTGGTCCTTTCACAGGGGCCGCCACAGGGGACGGCCCGTACGGGAGGATCGCCTCGCACCAGGACAACCCGTCATTCTGAGCTTGTCGAAGAATCTCCCGGCGCCGCAGCGCCGGTTGCGTTGCGGGCCATCGCGGCGTCTCGAAAGAAGGAACGGCCACCCGCCCCGGTAGCGTCGGGTCTTGTACCCGACGTCTGGGCCACCGCATCCGCTCGATGCTGCCGCTATCACTGGCCACAGATAGCCCCAGGCCATGGTGCCCGGGGTCTATTGGCAATCGCGGCGTTTTGATGGGGAAACGGTCCTCCGTCCCGGTAGCGCCGCACCTGTGGCCGGCGTCTGCACGTCATCACGGCCGCTCGAGGATGCCGGCACACTCCGGGCAGGGGCAGGCAACCACGGCGCACACCCTGGGGGGCGCGGCTACGACGAAACGGCCTCGTTTGGCAGATGCGTGTGATGCGGCTCCTCGTTCACCTCATCCATCTCCGTGAGGACCGCCCCAAGCGCCTCCGCAAACTGCTCTACGCCGTTCCCGCCAAGCTGCTGCATCGCCCGCGCCGCCTGGATCGCGACGCTCGACACCCGCGGCACATGCCGCGCGAGGGTGTCCAGATCGTCGACCTCGTCCACCAGACGGGCGAGGACGTAGCGCAGCGCGTCGATCTCCTCGCGCAGCGCCGGCTCCGACGGCGCCGGCGGGTGCCGCGCGCACCGGTCGGTCCCGGCGGCAACGAAGCGCCCGCAGCCGGGCTCCTGGCACCGCGGACGTGTCATGCGGCGTCTCCTTTCTCAATCCGCGAGGGGAAGCTGGAGGGGGAGCGCCGGCGCGCGGTGGCGTGCCCGCGCCGCGCGAAAACAGAACGCATGTTCTCTTCCTGCTCCCTGCATCATATACGCATCCAGCGCGAAAAAGTGCGCCGTGGGCATCGTGCGGGAACCCGAACGGGTGGTGGAGCGTTGTACGGTGTGCCGAGGGGAGCCCGATCGGGTATCCCCGGCAACCTGCCGTTCTCGGGCGAGGACGGCATCACGATCGAAACGGCCACGCCCAGGCGCGGCCGGCACAGTGAGTCCCGGTACGGGACGGAGGGTCTTTACAGATGCGAAAGCTGTTGCTCGCGCTCTGCGCGCTGTTCTTCATGGTCGGAGGCTCCGCCTCGGTCGCCATGGCCCAGGCGGACGCCACGCCTGCCGCCGATGAGCCGGCCGCGGGCGCCGCCGGCGACACCGCGTTCGCACGCGGGCTCGACGCCCCGGCAACCTACTTCGCCGAGAACGGCAGCCCGGTGGCGACGGTCACGGTGAGCGACGTCGAGCGTGGCTGGCAGGACTTCGGGGAGTACTACGAGCCGGATCCGGGCGTCGAGTACGTGGCCGTCACCTTCCAGGTCGAGAGCGTCTCCAAGAGCAACCTCGTCGTCAAGGCGTACGACTTCTCGCTCCTCGACGGCTTCGGCCGCAACAACTCCCGCTCCTACGTGGACGCCGCCGAGGGTTCCGACGTCCAGCTGCTGGACGACGACGTCGCGGTGGCGTCGGGTGAGACCGCCGAGTTCACGGTCGTCTTCGAGCTCTTCGAGGACACGGAGATCGGCTACTTCATGTGGCAGCCGGACAGCGGCGTGATCGTGCTGGTCGACCTCAGCGAGGTCTAGGCCCGCGCGCCGTCACCCACGGCCCCGGTCGGAACCGTTTCCGGCCGGGGCCGTTTCGCGTGCGCCGGGGCGGGGCGGCGGCAGGGAACCGCGCTTGACCTCCCGGCGTTGCCTTTGGTAGAGCAGACCTGCACACGCCGGCATGGCTGACGCCGCGTGCGAGCAGAAATGACCCACGATCCATCCGGAGGAAACGCCATGCGCCGCTTGTTGGCGGTAATCACGCTTGTTCTTGGAATCCTGGTCGGCGGCGCGGCTGGCCCCGCGACCGCCGCCCAGCCGGATCAGGCGACCCCCGCCGTCGCGAGCCGCGCCCGCCCGGTCATCGGCGACCAGGTCAGCTACATCAGCGAGAGCGGCACCGAGATCGGCCAGCTCCGGGTCGTCGAGATGGTCCGCCCGTGGAACGAGTTCGGCACCTACTACGAGCCGGATTCTGGCACCGAGTACGTCGCCTTCGTGATCGAGGTCACCCACCTCGGCACGCGCGGCGATCTCATCGTCCGCGCCGACGACTTCCGCCTCCAGGACGCCGACGGCTTCCTCTACTCGCGCGCCTGGGTGGACGCCCGTGGTGGGGCCGACCTCATCCCCTCGGACCCGGAGATCGGCATCGCCCCCGGCGACACCGCCGAGGTGATCGTCGTCTATCAGGTCCTCTCCGGCGTCGATCTCAGCACCGTCTTCTGGCAGCCCGACTACCAGCGCCTCATCACCCTCGCCGACCTCACCCAGGAGCCATAAGCACCCTTCGGACCGTAGGGGACGACTTGAACGCGCTCCGCACCATCGTCACCATCCCGCGAAGGCGCGTTCAATGTCGTCCCGTTCGTCCTGCCCCGCACCCAAAATCCCCGTCATTCAGAGCGCAGCGAAGAATCCCCGTGCGAAGCACTTCTAGAGGCGCACAGCGCCTCCGCGCCCGCCGTCGTACGGGCGGCTGGCCGCATGCCCCCGGCCGAGCGAAGCGAGAGGCGGAGCGGGCCTTTCGCCCTCTGCCCCGCAGGGGCAGATCCCCCACCCCACACTGCCAACACCCCCATACACCCACAACGTGGCCATCTGGGCAGCCTTCCATAACACGATGCGATCCCGTAGGGGAGGACTTGACCGTGCCCAGACATCTTGGAGGTCAGCGACTTGGCGCACGGTCAATGTCCTCCCGCCCACGCCGAGAAGGCGGCCAGGTTTCCCCAACAACCTGGCCGCCTAAGGCAATCCCCGCCGGAGCAACGAAACCGACCGTGAAGAACCCTTAGGCGGCCACCGGCCAAGGTATTTGTGTTGGCAACCTGACAATAACGCCGCCGACGCTACTCCTTGATCCCCGAATGGATCGCCACCGTCCCGAACCCGAGCAGCTGGTAGCGCACGTCCGCCAGCCCGGCGATCCGGCAGATCTCCGCCAGCCCGTCCGCCGGCGGGAACCCCCGCACCGATTGGGGCAGGTATCTGTACGAGCGGTAGCTGCCGCTCAGGATGCCGCCCACCACCGGCACCACGCGCTCGAAGTAGAACCGGAAGAGTGGCCCCAGGAACGGCCGCCGGAACGGCGTCATCTCCAGGCAGATGAACTTCCCGCCCGGCCGCAGGATGCGCGTCATCTCGCGGATCGCGGCCGTGTAATCCTCCATGTTGCGCAGCCCGAACGAGATCGTGCAGGCGTCAAAGGTGCCGTCCGCGAAGGGCAGGCGCATGCCGTCGCCGACGAGGAATTCCACCCCCGCCGGGTGCTTCGCCGCCTTCCTCGTCGCGGTCGCGATCATCCCCTCCGAGAAATCGACCCCTACGACGTCCGGCACGCCCGCCTTCTGGATCGCGAAGGCGAGATCACCGGTCCCGGTCGCGACATCGAGCACGCGCTCGCTGGCGCGGCCGGCCAGCGTCGCCGCCTGCTTCGCCACCATCGAGCGCCAGTGGATGTCCAGCCCGAACGTCATGACGTGGTTCATCAGGTCGTAGCGCGGCACGATCCGGTCGAACATCCGCCGGACGTCCCGCCCGCTGGAGATGGCGCCCGTCTGGTGTCTCGGCTGCGTATCCGGTGTCTCGTCTCGTCGTGCCACGAATGTATCCTTGATTGGTATCGAACGATGCAATGGTCTCTGGTAGGGGCGCGCTCTGTGTGCGCCCGGGGGTCGTCCACAAGGGCCGACCGTACGACTGCCCCTGCCCCTGCGGGCCGCAGCGGCGAGGGTGGGCGGTCCGGCGGTAGGGGCGCACCTTGTGTGCGCCCGATGGCCCGCAGGGCCATATCCTCGCCGGAATGCCGCTATCCGCTCAGCATCAACGCCAGCGTCAGCAGCACGCTGAACACCAGCGACGCCCGCCCGGTCGCGCCCAGCACCGCGTTCAGCGCCGGCCCCGTGCGGGTCCCGATCTGCCGCCACAGCTCCCAGAACAGCGGCCACGCCAGCACCGTCAGCAGCGCCCACGCGTTCAGCCATCCCACCGACCAGAACAGGAACGGCATCGCCAGCGTCAGCTGCAGCATCAGCACGTACTCGCGCACCGTGTTCTCGCGGCCGATACGCACCGCGACGGTGTGCTTGCCGGCGCGCCGGTCCTGCTCCAGGTCGCGCAGGTTGTTGACGACGAGGATCGCGATCGCCATCGCCCCGGAGGGGATCGCCGCCGCCAGCGCCAGCCCGGTCAGGTCCAGCGTCTGCAGATAGGCGGTGCCGGTGACGGCGATCGGGCCGAAGAAGAGGAAGACGAACACCTCCCCCAGCCCCAGGTAGGCCAGCGGGAACGGCCCGCCGGTGTAGGCGACCGCGCAGACCAGCGCCGCGACCCCCAGCAGCAGGAACGGCCAGCCGCCTCGCCAGACGAGATACAGCCCGCTCAGCGTCGCCAGCGCCAGCGTCAGCCCCGTCACCCACAGCATCGTCTGGAGCGACACGAAGCCGCTGGAGACGATCCGCGTCGGCCCCGTCCGCGCGGGGGTGTCGGCGCCGCGCTTGAAATCCAGCGCGTCGTTCGCGAAGTTGGCGGCGATCTGGAGCAGCAGCGCCGTCACCAGCGCCATGATGGCCGTCGGGGCGTGAAACCCGCCTTCGTGGACGGCCACGCCGGTGCCGGTGAGGATCGGCGCGACCGACGCCGGCAGCGTCTTCGGCCGCGCCGCGAGCAGCCAGAGCTTCCATGCCGGCGGCAGCCCGGCGCGCGACGTGGCCGCCGTCATCACGACGGCTCGACGGGTCGCAGCGGCACGTTGTCGATCAGCCGCGTGCCGCCAACCGTCGCCGCGACGATCGCCCGCGCCCCGGGCACGAGCGTCGCGGCCGGCTCGAGCGTCTCCGGGTCGACGATCGCCAGGTAGTCGAGCGCGACGAGCGGCTCGACGCCGATCAGCGCCCGGCCCGCCTCCGTCAGCGCCGAGACGTCATCGTTGCCCTCCCGCGCCTGCGTCTGCAGTGAGAAGAGCGTCGCCGGCAACACCAGCGCCGCCGCCCGCTCCTCCGCCGAGAGACGGGCGTTGCGCGAGCTGAGCGCCAGCCCATCCGGGTCGCGCACGGTCGGGCAGCCGACGATCTCGCCCGCCAGCGAGAGGTCGCGGTGCATCCGCCGCACCATCGCGAGCTGCTGAAAATCCTTCTCGCCGAAGTAGGCGCGGGTCGGCTGCAGCTGGTTGAGCAGGATCGAGACGATCGTCGCCACGCCGTCGAAATGCCCGGGCCGCGACGCGCCCTCCCACCGCTCCGTGACGCCCTCGACGTGCACGCGCGTCGCGAATCCCGCCGGGTAGACCGTCTCCACCGCCGGCATGTAGAAGATGCGCGCACCCGCCTCATGGGCCAGCGCGATGTCGGCGTCCGGCGTGCGCGGGTAGCGCGTGAGGTCATCCGGGTCGTTGAACTGCGTCGGGTTGACGAAGATGCTGACGACCGTGTCGTCGTTCTCGGCGTCGGATCGCCGGATCAGCGAGAGATGCCCCTCGTGCAGCGCACCCATCGTCGGCACGAGGCCGACCGTCACCGCGCCGAGCGTGGCGTCCAGCACGTCCCCGGGCGTCCGGGCGATCACCGGCGGTCTCATGACTCGTCGATCTCCAGGCTTTCGCGCAGCGCCGCCGCGACCTCGGGTTTCATTGGGTAGGTGTGCTCCGCGGCCGGGTAGGCGCCGCTGCGGACCTCGTCCGCGAACGTGGCGAAGGCCGCCCGCAGCGTGCCGCTCAGGTCGGCGTAGCGGCGGACGAACTTCGGCACGAACCCGGCGTCGAGCCCGGCGAGGTCGGTCCAGACGAGCACCTGCCCGTCGCATTCCGCCCCGGCGCCGATCCCGATCGTCGGGATCCGCAGCTGCTCGGTGATCAGCGTGCCGAGCGGGGCCGGTACGACCTCGATCACGAGCGCGTAGGCGCCCGCCGCCTCGACCGCCAGCGCGTCGGCGATCAGCGCCCGCGCCGTCGCCTCGTCGCGCCCCTGCACCTTCAGCCCGCCGAGCGCGCCCGCCGTCTGCGGCGTCAGCCCGATGTGCCCGACGACCGGGATGCCCGCCGCCGTGATCGCCCGGATCCGGCTCGCCAGCGCGATCCCGCCCTCAAGCTTCACCGCGTCGGCGCCGCCCTCCTTCATCAGGCGGCCGGCGTTCGTGACCGCCTGCTCGTCGCTGACCTGGTAGCTCATGAACGGCAGATCGACCACGACGTGCGCCTCCGGCGCGCCCCGCCGGACGGCTCTCGCATGGTGGAGGATGTCCTCCATCGTCACCGGCACGGTGCTCTCGTAGCCGAGCAGCGCGGTGCCGACCGAGTCGCCGACGAGCAGCATGTCGACCCCCGCCTCATGGGCGAGACGAGCCGTCGGCGCGTCGTAGGCCGTCACCATCACCAGCGGCGCGTCGCCATCGCGCCGCTTCGTGGCGCGGATGCCGGGGACGGTCGGTTTCGGGCGCGGCGATGCGGATCCGGGAGCAGCCATGCGATCCTTCCTCGTCGTGTGTGGCTAGACGTCGGAGGTGACGTGCTCGTGCTGCTCGGGTGCCTCGTCGGCGACCACGCCATCGGCGTGCAGCGCGTGCTCGCGGGCCCGGATCAGGATGGTCATCAGCTCGTTGATCGGCACGCGGATGCCGTGGCGGCGCGCCTGCCGCACGACCTCGCCGTTGATAGCGTCGATCTCGGTGCGCGAGCCGCTCTCGATGTCGACCAGCATCGACGAGCGGTTCGCGCCGGTGGCGCGGGCCACCTCGTCGACCGCGGCGACGATCTGCTGCGGGTTAAGCGTGACGTTGCGTGCCTTCGCGACCTCGACGACCTCGTTGGCGATCATCGTCGCCGCGTGGCGCAGCCCGGCATCGGTGCTGATCACTTCGTTCGGCACCCCCGCCAGCGCCGTCAGCGGGTTGATCGCGGCGTTGATCGCCAGCTTGCGCCAAACCCAGCGGTGGATGTCCTCGACGGCGACCGTCTGCCACCCGGCGCCGGTGAGCTGCGTGGCCAGGTCGCGCAGCTGGGCATTGACCTCCGGTGTGCGGCGGCCGATCGCGGTCAGCCCGTCTCCGGTGTGGGTGATGGCGCCGGGCGCGGTGCGGATCGCGGCCTGGGTCGTCACGCCGAGCCAGACGTGCGGGCGCACGCCGTCGTGCAGGAGCGCGGTGCGGAGCGCCGAGGCGTTGCCGAGGCCGTTCTGCAGCGTGAGGACGACGGCGTCGCGCGTGAGATAAGGCGCGAGCGGCGCGACGGCCTCGCCGGACGCCCACGCCTTGACGAGGACGACCACGAGATCGCTGCCCTTGACGTCCGCCGGGTCGCTGGACGCCGCGACCGGCACGGAGACCTTCCGCCCGTCCATCTCGGTGAGGCGGAGCCCGTTGGTCCGGATCGCGTCGAGATGCGCGGAGGGGCGCCCGTAGAGCAGGACGCGCTCGATCGGGGAGGGCGTGTCGCCGGACGACGAGGACATCGCCTGCGTCAGGCGCGCGGCCATCAGTGAGCCCATGGCTCCCGCTCCGACGACGGTGATTCGCACGTTGCTCCCCCTCGGATCCACTGACCGGGCCGGACACACCGCGGACGCCCCGATGCGCCAGCCCCCGACGATTACTGGCCCTATTGTCGCACGGCGACGGCGGTGATTGCCGAGCATCGAGGCAACAGCAATCCCGCTCGCACACAAGTCACCCTCATACTGAGCGCAGCGAAGAACCCGACGCGAAGCGGTGTTGGCAGGCGCCTCGTGCGAAGAACCTCGCCTGTTCGGCAGGGGGCCGACGACGGGAGGACATTGCGGCGCCGTTGTCAGGAAACGCCGTGGGGGCGCCGCAAGTCCTCCCCTACCGGCCTGTTGCATGTTCGAACGACGCCGGTGGCGAACAGCGCTTCGCGTGGGGTCCCTCGCGTTGCCCGGGATGAGGGTGGTCGGGGCGGTTGACGCCCCCGCGACCCCGCCCTAGGCTTCTGGGCAAACAACCCGCATTCGGACGGGAGCTCGGGGAGGCCGGGCTGAGAGGGCGACCGCCGTCGCCGACCGTTGCACCTGATCGGGGTAATGCCCGCGCAGGAATCGGAGGTTCTTTCACCATGTCCACCGTCACGACCCTGTCTCGCCGTGCCCTCCTTCAGGGCGCCGGCGTCGCTGCGCTGGCCCTCGCCGGCGCCGGAACGCACCGCGCCGTCGCCCAGGGCGCGGTCAAAGTCACCCTCGCGCTCGACTGGTACCCGAACGCCAATCACGCCGGGCTCTATGTCGCCAAGGACCGCGGCTACTTCGCCGACGCCGGTCTCGATGTCGAGATCTACACGCCCGCCGATCCCACGACGGTGCTCCAGACCGTCGGCGCCGGGCGCGATACCTTCGGCATCTCCTATCAGAACGATGTGCTCCAGGCCCGCTCGCAGGATGTCCCTGTCGTCTCCGTCGCCGCGCTCGTCCAGCACCCGCTGAACTGCCTGATGGTGAAGGCGGATTCCGACATCCAGACGCCGAAGGATCTCGTCGGCAAGACCGTCGCGATCGCCGGCCTGCCGAGCGACGAGGCCTACCTCGACACCATGCTCCGCGCCGACGGCGCCTCCATCGCCGACGTCGAGGTCGTCAATGTTGGCTACGACCTCATGCCGGCCATTCTCTCGGGCCGCGCCGACGCCGTGATCGGCGTCTACTGGACCCACGAGACGATCCTCGCCGAGCAGGAAGGCACGCCGGTCCGCTATCTGCGCGTGGAGGACTGGGGCGTTCCCGACTATTACGAGCTGGTGCTCGTCACCGGCGAGGACATCCTCACCGGGCAGGAGGAGACGGTCCGCGCCCTCCTCGGCGCGATCCAGCGCGGGTACGTCGACGCGATGGCCGATCTCGACGGCGCGCTCGACCTGCTTCTGAAGGAAAGCCCGGATCTGGATCGCGACGTCGAGCGCAAGGGGCTCGACCTCCTGGCGCCCGTCTGGACCGACGACGGGAAGGTTGCCTTCGGCACGCAGACGGGCGAGCGGTGGGCCAGCTACGCGACCTGGGCGAAGGAGCAGGGCATCCTTCCCGGGGACGTCGACGAGCAGGCCGCCTTCCGGGGCGATCTGCTGCCAGCCGGGGCCGCCACGCCGGAGGCGTCGCCCGCCGGCTGAACAGCTCCAGCTTTCGTCTTGACCGGCTGCTTCCCAAATGCAACCATGGGGCGTGGCGGTGCCGTCTCTGGCATCGCCTGCCACATGATGGAGGACCAGATGCCAGTCAGGACGGATTCCACCGAGTTCACGAGCTTCCTGCGCGACCTGCGCCAGACCCGCCGCTACACCGCCGACCCGGTGCCGGAGGAGGTGCTGCACGATCTCCTCGAGGTCGCGCGCTGGACCGGCAGCTCGAAGAACTCGCAGCCGTGGCATTTCCTTGTCATCCGCGAGCCGGCGACGCTGCAACGGCTCAGCGAGCTGGGGGCCTTCACCAGCTTCGTCGCCGGCGCGACGCTGGCGATCGCCGTCGTCCTCGACGGCAAGAGCCCCGCGGCCGAGTGGTACGACGAGGGCCGTGCCCAGGAGCGGCTGATGCTCGCGGCGAAGGCGCACGGCCTTGGCTCCGGTACCGCCTGGTACAGCGGCGACGAGCCACAGCGTGGAGTCAAGGAGCTCCTCGGCGTCCCGGAGCCGCACGTCGTCCGGTCCGTCGTCGCGTTCGGCTACCCGCTCGACCCGACGCGGCACGAGAAGCCCGGTGTGCAGGGCGGCCGCAAGCCGCTCGACGAGCTTGTCCGCTACGAGCGCTTCGACAACCAGGGATAGCGCTTGTTTCGAAGCCCCGTGCTTGGTGTGCGGGGGCTACCACGATCGTACGGGCGGACCCCGTGTCCGCCCTTTCTGCGCCGCCAGCCTCGCCCGCCCCGGTAGCCCCGGGTCTTGTACCCGAGTCGGTACGCGGCCGTGGCGGCATGATGCCCGAACGAGCGTCCGCAACCCACATCACGTCATCCTGCGCTTGCCGAAGAGCCTGTCCAGAGCGTAGCGTGGGAATCCCCCGGCGCCGCCGCGCCGGTCTCTTCCGGGCTGACCGGCAACGGCGGTTCCATGGCGCCCCCCCGCCTAGCCGCACCATATCGATGCGCCGCATCGATGGGGATCCCCCGGCCGAGCCCTTGCGTTCGTTCGCGTCGGCGGCTCGGGGCGACAGGGAGGCGGGTGTGCCAGGGGAACGGCCCGGTCGCGAGTGCACGCCGGCCACAGGTGCGGCACACGAGGCCCGGCGCTACAGGTGCTGGGGTCGCCTCATCGAGGCTGACCAGTGGTCGCGAGACGACCCCGTATCCCCGTTTGATGTCCCCGGGTGTTGCACATACCCCCTCCCGGCGCGGAAAATGGATAGGAA
>DATLHE010000142.1:0-4950 GCA_035540335.1 Thermomicrobiales bacterium | reverse complement strand
GACCCGAAATGCGGACCAAGACACGTTCCCTAACGCGGTTTATCGTCACTCCGCGTGTTGCGAAGCACCGCGTATTTGTTTGGAGAGAATCAGCGCTTCCTAACGATGCGCTCAACGTCTTCGCCCGCGAGGACGACTACTTCTTCGGCGTGCTGCATTCGCGGGCGCACGAGGTCTGGTCGTTGCGGATGGGGACTTGGCTCGGCAAGGGCAACGACCCGCGCTACACGCCGACCACCTGCTTCGAGACCTTTCCCCTGCCGTGGCCGCCGGGCGGCGAGCCGGGCGACGACCCGCGCGTGGCCGCGATCGGCGCGGCGGCGAAGCGTCTCAACGAGCTGCGGGAGCACTGGCTGAACCCGGAGGACGCGTCCGAGGCCGACCTCAAGAAGCGGACGCTCACCAACCTCTACAACGCCCGCCCGCAATGGCTCCGGAACGCCCACGCCGCGCTGGACAGGGCCGTCTGGGAGGCCTACGGCTGGCCGGATGACGAGACCCCGGCGGAGGTCGCGGAGGACGTCATCCTCTCCCGCCTGCTGGCGCTCAACCTGGAGCGGGCGGGCTGATCCGGGGCCGTGCCGGTCCGCCGCGGGGAGGGGGTTGACCGCGCCGTCGGTTCGCTTCTCGCGCTGGGCCGGTGGGCCATTGCCGCAGGGTCTTCTCTACGGTGTCCAAGAGAGACCGGCGCCGCGGCGCCGGATGGGACGTGCTCTCGCTTCGCTGCGCACAGGGATTCCCACGCTTCGCTCTGGATGACGGTGGGGTCGGGCAGCGTCGGCGTCATCGTCAAACCGCCGCCATGGTGGTCATCGACGCCGGCCACAGGTGCGGCACAAAGGCTCGCTCCCGCTTCTCGCCCTACAGCGGTTCTCGAAATGGTAGGTAGGGGAGCACCTTGTGTGCTCCCGCCGCCGGGAGCACACAAGGTGCTCCCCTACACCTCAAATATCGCAACCTTTCCGAGAATGGCTCTAACGGGCTCGGCCGGGGCCCGGCGCTACCGGGCGATGATCGGCTTCGACGGCCATCGCTTCGCGTAGGGTTCTTCGCTGCGCTCAGAATGAGGGTGTTTTTGGACGAGGCCGTTTCTACCCCGGACACAAGGTCCGGGGTTCCGGGGGCGGCGTGCCGGTGGCCTGGTCGACAGCTTCGTGAGCTTCGCCGTCGACCAGGCCACCGGGCGGCTCATTCGTACCGCAGGGCCTCGGCGGGGAGGACGCGGGCCGCGCGGCGGGCGGGCAGCCAGGCCATCAGCAGCGCCGCCACGATCGCGGTGGCCAGCGTGACCAGGATCAGATCCCACGGCACGAGGAAGTCGACCTGCGTCCCACTCGAGAACTGATCGCTGGTCACCAGCATCCACGACAGGATGAGGCCGAAGATCGCCCCGGCGAGCACGCCGATGATGACGATGACCGCGGATTCGATGACGAAGGCGCGGGAGATGACCGCGCGCTGGAAGCCGATCGCCCGGAGCATCCCGATCTCCTGGCGCCGCTCGACGACCGCGCGGAAGGCGATCACGCCGACGGCCGCGATGCCGACGATGAGGCCGAGCCCCATGAACGCCTGCATGATGTAGAGGAACGATCGCTGCTGCTGCTGGGCGTCCTCCATCTCCGCCCGGATGTCGTTTGCTTGCACGCCGGACGGCAGCAGGGCGCGCTCGATGTCGGTCGCGGCGGCGCTGATGTCGACACCGGGGGCGAGCTGCACGAACCAGGTGCGCTGGGGCTCGCCCGAACGGGCGAAGAGGGCGTCGCCTGTCGGCGGTCCCACGAAGAGGCCGACGAGGCTCGAGACGTTCGAGCTGATGACGCCGATGACGCGCACCTGCCTGATGGTGCCGTCCGGCTGGCGCACCTCGACCGTCGGGGCGTCGAAGGTGCCGGTCGCCTGGACGTCGTTGAGCGTGAACTGGCTGGGGTCGCCCCCGAAGCCCTGCTCGGACGCCAGCGAGAACGTATCCAGCACCATCACGTCGGGCTCGGTCCTGAGCGCCTCGACGATCGCCGCATCGCTGTCGTAGCCCGCGGCCCGCGCGCCAAACTTGAGGGTCGCGTGGTCGAGGTAGGACGCGCTGAGGACGCTGGTGTAGCCGTTCTTCCACGCGTCGGCCGGCGTGTCGCCGTGGGCCGGGTTCCTGACCACCGTCGAGGCGGACTGCGCCGGGACCGTGATCTCGCCGAGAGCCGCGATCCGCGACGTGTCGTAGCCCGCGCCCTGCAGGCTCGCGTTGAGATCCGGCACGGGGTTCGTCGTGGACGTCTGAACGGAGACATCCCAGCCGGCCGTCGCGTCTTCGCTGAGGAAGGCGGCCGAGAAGTTCTCGTTGATGGCGGCGACCACGACGAGCGAGAAGACGATGAGGCTGAACATCGCGATGGTCATGCCGGTCCGCCCCTTGTTGGTGGTCGGGTAGGAGGTCGCGAGGCGGATGGCGGGGAGCCAGCCGGCGCTGCGGCCTCCCAGACGCTCCACGCCGGAGACCAGCCAGTCGAAGTTCTGCATGATGACCAGCGTGGAGGCCGCCACGATGCAGACGCCCGACAGGAAGAACATCTCGATGTTGCCGGTGTACTCGCCGAAGATGGATTGGAAGGTATCCTCCGGCAGCAGCCAGAAGACGAGGGCGTAGAGCCCGGCGCCGGTGAGGACCCAGCGCGGGCGCCAGCCGACGTAGGTGACGATGGCCGCGAGGCCGAACGGGATCAGCGTCATGCCCGACGAGAACATGAACATGCTGCGGCTCGGCTGCGCCCCAATGACCAGCAGGGCGCCGGCCACCATCATGATCACGCCCCAGACGAGCTGGCGGCGGTTCTGCTTCGCCCGATAGAGCTCGGGAATGTCCCGGACCGCCGCGACCACATTCAGGTGACTCACGCGCCAGGACGCGAGCCCCACCGCGAGGAACGTGATCACCACGCCGAGGGCGTAGGCGATGACGAGACTCCGCGGCTGCACGTAGGGCGTGATCTTGATGAGGTCGCCGAAGGCCCGCTGCAGGCCCACGCCGATGCCGAGGGCGATCACGCCACCCAGCAGCGTCCCGGCGAGGCCGGAGAGCAGCGTGTAGCCGGCGCCTTCGGCGATGAACTGCTGGATGAGCTGCCGGCGTTGGGCGCCGACCGCCCGCTCCATGCCCATCTCCGAGCGGCGCTCGGCGGCGAGCATGGTGAAGATGAGCACGATGAGGAGGATGCCGACGGAGATGGAGAAGAGGCCGAAGACGACGAAGACCGTGACGAAGACGTTGGCGATCAGCTCGGCCTGGTCGACGTTGTCCTGCTTGATCGTGTTGATGAGGAGATCGTAGGGCGCCAGCTGGGGCTTGAGCAGGTTCACGACGGCGTCCGTCCTGGCCAGCCCTTCGCGCGCGTCCCCGGCGTTGGAGACGCCGATGCCGCTGATGCGTCCGCGGTTGCCGGTCAGGTCCTGGAGCGGCGCGAGGTGCATCGACATCGCGGGCTGGCTCATCGTGTTGACGGTTCCCGTCAGGACGGAGTCGTCCGCGATCGCGGCGACGTGGAGGACGACCGGCACGTTGCGGATGGCGACCACGAGGTAGTCCCCGACCTGGGCGTCCAGGTCCTCGGCGCCGGTCTTGCTCAGCAGCACGTCGCGCTCACCGAAGCCGGCGAAGTCGACCCGGTTGCCCTGAAGATCGGTGGCGCCGCCAAGCGCCTCGAACGACTCGGGATCGATGCCCGCGAGGGACACCGCTGGCTCCGATTGCACGGCGGATGCGACGACCTCGTCGAAGGTGGGGAAGCCCGCTGGCGCGTTGCCCTTGACGTTGAGCGTGGGCGCGGTCGACACCAGGATGCCGCCGACAGCGTCGACGTCCGGACTCCCCGCGACCATATCGCGGACGGTATCGACCGTCAGCTCGGGGATGGTCTGCGAGACGAATGCGGCGATCTCGCCTTCTCCATCGCCATCGTTGGAGGCGACGATGACCTCGTCCACCGGGCCCAGCAGGTCGTAGACCTGGGCACTGCCGGATCGGTTGAGGGTGTCGCCGGTGCCGAGCGCGGCCGAGATGATCAGCGTCGCCAGCATCAACCCGACGATGATCAGCGTCGTCTGCGCCTTGCGCCGCGGGATGTTGCGCACCCCGAGCTTGAAGATCACCGGCCGCCGCCAGGCGATGAAGGCGACGGCGAGCAGGCAGATCACCAGCAGCACGACCATCACCACCATGATCGATTGCATGGGGATGCCAAAGAGGTTTTCCATCGGTTCCCTACCCTTCCGCTGACAGCGGAGCAGCCCTGCTCAGGCGGTCGGCGCGGTCAGGACTGGCCGGCGTAGACGGCGTCGTCCGCTTGCGGCTGATGGTCGACGCGGCCGGAGGCGGGGAACTCCTCGCCCACGATCTCGCCGTCCGACATGCGGACGATGCGGTCGGCCTGGGCGCCGACGCCGGGGTCGTGGGTGACGAGCACGATGGTGAGCCCCTGCTCGCGGTTGAGCGTCTTCATGAGGGCCATGATGTCGCCGGCCGCCTGCGAGTCCAGCGCGCCGGTCGGCTCGTCGGCCCAGACGATCGCGGGGCGGTTGACGAGCGAGCGGGCAATCGACACCCGCTGGCGCTGGCCGCCGGAGAGCTCGGCCGGGCGGTGCGCGGCCCACTCCCGGAGCCCGACCGTCTCCAGCGCGACCAGCGCCTCCTGGCGGGCCTTCGACGGCTTGATGCCGGAGACCAGCAGCGGCAGCTCGACGTTCTCCACCGCGGAGAGGACCGGCAGCAGGTTGTAGACCTGGAAGATGAAGCCCATCCGCCGCGCCCGGTGGGCGGTGCGCTTCTTGTCGCCCATCGCGGCGAGATTCTCGTGCTCGATGAAGATCGAGCCGGCGTCGACGTCGTCGAGGCCGGAGAGGCAGTTGAGGAGCGTCGTCTTGCCGCAGCCCGACGGCCCCATGACCCCGACCATCTCGCCC
>DATLHE010000141.1:0-2741 GCA_035540335.1 Thermomicrobiales bacterium | reverse complement strand
CCGGACGCCCAGACCCACGACATGACGTCATTCTGGATGCCGTTCGGCGTTTCCAACGACAGCGGCAGCACCCAGCCGTACACGTTCTTGTCGGCGTTGGTCATCTTCTTTGCCGCCTCGGCGAACTCGGTTCGGCTCGTCGGCATGGCCTCGACGCCGGCGGCCTTCGCCAGATCGAGGTTGACGAAGACCGGGTAGACGAACGAGGCGAGCGGGAACATCACGCTCTGGCCGTCGACCTTGATGATGTCGGCGATTTGGGCGCGGTCATACGACGCCGCGTCCATCAGCGGGTCCAACGAGGCGATCGCCCCCTGCTTGGCCAGCCCGTTGACCCACGAGCCGTCGAGGCCGACCACGTCGCTGAGCGTCCCCGAGGCCGCGCCCACGACGATCTGGTCGTGCGTGGCGGAATAGGGGCCGCTGACCAGCGTGACCTTGATGTCCGGGTTCGCTTTCTCGAAGTCATCCATGATCCCCCGCAGCGCGCCGGCGGGCATCTCCGGCTCCCACCACTGGATAAATTCGATGTCGGTCTGAGCGAAGGCGCTCGTGGCGCACAGCGCCCAGACGGCCGCCGCCGACATCACGCTCGCGCGAGTCTTTCCGAAGTTCATGTTTCCCTCCCATGTGATCGATTCATCTTGACGCTTCTGGTATCGGGCTTTCGCCGCGTAGACTTCAGCTATGAACTACGTAAACTACAGGTCGTTAGTAACGAGGAGCCCGTGACTCGACTCTCGATCACCCACTAAATCGCGAGCCGCGTCCCCGGGTCGAAGAAGTGCAGTTTGGCCACGTCGAGGCCGAGGTCGATCACCTCGCCCGACCGAACGGCGCTGACGGCCTCGAACCTCGCCACCGCGTTGGCGGCGCTGCTGAGATCCTCGACGACGTCGGGGTCGCCGGAATCGATCCGGACGGCGTCAATGTTGACGTGAACGATGAGTTCCGATCCGAGCTCCTCGATCGTCCGAACCTCTGCCGGAATCGTTGCCAGGCGCGATCCGGAGTCAAGCTTGCTGTCGTACAGATCCTCCGGGCGGATGCCGAAGATCACCGGACCGCCGTCGAACGTCTTCAGGCGCGGAGATCGCTCGTACGCGCTCGCCGGCACCGCGATCGAGGTTCCCGGAAGAACGATCCGACCGTCCACCAATCGCCCTTCGAACAGGTTCATCGCCGGCGACCCTATAAAGCCGGCGACGAACACGTTGATCGGCTGATGATAGAGCGTCTTCGGCGTGTCGATCTGCTGGAGCACCCCGTCCTTCAGCACTGCGACCCGGTCGCCCATCGTCAGGGCCTCGGTCTGATCGTGCGTCACGTAGATCGTCGTGACACCGAGCTGTCGTTGCAGGCTCGCGATCTCGGCGCGCATCTGCACCCGGAGTTTGGCGTCGAGGTTCGAGAGCGGCTCATCCATCAGGAACGCCGCCGGTTCGCGCACCATCGCACGCCCCATGGCGACCCGCTGCCGTTGACCGCCGGACAGCGAGCCCGGCTTGCTGTCGAGCAACGCGTGCAGTTGAAGCGTCCTCGCGATCTCGTTGACGCGCTTGGTGCGCTCGGCCTTGCTCTTTCCCGCAAGCTTCATCGAGAAGGCGATGTTGTCGAAGACCGTCATGTGCGGGTAGAGCGCGTAGCTCTGGAAGACCATGGCGATGTCCCGGTCCTTAGGGGCGAGGTCGGCCACGTCCTCGCCCCCGATGGTCAGGGTCCCGCTGCTGATTTCCTCGAGGCCCGCGATCATCCGCAATGCAGTCGACTTCCCGCATCCGGAAGGACCGACGAGGATCAGGAACTCGCCGTCGTGGATGGTCAGGCTGAGATTCTTGATCGCGTGATACGTTGACCCATAGGTCTTGCAGATATTGTCCAGAACGACCTCAGCCACTATTAAATCTCCCCCTCTCGAAGGGCTCGACCCGCCTGAGTTCGGGCGCGCCCGGCGCGGTCATGCTGGCGATGCAGGCGTCGCGGTCCGGTAGCGCCATTCGCCCGCCCCGGCCCGTCACCGCGATCGCGGCGGCGGCCGTGGCATAGAGGGCGCAGGACACAGGAGACCTCCCCTCGGTCAGCGCGAGGGCATAGGCGCCGTGGAAGCAGTCCCCGGCACCGGTCGTGTCGACGGGCGTCACCTTCCGGGCCGGGACGTGCCAGGGGAGAGGATCAGCCTTTTGGCGGACATACGCGCCACGGTGGCCGTCTGTCAGGACGACGGCGGCGCGGTCCTCGGACCAGAGTTCGTTCAGGATGGCCGTGGGGTCGTCTTCGCCGGTGTAGCTCCGCGCGAACCGGATCGGCAGCACGAGATGGTCGGCGAGGTCCATCAGCCTGTCGGTCGCGGACCCGACCGTCCATTCCACGTCCGCCACCACGGCGAGGCCGAGAGCGCGCGCCCGGGCGACCACGGCTAGCGAACCTGTGGCGTAGCCGTCGATCAGGAGAACCTCGGCCTGCGCCAGGGTCGCGTCCGCCACGGTCTCCGAGGTCCCGTGCGGCACGTCGTCGTCGTACGCGACGAACCTGTCGCCGTCGGACCCCACGGTGATGACCGACCGGATCGGACCCGCATCGGCGCGCCTCGGCGCGAAGGAGATGTCGACCCCGTGCCTCTCCAGTTCGCGGGCGCTCGGGTCCGGAGAGGAACGGTCGCTCAGCCAACCGATGTACCCGGCACGCCCTCCGAGTCTCGCAACGGCGACGAGCGCGGTCGCCACGTTGCCGCCGTGGTCGAC
>DATLHE010000140.1:0-23656 GCA_035540335.1 Thermomicrobiales bacterium | reverse complement strand
GCCCACGTCGGTGGTCTTTACATGTATCCACAGTTTGCCCTGATGAAAGCGGTGCGTGGCGAGCGAATCGCTCCCATGCCCAATCCCTTCGAAAAGCTGCCCATGCAGTCATTCAACACCGATCATCGAGCGGAAAACGTGGTGGCTGAGCGATGGGAGACGTTGAAGGGACTTCCGAAAGTAAGCAGTCGCGATTGTCTTGGACAATCGTTGCGCCGTTTTGTTCACCAACGGCAGGAGTCTGTTGACGCCCTAGCAGACGGCCGACCACATCGCGACGCTCCCCGGGAATGCACTGAACGCGTTGCGGAATCGGGGAGATCAGGCGATTCACACCCATCGGCGGAACGAGTCGTGATCACTATGCAAGCTTCGCCCTCTCCAGATCTCACATTCCACGGGAATGGATCGTCTGCCCCGTGATCCACGCCCCGGCGTCGCTCGCGAGGAACAGGATCAGCCGCGCGGCGTCCTCCGGCAACCCGACGCGACCGAACACCATCTCCGCCGCGATCGCCGCCTTCAGCTCGTCCGTCATCCACCCCGTGTCCGTCCCGCCGGGATCGACCGCGTTGACCGTGATCCCCTTGCGGGCGGCGACCGGCGCACAAGACGCCGTGAACGCCTCGATCGCTCCCTTCGTGGTCGCGTACGAGAGCTCATCCGGCATCGCGCCGACGCTCTGCCCCGACGTCATGTTGACGATCCGCCCGCCGGTTCCGCCGCCGAAGCGGCGCACATGCTCCGACGACAGCAGCGCCATCGCCCGCACGTTGACCGCGTAGTGCTCATCGATGCCCTGGGCGGTGACGGTCTCCACATTGTCGTGGTACGACACGGCCGCGTTGTTGACGAGGATGCTGACCGGCCCGAGCCGCTCCTCGACCGCGTCGAAGAGCCGCGCCGGGCTCGCCGGGTCCGCAAGGTCGACCTCCAGCGCCTCGACGCGGACGCCCATGGCGCGCAGTTCGTCCGCGAGCGCCGCCGGCTCGGACGTCGACGTGCCGTACGCCGCCGCGTCGTAGCGTGTCCAGTGCGTGAAGGCGATGTCCGCCCCGGCGGCGGCAAACGCGCGTGCGACCGCCGCGCCGATGCTGATCCGCCGGCTGGCGCCGGTGATCAAGGCGATCCTGCCGTCCAGATTGAGCTCATGCGATGGCATAACCGCTCCTTCTTTGTGAATGAGTGTCAGTAATGGCCAGTTCGGGCTAGGCGAAATGCACGCCTCGGACAGGAACGTGCTGAGGAAATGAGTGGTAATCCGCTGTCGTGTTGTCAGAATATGCGTGAAGGATAGCAATAATGTCAGAACCGCGGAATCTGGACGTTCAGCCGGAGGTTGATTTGCCGCCGGGCACCTTGGTGTCGTTGAGTCTGGGACTGTTTCTGAGCACGGGGCTTATTATCGCCACCGGCCTTGGGGCCATCCTGGGACATCACCTGCTTCATGATGCGTTTGGTCTGCACCAGGACATCCTGATCGGTGCGATTGCCGGAGCGATCATCGGCGCCACACTTGCCATCGAGCTGGTGAGAATGGCTACTGCCTGGTTCACGGAGCACACTCATTCCTGATGGACTCGGGTGGCTGGCACCGTTCGCCTTTGAAGACGGAACCCTCGGGCCCATAGCCCGCTCAGGCATCACCCGTTCGCACACCGAACGGGTGATGTCGCGCTCTCACGGCATTTCCGATCGGTCCAGCGTCATGCCGGCGGCGATGGCTGTGTACCGCTCTCCATCTCCGCGAATGTCAGCCGACACGTCTTCGTGTTAAGGAACCCCTCGCGCAGTGGGCGCCCGCGCGGTGCTGCTCCGCGCCAGCAGCGTCGCATCCGGCCATCGTGGGCGATCCTGCCGGTGAGATCGAGCGAGATGGTGTCCGCGCGGGCTCCTCCCCCGGCGCGTTGTCCGGGAACGCGCCTTGCTGGTGATTCACGGAGGGATAACATGGGAGGGCTAGCAGCGATGGCCACCGGCGAGGATCTCGACAGGCAACCCGAGCACGACGACTCTCCCAGCGAGCTCGCAGAGCTCACCATGGGACTCATCCTCGGCGCCGGCCTGATCCTCGGCGCCTTGCTCGGCAGTTTGGCCGGCCACTTCTGGCTGGACGACGCCTTCGGCCGGGGCCGGGGCATCCTGGTCGGCGCGGTCATCGGCGCGATCGTGCTCGCGTCGATCGGCATCGTGTGCGTTCGACTCTTCACCGCGCGGATGGCTGCCCGCCAGTAGCCTCGGGCTGAGGCTTGTCCTGAGCGAAGCCGAATGGCTGCCAGAGGCGTGCGTTGGATTGCCCCGAATCCCTTACCCACTCATGCGCGGATGGTAAGCTCGACCATCGTCTGTATCCCGCGACGGGACCGGATGCCGGTGAGCCCTGATGGCGAACCCGAGTCCGGCCTACGGAAAAGGAGACCAACGGTGAACGACGCGGACAGCCCGAACAACACCCTGCCGGAAGGGCGGAAGCGGGGCGCGAGCGATTCCGCCATGGCGAAGGGGATGGGTGTGGGGGTCGCTCTGGGCGTCGCGCTCGGTCTCCTGCTGGACAATCTCGCCCTCGGCATCGGTATCGGCACCGCCATCGGCGCGGCGATGGGGGTCGCATACCACTCCTCCCAATCCGGCTGCGGCAAGAAATGATGGGGAGCAAGCCGTCGTGCTGACCATCGCCCACCGGGGCGCCTCCGGCTACGCCCCGGAGAACACCCGCGCCGCGTTCGAGCGCGCCATCGAGATGGGCGCGGACATGATCGAGACGGACGTCCAGCTCACCCTCGACGGCGAGCTGGTCCTCATCCACGACGACCTCGTCGACCGCACCACCGACGGCCAGGGCCCGGTGGCCGACCACACGTTGGCCGAGATCCAGGCGCTCGACGCCGGGTCATGGCTCGATCCCGCCTACGCCGGCCAGCGCATCCTGACGCTGGCGGAGTTCGCCACCGAGTTCCTGCCGCGCATCCCGGCCTGCCTCGAGATCAAGGACCCGCTGGCCACCGCGCCCCTGCTCGATGCCGTCGCCCGGCTCGGCATCGGCGACCGTGTTCACATCACGTCGTTCTCGTGGAGCGCGTTGTTGCCCGCGACAATGCTCCACGCCGACCTCGTCTACGGCTACCTCAGCCGCACCTTCAACGACGACATCATCCGCCGCTGCGTCGCCCGTGGCATCGTCCAGATCTGCCCGCCGGCGGACCTCCTCACTCCCGAGCTCGTCGCGGCGGCCCACGAGGCGGGTCTGGTCGTCCGCGCCTGGGGTGTCCGCGACCATGCGCACGTCGACCGCCTCTTCGCCACCGGCGCCGACGGCGCCACGGTCAACTGGCCGGACTGGATCCCCGCGCGCCCGGCGTCACCGTCCCGCGCCTCGTGAGCCTGCGCCAGTAGCCCCGGCCCGCAGTGGCCGGGGTCGTTGCCAACAACGGCGCTCCGGTGCCAAGACATCCCCTCCGCCCCGGTAGCGCCGGGCCTCGTGTGCCGCACCTGTGGCGACCCTTCAGGCCGGCGTTCGTCGGCCACCCAGGGCTGAGGCTACGGGCAGCCCCGCGCCTCTCACCATCCCTCATCCAGAGCGAAGCAAGGGCTCGCTCCGCTTCTCGCCTGCGGCTCGGCCGGTGAACCCTCCGCGACGCGCTGTTGCCCCAAGGACAGCGCGCCTTGGATGGCGGTTGCGCCATCGTCGTACGGTCGGCCCTTGTGGTCGACCTCGCGCACGCAAGTGCCCCGTCGTAGCCGCGCGCCCCGAAGGGTGTGCGCCATCATCGCCGGCGGCGATGATCCGCCGTCGCCGTTGGTCAGGCTGCCAATAAATCCTCTACATCCGGTATATGGCAGTGTGGCAGCCTGACCCCACACCGGGTCAGGCTGCCACACATCCGGGCCATTTCTGACAGCCTCGCAATGCCGATGGCGACGGGAAGATCCGTCCCAGGCTGCCACACTGCCAGAATGGTGCGATTTCTGGCAGCCTGACGAGGCTCCCTACGCCGCCGGCGTCGCCGCGCCGGTGCCTGTGACGTCGAACGTCAGCTCGACGACGGCCTGGATCGTTACCTGCGGCTCGATCGTCGTGTCGATCAGCGGCAGGGCGAAGCCGGATGCGGCCGCGACCGCGACGCCGATATCACCGCACGGGTCGATCGGCTGCGTCGGGCCGAACGGTCCGTACGTCACGCCGAGCTGTTGCGGCACATCCCGCGCGCCGGAAACGTCGCCGAGCGAGACGCCGAGGAGGTCCGCCATGGTGTCGGCCTTGCTTCGGGCATCCGCGATCGCCGCCTCGCGCGCGTCGCGCGTGACGGTCGAGCAATCGGAGAGCCCGTAGACCCCACCGACACCACCCAGCACCAGCCGCGCGGCATCGGCGGCCGTGGCGGCGGCATCGACAAGGTCGGACAGGGTGGCGATGGTGGGCGTGTCCACTGTTACCCTCAGGACAGCCACCGCGGGACCGTAATAGGCTGCGTACGCGCTCACGTAGGGGCCGACGATGACCTCGATCTGGTCCTCGGGAATCCCCGTCTCAACGATCGCCTGCACAATCGGGGCGACATCCTGTCGCAACTCCTCCGCTGGCCTCACGGCCGGCGGCCCGCCGAAGTTGCTGGAGCTGAGGGTGAGCTGGATGATTGCCGTGTCGGCCGGCGCGCTGGCCCCGCCCATGCCGATGACGGAGAGCCCGGACGACCCGCCGGCGGTATCCTGCGCGGACGCGAGCGGCGCTCCGATGAGCATGAACCCAAGAACGACGGCGACGACGGGCGAGAGGACGGTGATCCTGCGCATGGTCCTTGCCTCCTGATGATCGGCGGCGATCGGTTATGGCTGTCTATTCAGTGTATCGCATACCTCAACATTGACTGGCTCAAATGGGTGTGTCCCTCGACCCGACAACGCCGAACCCCGGCGTCCTGATGCATGCCGCGACGACCTATGCCGCCGGCGTCGCCCCGAACATGAAAGCGATCTCGTACGTCAGTTCGATCTGCGCGTAGAGCGTGACCTCTGCCTCCTTCGTCGGGTCGAATGGCGGCAGCGTCTGCGTCCCGAACGTCACCGACGGCACGTCCGGCCCACATGCGCTCTGGACCGGAACGGGCCCGTACGGCCCGTTGACCGTCCCCTGCGCGACCGGCAGGTCGCGCGAGGCAATGACGTCGCCAAGCTCGACGCCGAGCAGGTCCGCCTGGAGACCGGCGCGCTCTCCCGCGTCGTCGATCGCCGCCTGCCGCGCCATGCGCTCCACCGCAATGCAGTCCGCCACGCCGTAGCCGACGCCGGAGGTGCCGAGCGACAGCCGGGCGGCCACGGCGCCCGAGGTGGCGGCCGCGAGAATCTCGGCGACGCGATCGGTCGTCGGCGCGTCGACCGTGACCCGCACCAGCGCCAGCGCCGGCCCCTCGTACTTGGTGAGCTCGATCAGCCGCGGACCAACGATCAGCTCGATCTCGCTCTCTTCGACGCCGATCGCCGTGAGCGCATCGAGCACCGGCTTCATCGTGGCGCCCACCTGAGCCTCGTCCTGCGGGGCGATCGCCGGGTTGTAGTTGTAATCGACAACGCTGAACTGGATCGTCGCCGTCTCGGCCGTCACGCTCGCCTCGCCATACCCGATGACGGTGACGCCCGCCAGCGACCCGGCGTCGCTCCGGGCGGCGACCGGGGCCTCGAGCGCGACGAGGGCGAGCAGCGCGGCAAGCAACGGAAACACGATCGTGCGGCGGGCGCGGTGCATGGCAGACCTCCTGTGGGCTGTTCGACTGGTCGTTGGGGACCCGTTGGTGTCTGTCCTCTGAAACGAGCCGCCGCCCCCGTTGGTGTCTGGTCGCCCATGACAAACGCGCCCTTCGCGTCGACAATGCCCCGGTATCTGAACGGAGCGAGGGAGCGGGGAGCCAATGAGCGAACAGCGCCAGCCGAACATTCTCTTCATCATGAGCGATGACCACGCCGCCCACGCGATCAGCGCCTACGGCAGCGCAATCAATCAGACGCCGCACATCGATCGCATCGCGGCCGAGGGTGCGCGCTTCGACAACTGCTTCTGCACCAACTCCATCTGCGCCCCGAGCCGCGCGACGATCCTCACCGGCGTCCACAGCCACCTCAACGGCGTGCTGACGCTGGCCGACCGCTTCGACGGCCGCCAGGAAACGTTCCCGAAGCTGCTCCAGGAGGCCGGCTACCAGACCGCCATCTTCGGCAAGTGGCATCTCGGCCACGGCGGCCACGCCGACCCGACCGGCTTCGACCGCTGGGCGATCCTCCCCGACCAGGGCCTCTACCACGACCCGGCGTTCTTCGTCATGGGCGAGCGCGTCCAGCTCGAGGGCTACGCGACCGACCTCATTACCGACTTCTCGCTCGACTGGCTGCGCGGGCGCGACCGCGATCGCCCCTTCATGCTCATGGTCCACCACAAGGCGCCGCACCGGCCCTGGGAGCCGGACGACAAGCACCAGCACATGTACGACGACTTCGACATCCCGCTCCCGCCGACGTTCGATGACGATTACGCGAACCGCTCCAACGCGGCGAAGAACGCCACCATGCGCATCGAGCACCACCTCTATCACTTCGATCTCAAGGAGGACGTGCCCGAGGGGCTGACGCCACAGGAAGAGAAGATCTGGAAGTACCAGCGCTACATCAAGGACTACCTGCGCTGCGTCGCCTCGGTCGACGACAACGTCGGCCGCGTCCTCGACTACCTCGACCGGGAGGTGCTGGCGGACGACACGATCGTCATCTACACCTCCGACCAGGGCTTCTTCCTCGGCGACCACGGTTGGTACGACAAGCGCTTCATGTACGAGGAGTCGCTGCGCATGCCGTTCCTCATGCGCTACCCGCGCGAGATCCCGGCCGGCTCCGTCATTGACGCGATGGTGACCAACGTCGACTTCGCGCCGACCTTCCTCGACTACGCTGGGCAGGAGACGACGGAGCGGATGCAGGGCGCGAGCTTCCGCGGCATCGCCGCCGGCGATCCCGCGCCGGAGGGCTGGCCGGAGGCGATGTACTACCGCTACTGGATGCACCTCGCCGACCACGGCGTGCCCGCCCACTACGGCATCCGGACCCCGCGCCACAAGCTCATCTACTACTACGGCGAGGCGCTCGGGACCTCCAACTCCATCGACGAGCCGACCGCGCCGGAGTGGGAGCTCTTCGACCTCGAGCAGGACCCCCAGGAGATGCGCAGCGTCTACGACGACCCCGCCTACGCCGGCGCCGTCCGTGACCTTACCGCCGAGCTCCACCGTCTCAAGGCGCACTTTGGGGACACACGGTAGGGGCTGCAGGCTCACGTCGATCTGGCGCTGGCCGGTAGTTGGTGCATCTCGCGACACGCAGACGTCGCGGTGGCTTCCAGCGGGCTAACCCTCGACGCCACCGGCAGTCACGTGCTGAGCGGGGGACACGTCGAACCAACATGAGCGCCCACTCAGCGGCAGTGCGCCATTCTGGCGAGGAGCGAGAGAGACGATGACGGAGCAAGGCATCCGGATCGCAGTCGGCCAGTTCAATGAGCTGACCGAAGACAAGCTCAGGTTCGCCGCCCAATTGGGCGTGTCCGGCGTGCAGATGAACACGCCTCGCTTGCCTGGGGACCATCGCTGGGAGCTGGAAGATCTGCAGGCGTTGGTCGGCACCTGTCAGACGTACGGGTTGACGCTGGAGGCGATCGAAAACGTCCCGATCCACTTCTACGACAAGGCAATGCTTGGGCAGCCGGGACGGGATGAGCAAATCGAGAATTATCAGGAAACAATTCGCAACGTGGGGCGCGCGGGTATCCCGATCCTTGGCTACCACTTCATGCCGAACTCAGTCTGGCGCACGTCGCGGACGGCGCCCGGGCGAGGTGGCGTGGGCGTGACCGCGTTCGACATGGCGGAGGTCGAGCGCGCGGCCGGCGATCAGGTGGGCTTTGTCGCGAAGACAGACGAGCGCAGGGACGCGATTTGGGTGATGAACGAGACCGGGGCCACGGACGCGCAGGTTGTGACGGAAGAAGCGATGTGGGCCAATTATGCGTACTTCATCAAGGCCGTGATCCCGGTCGCCGAGGAGGCGGGCGTCCGTCTGGCTCTTCATCCCGATGATCCGCCGGTACCAATGCTCGGCGGTGTCGCGAGAATCTTCCGCAACGTCGAAGGCTTCAAGCGCGCGCATGCGCTGGCGCCGAGCGACGCCTGGGGATTGGATCTCTGCCTCGGATGCTGCTCGGAAATGCCTGGCGGGCGTGCCAACGTCATGGCCATGATCGAGCACTTCGGTCCCCTGGGGCGCATCTTCTACGTCCATTTTCGCGATGTTCAGGGAACCGTGCCCCGGTTTCAGGAATGTTTTCTGGGCGAGGGGAACTACGACCCGGCGACGGTGATGCTCGCGCTCAAGCGCGGTGGCTTCACCGGTTTCCTGCTGGACGACCACGTCCCCCACATGGATGACGACACGGCCTATGGTCACCGGGCTCGCGCGCATGCGATTGGGTACATGCAGGGCTTGCTCAACATGATGGCGCAGATCGACTGATCAGCCGGTGCGGCACACCTTGCCGATGACGACGTCCCGGCGCACGACCGCACCCCGACCCTGATTACCCGAATCTGCGCCGGGCGAGCGCACCGCCGATCACTCCGGCGACAACGGCCCCGAGGGCCTTCCCTCTCGGATGCGTCTGGAGCCACGTGTAGGGGCTCAGCCGGAACGTGTGGAAGCTGATTCGCCCCTCGACCCGGTCGTCCTCGACACGCGGCTCGTAGAGCGCGCCCCTGCCGTCCGGCTCATCCGTGCGCTGCAGCGGAATCCCGACGCGCCCGATCGCCGCGTCGAGGAAGCGCGGCGCGAACAGCTGCAGCACCGTCATCACTCGGCCCGCGCCGCCGGGATAAAGATCCCGCACTGGATGCTCGGCGGCATGGCACACGCACGCCGCCACCACGGCCGGGTGATAGGCGGGCGGCGGGGCAGTGGGCGCATAGCCCACCTTGCTGAGCGCGTTGTCGAAGAACGGAGTGTTGATGACGGCGGGCTTGATACTGGTCACGGACACCGGCACGCGCTCGGCCCTTAGCTCCCGTCGCAGCGTCTCGACCATGCCCTGGATCGCGTGCTTGGACGTTGCATAGGCGCCCTGCAGCGGCATGGCGACCGTGCTCTCGATGGACGAGATGAAGATCAGGGCGCCGCGCCCCTCCCGGCGCAGGTGCGGCAGGGCCGCCTTCGCCCCATGGACATATCCCATCAGGTTGACGTCCATCACCCGCCGGAACTCGGCAAGCGAGGTGTCCTCGAAGGTGGCGTAGACGCCGACTGCCGCGGCGTTGACCCACGTATCGATCCGCCCGTACCGCGCCACGGCAACGCCGGCAACGTTGACCACCTGGTCGAAGTCGGTCACGTCGCAGACGACGTGCGATGCTCGCCCCCCTGCCGCCTCGATCTCGGCCACCAGGGACACCAACCCCGGCTCGCTGCGCGCCGCGACGACCACCGTCGCGCCACGCGCGGCGCATTGACGGGCCGTGGCACGGCCGATGCCGCTCGACGCCCCAAGGATGACGACCACCTGATCGCGCAGCGGCTTGAGCCGGATCATCGCATCCTCCCGTGCATCACCAGGCCCGCTTGAGGGCCGATTGCGCGCCGTGGTAGCCGGCCATGCCGTGCACGCCGCCACCCGGTGGGGTAGACGAGGAACAGAAGGTGAGGCGCCGGTTCGGCGTGCTGTAGGGATCGAAGCGCGGTGCTGGCCGGGTGAACAGCTGCCGCCAGTCCTGCGCCCCGGCGTTGATGTCGCCGCCGATGAAGTTCGCGTTCGCCGCCTGCATCTCGACGGCCGTCCTCGTCGATCGCGCGATCACCCGCTCTCGGAACCCGGGCGCGAACCGCTCGATCTGGGCTTCGATGCGCTCGGTCATGTCCACCGTCGAGCCGTTGGGCACGTGGCAGTAGCCCCACAGCACCTGCGTGCCTTCGGGGCTGCGAGTCGAGTCGAACAGGCTTTGCTGGGCGAGGAGCACGAACGGCCGCTCCGGGTGCGTGCCGGTCGTGACCTCGCGCTCGGCGGTCACGATTTCCTCGAGCGTGGGGCCGAGGTGAACCGTTCCGGCCCGGGTGCATTCGGCGGCCGTCCAGGGCACCGGGCCGTCGAGCGCCCAGTCGATCTTGAACGCGCCCGGACCGTACCGGTAGCGGCCAAGCGTGCGGCGGTAATAATCCGGCACCTGGTCGCCTGCGATGTCGAGGAACTGGAGCGGCGTGACGTCGAACAGGACGGCGTCGGCGCCATCGGCGACGTCCAGCGAGGTGACCGTGGTGCCGGTCTGGATCCTTCCCCCAAGGGATCGGAGGTGCGCGGCCAGCGCATCCGTGATGCGCTGCGACCCGCCTTCCGGGATTGGCCAGCCGACGGCATGCCCGACGAGCCCGAGCACCAGGCCGAAGGCTGCGGTGACCGGGCGGGAGAGATCGAGCATCGAGTGGGCCGCCATGCCGGCGAAGAGGGCGCGGGCCCGGCTGCCGCTGAAGCGGGCACGGGCAAAGCGATCCGCCGGGAGCAGCGCCGGCAGGCCAAATCGCGCGAGCGCGATCGGATGGCGGGGCAGCCGGAAGGGGCCCAGCAGCGGGTCGAGCAGCAGTTCGAAATCCCGGACGAGCGGGGCGAACACGTTGGACCAGGCGCGGCCATCCTCGCCAAGTGAGGCGGCCGTCTCGTCGATGGACTGCGTGAACACCGCGGCGGTGCCATCGTCGAAGGGGTGCGCGAGGGCGAGGGGCGGCTGGATCCAGGACAGACCGTATGACGCGAGCGGCAGGGTGCGGAAGAAGGGCGACGCCGGGGCCAGCGGGTGGATCGCCGCGCAGGTATCGTGCACAAAGCCGGGCAATGTCAGCTCCGCCGAGCGGCACCCCCCGCCGATCGTCTCGTTGGCCTCGAGGACCTGCACCGAGCGCCCCGCCTGGGCCAGCGCGATCGCCGCCGCCAGCCCGTTGGGGCCGGCCCCGACCACCACGGCGTCGGGCCGATCGGCCGTTGCGAGCATGTCCGTCACGTGGCCGCCACCCTCGATCGAAGCCGGCGGCTCAGCTGCCGGAACGGTCGGGCCACCAGGTAGGCCGTGGTGTGGAGGAACGCGTTGTGGACGATGTTGCCGGCGTTGCGCCAGTTCCTTCGCGTGTCGAGGCATTCCATCGACATCTCGGGCCGGGCTTCGACCCCGAAGTGACGGGCCAGCGCGCGCAAGCTCGACTGCCAGAAGCGGTTCTCGTGCCAGTGCCCGCCCAGGGGCATGAAGAGCTCGTACAGCGGATCGCTGGCGCGCGCGACGACCTCGACCTGCGCCACGGTCACGCCGCCGTCATCGCGGCCCGTGAAGGTGATCGTGCCGTTGAAGGTGTGCCCCTGCAGGCTCGCGAAGGTGAAGGCGGTATCGCGCTCCCCGGTGACGACGATGCCGGTGCCGACGCGTGTGCCGCCGATCATGGCAAGGTCGGCCGCGGCCACGTCGCCCTGCTCGAGCCCGTCGGGCGGCTGGTAGAGCCGGCTGCCCTTCGGCCAGAACTCCGTGTATCGCGCCTTCCAGACCTCGATGAGCTCGCCTGGCGTGATGGTGGACCCGGCGAGCCGGATCCAGTACCGCTTGTGCCAGAGCTTTCCGAACCCGTCCTCCGGCCTGGTGGCTGTCCGCCCCTCGACATTCTCGGTCAGCGCCCCGCGCGGCAGTGGGTCGGAGACGATGGCGGAAATCCGCTCGGATGTGTCGCCCGGATCGCGGTCGGGCGGGTCCGGGGGGCGAGCTTCGCCAGGATTGTCCACGGGATGCGTCCTTCTCCGCTTGGCAGCGAGGGCTACGGCCGGTGGCGCCGGTGCCCTGTGGCTCCGCTCTGGCAATCGCTATGCCGCCGCAATTCTGGATAAGCCAGAACCGTCCAGGGGGTGCGATACTTCCGGGCGTGCAGGGTCGCACACAAACCACTTCGACGCATCATGCGATCTGTAACAAGAAGGAGAGAAACCGGCACGATGATCAACACGGCGAACTACGACACCCTGACGCTCGAGGAGCTCACCGGCGTTGTCGGCAAGAAGTGGACGACGTTCCCGGACACCATCGGCGCATTCATCGCCGAGATGGACTTCCGGACCGCGCCGAGCGTTATCGCGGCGCTGCGCGAGACCGTCGACAATGGCTTTTTCGGCTACCTCCCGGTTGCGATGGAAGAGGGGCTCGCCAAGGTCTGCGCCGGCTGGTACGAGCAGAACACCGACTGGGCAGTTCCCGCCGAGCGGGTGCATTCACTGCCCGACGTCCTGAAGGGCCTCGAGATCACCCTCCGCCTCTATGCGCCGAAGGGTGGCAAGGTCATCGTGCCGACGCCGGCCTACATGCCGTTCCTCACCGTGCCGCAGGTCCATGACCGCGAGATCGTCCAGGTGCCGATGCTCAAGAACGACGGCCGCTGGGAGTACGACCTCGACGCGCTCGACGCCGCCTTCACCGACGGCGCCGAGGTGCTGATCCTCTGCAACCCGTTCAACCCCATCGGCCGCGTCATGACGCGCGAGGAGATGCTCGCGATCAGCGAGATCGTCGACCGCCACGGCGGCCGCGTCTTCTCCGACGAGATCCATGCGCCGATCGTCTACGAGGGCCATCGCCACGTGCCGTACGCCTCGATCTCGGAGACGGCCGCGAGCCACACCATCACCGCCATCGCCGCCTCAAAGGCCTGGAACCTTGCCGGCCTCAAGACGGCGCAGATCGTCATCTCCAACGACGCCGACGAGGCTATCTGGCAGGACACGGGCGCGCACCTCGGCCACGGCGCGTCGACGCTCGGCGTCATCGCCAGCATCGCCGCCTACACGACCGGCCAGGAGTGGCTGGACGGCGTGCTCGCCTACCTGGACGGCAACCGCCGGTGGCTGGAGGAGGCGGTGGGCGAGCGGCTACCGGGCGTCTGCTACACGGTGCCGGAGGGTACCTACCTCGCCTGGCTCGACTTCTGCCAGTCCGGCCTCGCCGGTGACCTCCTCGACGGCGACCTCGCGCAGTACTTCCGCGAGAACGCCCGCGTCGCGGTCGTGGACGGCGGCGCCTGCGGCAACGTCGGCAAGGGCTGTGTGCGCTTCAACTTCGCGATGCCGCGCCCGATCCTCGAGCGGGCGATCGACCAGATGGCGGCGGCCATCCAGGTCAAGCAGCCGGCCTGACGACAACCTCACGACCAACGACACATGAACGGGGCGGCCAACTGGCCGCCCCGTTCATGTGTCAGCCCATCTTGTTCGCGATTGCGCTCGGGAACCGGGTCTCGAAGTCGATGATCCCGACCCATTCGGGCCGGACAGCGATCCGGGCCATCTGGTCGCTCATTGCGGTGATCTGGCCGCACCAGGCGCGGCCCTGTTCCTCCCCGAAATACCGCACTGCCGCCTGCGCGTACTCCGGAACCATGCCGTCGACGATGGCGGTCTGCGCGGTGCCACGGATCATCAGCGTCTTGTAGGGCCACGTTGTGTCGTCGATCGTCAGCGAGACGGACGGGTGCGCCTTCAGCGCGTCCATCTTGGGCGCGTCGACGGGGCCGCACATGACGACCTCCTCGCCGGTCCACTGGAACCAGATCGGCACCACCCGCGGCGTGCCGTCGTGCCAGACGTAGGCAAGTCGGGCCGGGATGGCGGATCGCAGCAACGTTTGGGCGACGGGGTCATTGAGAAGGGCCAGACTGCCCTGGACGGCAACGCTCATCACAGGCTCCTTGGTGATCGGAAACCGCGTCTGCGCTGTGCCCCGGAATGCATACAGAAATCCCGCCACCATCCTAGCACCGCGGCGCACCGTGGCCACCGGTTCAGGAGCCGGATTCTTGATCGGCCGGGTTCGGGCCGTGCCGTGGTTGGGCTGCCCAGAGGCGGGAAGGGTCCTGCCGAGGACCTAGGCAGGACTCTCAATGCTTGCGCCGACAGGCTCCGGGCGATCGGCGCGGCTGCGCAGCACGGTCTCGAGCGCGATCACGACCGCCGCGCCAGCCGTCATCACCCACGGGATCGCGGTCAGGCTCGTGCGCTCGGCGAGGACGCCGCCCAGTGTCGGGATCGTCGCGATGCCGACGGTCGCGGCGCTGACCTGGAAGCCGATCGTGTGCAGCGAGACGCTGGTGCCGAGGCGCACCGGCGTCAGCGACATCAGCGTCGGGAAGAGGGGCGCCATCGCGAGGCCGAAGAGGATGAGTCCGCCCTGAAAGACCCACGCCTGGTCGCGCGTCATCAGCAGCGCGCCGGCGAAAACGCCGATGGTGCCGAACTGCACCAGCCGCGCCGGGTTGAGATCGCGCGAGAGCAGGGGCAGCACGATCCGGCCGAAGGCCATCGCGCCCCAGAATACGCCCGCCCAGATGCCGGCCTCGCTCCTGGTCGCGTCGAACTTGCCCGCCATGATCGTCGCCGTCCACGTGCCGGCGCTGGCCTCAATGCCGCACATGACGAAGAAGATCAGGATCTGCACCCAGACGAGCCGCAGGCCGAGGACGTGGCGGACGGGCACCGCGGCGGCCGACTGCGCGGTCTCGTGATGCCCGCCCCCGTCCCACCGTTTCTCCGTGGCGAAGAAGAGGATGGCCATCGCCAGGATCGCGGTGGCGACGACGACGTAGCCGACGCGCCAGGTGCCACCGGCGGCAAAGACGCCGACCATGACGAACGGGCCAACCATCGCGCCGACGCCGAAGAAGGCGTGCAGCCAGTTCATCACCGTCACCGAGAAGTGCTCGGCGGCGTAGAAGTTGAGCCCGGTGTCAACCGCGCCGGAGCCGAGCCCGATCAGGACCGCGGCGACGAGCACGAGCCAGAACGACGGGGTGATGGCATAGCCGAAGAGCCCGGTCGCTACAAAGGTCGTGCTGACGGCGAGCAGGCGGCCGACGCCGAGCGCCCCGATCGCCTTGCCAGCGATGATGCCGGACAGGAAGTAACCGGTGCCGGAGGCGACGAGGATGAAGCCGACGTTGGAGAGGGGCCGGCCGAACGTCTCGCGCATCGACGGCCAGGCCACGCCGAGGACGGCGTCCGGAAAGCCGATGCTGATGAAGGCGAGGAAGGTGACGAGCATCAGGAACGAGATGCCGGCGCGGGTCTTGGTCATGTACAGGGCTTTCGGTGAATCGGTGTCCGCGATGAGGCGCGCCCGAGGCGCGCCATGGACGAAAGCATGACAGTGAACCCGGCCGCTGGCAAGCGTCCTGTCGCCCAGGTGTCTACCGGGCTCGTCGCCGGTCGCCTCGTCTCAGATGCCCTGAACAGCATATTGACTCGGGAGCAATCAGGCGTAGCCTAGTCACATGAAGTGCCGTCATCCAGGGGGAGCATGGTCCGATGACACGCCATGGTCAGCTCTATCTTCGTGACCAGGTGCCGCCCCGGTCCATCTATCATGACCGGGGAAGGTTTGGCAGGCTCTTCCCCCTGCTTCCCCCGTTCGCCAAGGACACACAGGACGTACGCGCGCGGCTGCTGGAGCTGGGCAAGCCCGGCGGCATCATGGACGCAGGCGATGCACCTCCCCCGGCGGATCCGCTGACGCCGAACCCCAACAACCCGGACAATCCGACGATGACCGCCGGGTTCACGTTTCTTGGTCAATTCATCGATCACGACCTCACGTTCGACCCCACCTCGAGTCTCGAGCGGCAGAGCGACCCCGAGTCGGTTGCCAACTTCCGCACACCCGCGCTGGAGCTCGACAGCGTCTATGGAGCCGGTCGCGGAGCCAGCCCGCATCTGTATGATCAAACATCGCCCGGGGCGAGCAAGTTCCTGATCGATGCCATCGCGCCAAGGGACCTTCCTCGGAATAGCCAGAACACGGCGATCATCGCCGACCCGCGCAACGACGAGAACGTGATCATCTCCCAGCTTCATCTGGCGTTTCTCAAGTTCCACAACGCGGTCATCGATGATCTCCAGGCAGGTGGCATCGTCGACCCGAACGAGACCTTCGACGAGGCCCAGCGGCTGGTGCGCTGGCACTACCAGTGGATCGTCCTTCATGAGTTTCTGCCAAAGACGGTCGGCCAATCGCTCGTCGACAACATCCTCAGGCGGGGCCGCCGGTTCTACGACTGGCGCAACGCCCCATTCATCCCGGTCGAGTTCTCCGTTGCGGCATACCGGTTCGGGCACAGCCAGGTTCGGCCGGGGTACATCGCGAATTTCGCCGGGGATGTGGGCCACACCCCCTTCAAACGGCACATCTTCGATGCGACGATTCCCCCCAGCGATCCGGATCCGGACGACCTGCGCGGGGGAAAGCGGGCCGGTCGGCGATTCGTTGACTGGCAGACCTTCTTCGACTTCGACGATGGCAGGTCGAAACCGAACAAGCGCATCGACACGACGCTTTCAAGCCCGCTGTTCAACCTCATGACCCCTGCGATCAACATGCTTGAGATGCCGCGATCGCTGGCGCAACGCAACCTGCTCCGCCATCTCACGTTTGAGCTTCCCGCCGGCCAATGGGTGGCGGATGCGATGCAGATGAAACGCCTCCGGTCAGCGGACCTCGCCGACCTCCAGCCGTTCGGCTTCCATGAGCGGACACCGCTCTGGATCTATATCTTGCGAGAGGCCCAGATCAAGGAGGACGGCAAGCGGCTTGGCCCGGTGGGCGGTCACATCGTTGCCGAGGTGCTGATTGGCGTGCTGCAAGGTGATCGCATGTCCTATCTGCGTCAGGATCCGGACTGGACACCTACTCTCGGGACAGGCGGCACGTTTGGCATGAAGGATTTGTTGCGGTTCGCCGGGGTTGCCTGAGGCTGGGCGGTCCAGCGGGCCGGCCGGTCGCGACTCATGCTGCGGGGGCCAGCATCGAGTTCGTCGGCGGCGTGCTCTGTCTCGACTTCGCCAACACGGTGGAGGGGCGCGAGGGGCCAGATCGACGTGACGTCCTTCGCAGTCCAATGGATGTGGCGGTTTGTGGACCGCGCGCCGGTGCGCCGTCAGAGGCGGAGGCGACCGCGCTGGCTGCGAGGGCGCCCGGGTCGTTCGCCGCGGCGCTGGAGCTCCGCGAGGCGATCTACCGGGTGTTCGCGGCGATCGCCCGGGACGCAGTGCCCGACCCGGACCCTCTGACGGCGGTGCGGCAGGCCTACGCGGAGGGGATGCGCCACGCTCGCCTGACGCCGGAGGCAGGCGCGGCGCGGGCGGCATTCGCCTGGCAATGGGACGGGGCAAGCTTCGACGTGCTGCGCTGGCGAGCCAGCCACTCGGCGATCGACCTGCTCCAATCCGGCCGGCTGGACCGCCTGAAGCAGTGCCCCGGCGGTGGGGAGGGGCCCTGCAACTGGCTCGTCATCGACACGACGAAGGGCGGCAACCGCCGCTGGTGCAGCATGGCGGACTGCGGTGGGCGCACCAAATGGCGACGCCAGAATGCCCGGCGCCGGGTGAGCCGTTGATTCGTTAGGGTGATTGTTCCTGACCCCTTCCGGGTGTAGCGTTGCCGGTACCAAGGGCTCGTCGCGTGTGACGAGCCCGCGACATGCCGAGCGATGACACCGGCGATCTCCCGAGCATCGTCGGACGGGAACGCTCCCATGCGGTCAGTGTTTTACGCTCGTGGACGCTGCCATGGCCGCTTCTTCCGCCTCCCGCCAACGCGCGCTCCGTGTCCTCCTGCTCGTCATGCTGGTGGGCCACGCCCTTGTGGTGAGCGTTCCCCATCGCGCCGAAGCGCAGGCCGCCCAGCTCGTCTTCACTCCCGCCTCGGGCCCACCCGGTGCCCAGATCGATGTCCAGGGAAGCGGATTCCCGGCCGCAACGAGCGGGCAGCTTCTCTGGGACGCCGACGGCTCGGTGCTGGCGACGCTCCTCAGCGACGCCACCGGCGGCTTCGCCGCGGCGTTCGGAGTGCCCGCCGTCGACCCCGGCGACTATCCCGTCGTCGCCGTCCTCGGCGAGGGTGACGGCGCGGTGCGGGCCCAGGCGATGCTGACTGTCGAGGAGCAGCCGACTGCCCTGTCCGCGCCGACGGCCACGCCGTCACCGACTCCGGAGCCGGCCGCGTCTCCGACATCGACCGTGACCCCGGTGCCGAGCCCGACCTCGATGCCGACGTTCACGCCCGTTCCCACGATAACCCCGGTGCCGACCCTGACGCCCACGGCAACGCCAACCGCGACCGCCCCACCGGTGCGGGCCGTTACCCCTTCGAGCGCGCCCCCGCCGCAGGCCGCGGCGACTCTCGCCGCGGCACAGACACTCACGTTTGGCGCGGCGGCCGATGCCGAGGTGCGGCAGGCCAGTCCGAACAGCAACTACGGCACCGTCCAGACCCTACAGGTCGACACCAGCCCCGTCGTCCACAGCTATTTCCGCTTCGACGTCACCGGCGTCAGCGGAGTAGTGCAGAGTGCGAAGCTTCGTCTCTGGGTGACGGGCGGCACCGCCAACGGGCCCCCCGTCTATCGCGTCGCGGACACCAGCTGGACCGAGACCGGCATCACCTGGAACAACAAGCCGGCAGCGACGAATCCCACCGGCGACAAGGGCTCGATCTCCACGGGCACCTGGATCGAATACGACGTGACGGCGTTCGTCGGCGGCAACGGCGTGGTCGGCTTCGCGCTCGTCCCGCAATCCAGTGACGGGCTCTACCTCAACTCGCGCGAGGCGACGAGCAATCGCCCGGAGCTCGTCGTCACCATGGCCAGTAGCCCGACGCCGACTGCCACGATGACCGTCCCTCCGGCGATTCCGCCGACCGCCACCGCAACGCCGGGTGGCGCGGGCATGACGACCACCTTCGGCGCCGCCGCGGACGCCTACGTCGCCCAGGATAATTCGAACACCAACTACGGGACGGCGATGACGCTCCAGAGCGACACCAGCCCCAACACCCAGATTTATCTCCGCTTCGACGTCAACACGCCCGGCGGTACGGTCCAACGGGCGATTCTGCGACTCTGGGTGACCAATGGCACGACCGACGGGCCACCGGTCTCAACCTCAAGCGACGTCACCTGGTCGGAGAATGGCATCACGTGGGCCAACAAACCCGCCGTGACCAACCCGACGGGCGACAAGGGCACCGTTCCCGCCAGCGCCTGGCTGGAGTACGACGTGACCGCCATCGTGAGGGCCAACGGTGCGTACACCTTCGCCCTGATTCCGCAATCGAGCGATGGGCTCTACGTCAATTCCAGGGAGGCAGGCGCCAACACGCCGCAGCTCGTCGTCACCACCAGCGGTGGCCCGACGCCGACGCCCACCCCGACACCCCCGCCGCGACCGGTGAATCCCACCTTCCAGATCGGAGCCTACTACTATGCCTGGTATGGCGGCTCGGGGCGGCACTGGAGCGACGGCTACCTCCGGCACCAGCTGACGAACCGCCAACAGCCCGCCCTCGGTGAGTACGACAGCCGTAACCCCGCCACGATCGCGCAGCACTTCCAGTGGGCGCAGCAGTACGGAGTGGATTACTTCGTGTGCAGCTGGTGGGGCGCCAACGGGTACGAGGATGTCACGATTCGCGACAACCTCATCCAGTCGCCAGCCATCGGCTCGACGAAGATCGCCATTCTGTACGAGTCGATCACGCTCCTGGGGCTGACCAACGGCGTGATCTCTTTCGACGCGGCACGCGAGCAGAAGCTGATCAGCGATTTCGACTACCTCGCGCGGACGTACTTCAGCGACCCCCGCTACTACAAGATCGGTGGCCGCCCCGTTGTCTATCTCTACGTCACGCGCATCTACCGGGGCAATTACGCCCAGGCCCTCACCGACCTGCGCTCGTATGTCCGGGACCGGTATGGCTTCGAGCTCTACCTCGTCGGTGACGAGGTCGATTGGGACGGCAGCCCCAACCGGGACCGGATCAAGCTCTTCGACGCCATTACGCCCTACACGATGTACAGCGACCTGCAGTCGCCGGGATGGCCGGATGACACGAAGTTCCTGGATGGGGTCCGCGCGCGCTACGACAGCTTCAGGAGCGCCGCCGCGGCCGAGGGCGTGGGCTTCATTCCGGGAGTCATTCCCGCCTTCAACGATCGCGGCGTGCGATTGTCGGTCAACCACTACGCGCTGCCGCACGAGGTGAACGCGAGCTACGCCGACACCTACACGCTGTTCAGCCGCTACCTGGATCTCGCGGGCGGGTACATCGATCCCACGGTCAACACCGTCACGGTCACGTCCTGGAACGAGTGGCACGAGGACACCCAGATCGAGCCCACCGGCGCGATCGCGGCGAGCAACACCCCGACCCAGTACACGACCGGCTACACCTATTACGCCTACGGGTTCAAGCTGCTCGACATCCTCAAGGCGTTCAAGCTGAGCCACGCCACCTCGGGGGCGTTTGCGTCATCGGCGCAGCCTCCTGGTGGGACCGAGCCGACCGTCCTGGCGCACGGACCGCCGTTCCTCGCCGCGGCTCTGTACACCCGCGCACCAGACCGTCGTGTGACGGGAAAACGAGCGCGTGCCAGACGCAAAACGAGCCGGTGATGCAAACGCATCACCGGCTCGTTTGTGCAGCCACGGAGGGTTAGACGGTGACCCCGGCCGCCAGCGGCAGCGTGCGGCCGACGGCGTTGGCGACGGCGGAGATCTTCGGCATCGCGGCCTCGAACTGCGCGAAGTTCAGCGACTGTGCGCCGTCCGACATCGCGTGGTCCGGCGACGGGTGCACCTCGATGATCAGGCCGTCCGCGCCGGCGGCGATGCCCGCCAGCGAGAGCGACTCGACGAAGGCGCGCTTGCCCGCGGCGTGGCTCGGGTCGATGAACACCGGCAGGTGCGAGAGGCTCTGCACGACCGCGACGGCGCTGACGTCGAGCGTGTTGCGGGTGGCCGTCTCATAGGTGCGGATGCCGCGCTCGCAGAGGATGACGTCCGGGTTGCCCTGGGCCATCACGTACTCGGCGGAGAGCAGCCACTCCTCGATCAGCATCGAGAGGCCGCGCTTGATCATGACCGGCTTCTTTGCCTTGCCGACCTCCTCCAGCAGGAGGTAGTTCTGGCTGTTGCGGGCGCCGATCTGGAAGATGTCGGTGTACTCGCCGACGGTGTCGACGTCGGCCGGGGTCATGACCTCGGTGATGATCTTGAGCCCGGTCTCCGCGCGCGCCTTGGCGAGGATCTTGAGGCCCTTCTCGCCAAGCCCACGGAACTCGTACGGCGAGGTGCGCGGCTTGAACGCGCCGCCGCGGAGCACCTTCGCGCCCGCCGCGGCGACGGCATGCGCCGTCGTCAGTGTCTGCTCCTCGCTCTCGACCGAGCAGGGGCCGGCCATGATGCAGACCTCGTCGCCGCCGATCTTCACGTCGCCGAGCTCGATCACCGTCTTCTGCGGGTGGAAGTCCCAGCCGGCGAGCTTGAACTTCTTGGTGATGCGGACGACGCTCTCGACGCCCGGCAGGACCTCGAACATCTCGTCCAGCGACGGCGGCAGCGGCAGGCCGACGACGCCGACGATGGTGCGCTCCTCGCCGTCGATCAGGTGCGGGCTGAGGCCGAGCTCCTTGACACGGGTGACGACCGCCTCGATCGTGGCGCGGTCCGAACCGGTTTTCATGACGATGATCACGATGGGCTCCTCGGATGGATGCTTCGTTATGGAAGGCGGCGACGCACGGGTGACCTAGACGGCCGCGTTGGTGACGGGAACGGCGGCGACCTCCGTCTCGTCGGCGGACGGGGCGTAGGCGCCGGTGATGCGGGCGACCTCGTCGTCCGGGATGCCCCACTCGGGGCGCAGCTGCTTCGCGCCCTTGAGGTAGACGTGGCGAATCTCGGAGGCGCTCCGGGTGGTGTTGACGTGGACGAGCACGCGGACGGCCTTCTCCAGCGCGCCGGGGACGCTCATCTCGTGCGAGCAGACCATGGGCACCTCCGTCCAGCCAAACGAGCGGGCGGCGGAGGCCGGAAACATCGCGGTGAGATCCGGGGTGGTGGTAAAGATGGCGCTGGCGATGTCCTCGGTGGCGAGGTCGTTGAGCGCGATCAGGACGTTCACCAGCTCCTGGGTGGCTTCAAGGATGTCCTCCGCCGTGTTGGCGCCCGCGGTGGTCGCCCCGCGGATACCCCGGCAGACGGTTGGCATCTCACCGTGTGCAGTCATGCGTACGTGTTCTCCGTGATGTGCGTCGGACGTGTTGGGACGAGGCAGCCCTGCCATGTGTGCACCTGCGCTTTGGTCATGATACACGCGAACGCGGGGATCACGTTGAATGAGCGGTGAAATCGGGGATGGGCGCGGCGGCGATAGAAGGAAATGGCGGGAGGATTGTTCGATGATACGCAGTCCATACGATGTCACCGGCGTCCAGCCCGAGGCGCGGGAGATCGTTCGCGCGATGGCCGCGGTGTTCGTCGCGAATGTCGGTCCCGCGCTGGTCACGCTCGTGGCCCATGGCTCGGCCGTGAAGGGCGGGTTCATCCCTGGCTCAAGCGACGTCGATCTGGATGCCTTCGTCGACCCCGCGGCGTTGGACGCGCGCCGGGAGCTGCCGCTGGAGCGGGCGCTGGCGCTCCACGTGGACCTGGCGCGGATCGATCCTCGCCCGTTCCGGTACCTGCAGGGCCATGTCTACCATGCTGGAGGCGGCCCGCGTGTTGGCTACGTTCCAGGCGCGATGCAGGTCGTCTGGGGTGAGGCGGACGTCCCGATCACGACCGGGGACGAGCTGACGCGGACGGCCCTGTCGTCGCTGCGTGGACTTGACCCCGACGCGCTGCGCTCGCGGATCAGCAACGGGCTGCTGGACCACTGCGAGGGTCGTCTCGATCGACAGGTCCGCTGGCTGTGCACCGACGTCTGGCCCGTGGTGTATCAGGTCGCATGTCTCCACGAGGGAAGCGGCCTGGAGGTCTGGCGCTTGACCAAGCCGGAGGTCGTTGGCCGCCTCCAGTCCGTACCAACCGTCGGACGGGCCGCCGCGGGGTGGCTCGAGACAGTGACGACGCATTACGCGACTGGTGAGGCGGTCCCGAGCGCGTTGCGGACGATTCGCGCCGGGGTCGCCGTCCTCGACGCCGCAAAGACGTGGGCCGAGGAGCGGCTCGCGTGACCGGGGACGTGTCCTGGAAATGGGGCCTCGTACGGGCCGACCCGATGCCGGCCCCCTTTCTCGCTTCGGGGGACGTGATGTCCGCCGGTACGAGATGGTGAGCGAACCATTCACCGAAGGCTGCCAGAAATCGAAACATTCTGGCAGTGTGGCAGCCTGAGGCGGTTTTCCCCGTGGTTATAGGCGTTTCGGGTCTGCCAGAAATGCCATCGATTTCTGGCAGCCTGGGGTCAGGCTGCCACACTGCCATAGATCGGGATGTAGGGATTATTGGCAGCCACTGGGGATCCGCTTATTTGACGATTGCGGGCGACATCATGCCGGTAGCGCCGGGTCTCGTGCCCGGCGATTCTCGCCTTCAGAGAGCATTGAGGATGTGCTTGTCCGGTAGCCTCGGCCCTGGGTGGCCGAGGTGTTCCTCACGCGAAGCGCCCGCACTGCCAAGGCCAACGCCGGCCACAGGAGCGGCACAAGGCCCGGGGCGACCGGGACGAACGGTCGCTTAGGCAGGGACAATCGCAAACAGCCGCCTCGCCGCCGTTGGTAGGGGCGGACC
>DATLHE010000139.1:0-26853 GCA_035540335.1 Thermomicrobiales bacterium | reverse complement strand
GAGCGCGATCAGCGGCATCGAGCAGGCCCTCTGGGACATCAAGGGCAAGGTGCTGAACGTCCCCGTCTACGAGTTGTTGGGAGGCCGGGTCCGGGACCGGATCCGGCTCTACAACCATCTCGGCGGCGGCCAGATGAACGTCATGTACGAGAGCACGGAGACCGGCCAGTTCGCCGAGAACGCGCTGGCGATCAAGGAGGCCGGGTATACCGCGATCAAGTTCATGGCCGTGCCCCGGACGGAGCCGGTCGAGGGCGTGCAGCAGGTGCGTCAGGCGGCGCGATACGTCGAGGCCATTCGCTGCGCGGTCGGGGAGGAGATGGACCTGATGGTCGATCTCCATGCCCGTACCTGGCCGGCGATGGCGATCCAATACTGCCAGGCGCTCGAGCCCTATGGACTGCTGTTCTTTGAAGAGCCGTGCTCCACCGAGGACATCGACGCCACGCTCGAAGTGACCCGGAAGTCGAAGATTCCGATCGCGACGGGCGAGCGGCTGGTCGGCAAGCACCAGTTCCGAGAGCTGATCAGCCGGCGAGCCTGCCACATCATCCAGCCCGACCTGTCGCACTGCGGTGGGCTGTGGGAGGCGCGCAAGATCGCGGCGATGGCGGAGGCGCACTCGATCGCGGTCGCGCCCCACAACCCCAACGGCCCGATCGCGACCGCCGCCACCATCCACTTCGCGGCCGCCACGCCGAACTGGCTCATCCAGGAGGCGATCACCAGCGACGTGCCGTGGCGCAACGACGTCGTCGTCAACCCGGTCCAGGTGGAGGAGGGCTATGCCGCCATCCCCACCCGCCCGGGGCTCGGTATCGACATCGACGAGCGCGAAGCCGCCAAGCACCCCTTCAAGCCCGAGGCGATGCAGCGCTACTTCCATCCCGACGGTGCCGTTGCCGATTGGTAGGAAACCCTCGCCACAACGCGAGGCTTCGGAACCCCCATCGGAAGGAGAGATGACGCGATGACGGTCGATACGCAGAACCATGACGAGAGCAGCCGGATCGTCGAGCGAGCGCGGCGTGTGATCCCCGGCGGCGTCAACTCCGGCAATCGCGGCTTGCCGTGGCCGATGGCAGTCAGCGAGGCGCAGGGCGCCTACTTCACGGATGCCGATGGGAATCCCTATCTCGACTACCACGCGGCGTTTGGCCCGCTCGTTCTGGGGCACAACCATCCCGGGGTGAACGCTGCCGTTCGCGAGACCATGGAGCGACTCGACCTCATGGGGGTCGGGGTGACGGAACAGGAGGTGGAGCTGGCCGAGGCGCTCTGCCACCATGTGCCGTCCGCTGAGCGTGTGTTGCTGACGAATTCGGGTTCCGAGGCGACCTATGCGGCGCTACGCCTGGCTCGCGCGGTGACCGGCCGCCAGCGCATCATCAAGTTCCAGGGGACCTATCATGGGTGGCACGATGCCGTCCTGATGAACGTGATCAGTCCCGCGGACAAGATCGGCCAGCGCGATCCGCTCTCGCTCGGCATGGTGCGGGAGACCGTCGAGCAGACGATCGTCCTGCCGTTCAACGACAGCGACACCCTGCGTGAGACGCTCCGCACGGGTGGCGAGCAGATCGCGGCCGTGCTGGTGGAGGTCATCCCCCACAACATCGGCTGCGTCTTGCCCCAGCAGGCGTTCCTGGAGACGCTGCGCCGGGAAACGGCAGCCCACGACTGCCTGCTGATCTTCGATGAGGTCGTGACCGGGTTCCGTCATGGCCTTGGTGGGTACCAAGACATCGTCGGCGTGACTCCCGATCTGACGACGTTCGCCAAGGCGATGGCGAATGGTTACCCGATCGCGGCGCTTGTGGGAAAGAGCGAGTTTATGGACCGGTTCGGCCCTGGTGGTGGTGTCTTCTTCGCCGGAACGTACAACGGGCATCCCCTCAACGTGACCGCGGCGCTGGCCACGATTCGCGAGCTGGAAGATGGGACTGTCCATCGGCGCACGGCTGCTCTCTCCGAGCAGGCTGCGGCCGGTCTCCAGGAAATCGCCCAAGAACTCGGCATTCACATGACGGTGGCTCGGTTCGGGTCGGTCTTCGTCCCCTATTTCATGGACGGACCGATCGACAGCTACACCGACCTGCTGCGCAACAACACCGAGCTGGACATTGCGTTCCGCACGGCGATGTGCGAGCGGGGCATCTTTATGCTTCCCACGGCGCTCAAGCGCAACCACGTCAGCGCGGCGCATACGGAAGCCGACATCGATCGCACGCTTGAGGCCGCCCGTGACGCGCTGCGGACTGTCCCGGCCTTGATTTCGGGTTAGGGCACGAAGCTCGCTTGCCTGGGCCGTGCCAGTACCTGCTGCGGCAGGCGTTCGAGGAGGCGATCCACACCCACACCTTCCACTCCATCGTCGAGAGCTTGGGCCTCGACGAGCGGGAGGTCTTCGGGATGTATCACGACATCCCGGCCATCGCCGCCAAGGACGAGCTGGAAATGGCGCTGACCGCCTAGATGGTCGATCCCGCCAACATCCGCATGTCCGCCCGTACGGTGAGGGCCCTGTGCCTAGCGGTCCGGCGTCAGGCCGATGTAGACGACCGTCACCGAGAACGGGTTGCGCGGGTCGTTGTCGAGCGTGTTGGTGGCGAACGCCGGGCGGTACCCCGCCGGGACGCGCGTGAACTCGATCGAGTGGTTGCCGACCTCGACGTCCAGGAAGTCGATCTGGCCGTCGCGGTTCTCGTCGCAGCCTTCCAGGCTGGCGCCGACGATCTCCAGGCAGGTCCCGCCCGCGAGCCGCTGGCCGGTCATCGTGTCGTAGAGCACCACCGAGACGTGCCGGTGGTTGGCGTCGTGCTGCTTGCGAGCCTGCTTGACGACGATCGACTGCTCGGCGTCGAGGGGCGCGATGTTGACGTCGAAATCGTCGATCGCCTGGAAGCCGGCCGGCGCCTGCGTCTGGTGCACCGTGTAGACCCCGACCTGGACATCGGCGAAGTCGACCTGTCCGTCGCCGTTCTCGTCGCAGCCCTCGATCGAGGCGTTTTCGATGATGTAGCAGGCGCCGGTCAGCAGGTCGCCGGTCTTCGGGTCGCGCGTCACGAGCGAGACATCGGCCGTGCCGCCGTACGGGTTCGGCCCGGTCGCCGGGCGAAGGACGGTGTACGCGCCGTCCTCATCGACCACCAGCCACTGGCTGCTGAGCGGGTAGGCGCCGTCCGGCGTGTACGTCTCCTCGAGCAGGTACGCGCCGACCGCGACGTCGTCGAAGGTGATCTGGCCGTCGCCGTTCTCGTCGCACCCCTCGATGCTGCCCCCGCGCAGGATCATGCACGCCCCCGGCGCCGCGACGCCGCTGATGGGGTCGATCGCCGTGATCGCGATGTCGACCGTCGCCGGCGATGGTTGGGAGGGCTGCGACGGCTGGGAGACCGCCACCATCACCACGTCGAAGATCTGCTGGGACTCGAGCGGCGCGACGGTGATCGGGAAGTCGCCGACCGGCAGGTAGCCATCGACGCCCCGCGTCTGACGGACGGTGTAGTCGCCGGGCGCGACGCCCTGGAACTCGATGTAGCCGTCGCCGTTCTCGTCGCAGCCCTCGTTGGAGGCGTTGAGGATCATGTAGCAGGCGGCGGTGATCGCGAATCCGCCCTCATCGACCGTCCGGATGTAGACCGTGGCGGTCGAGGCCTGGGCCGTGGCCGGGGTGATCGCCGCGAGCGCGGCCAGCGGGGTCAACAATAGCAACAGGATCGCCGGGAACAGGCGAAGCATGGTCTCTCCTTCTCATCGTCGAGCAAAGAACCAGGACCCTGCCGGCGATGTGCTTGCCAGCGCATCTATGGAACGTGCCTATGGGGGTGCGGGTTCCGTTTTTGACGACTGAGGGCCGAGGAGGTCGATCAGCTCGTGCGCGTTGGGCGGCGCGGCGGTGTCCGGGTCGTTGTTGAAGTAGCACCAGACCGTGTGGCCGGCATCGCGCCACGCGCGCATGCGATCAGCCCAGGTGGCCAGCGTCCCGAGATCGTACCGCCACCCTTCCCCGGCCGGCTTGTGGAGGCGGATGTAGACGAGACCGGACGTCGTGACCAACGGGGTGACGCGGCCCGCGAGGTCGTAGATGCAGAAGCCGATGTCGCGCTCACGCAGCAGGTCGTAGACATCGTCGGCAAACCAGCTGGGGTCACGAAACTCGAAGACGTACCGGTAGCCGCGCGGCAGCTGGACCACAAAGTCGCGCAGGCGGTCGGTGTTCTTGCGCCAGCGCGGCGGTAGCTGGAAGAGGATCGGGCCGAGCCGGTCGCGGAGCACCTCCGCCCGTTCCAGGAGCAGGGCGACGGCCTGTTCCGTGTCCCGGAGCTTCTTCATGTGGGTGATGTAGCGGCTGGCCTTGACGGCGAAGACGAAGCCGGGCGGCGCCGCGTCCCGCCACGCCGCGAACGTCGTCGTCTCGGGCAGGCGGTAGAACGAGGCGTTGATCTCGACGGTGCTGAAGTGCCGGGCGTAGAAGGCGAACTCGTCGGCGGGGCGGGTGCCGGGCGCGTAGAAGGTGCCCCGCCAGTGGCGGTAGGACCACCCCGATGTCCCGACATGGATCCGCGCCTCATCCCCTACCATTGCAGATCCCGCCTCCGACACCCCATGACGTCTGGAGTCGAGATCGCAGGTTGCCTGCCCTGCACCGATGGACGCCTACGTCCGCATCGCGCTCACGGGCGCGATGACGATCAGTGCGAAGGAAGCACGGCGCACGGCGATCGCGCAGATGCGCTTGATCGACAAGTTGCGCCGACGCGCCGGCACGGTGAGGCCCGTGATGGCGTCTCAGGTCTCTTCCTCCGCCTCGGTCCCCTCGCGCACCAGCTTCTCGCCGAGTCGCAGCGCACACGGGGCATGGAGGAAGAGCACCCGGCACGACAGCCGGACGTAGACGCTCGCCTCGTCGGCGGCGTCGCGCAGGACCTGCCCGCACAGGCAGCAGCGTTTGCCGTTGGGGAAGAGGCCGAAGTGGTCGTAGAACTTGGCGGTCCGGTGCTCCGCGCTGGGGATCTGCCGCCGTGAGGACGTCCGCGTCATGCCAACCTCCGTGCCCCGTGCCGATGGGTCGATGCCCAACCATGATCGGCACGTGCCTATGCACACCTCATGCCGCCAGGATGCGGGCGCCGGGCGGCAGCCGAGGGCAGGGAGCGCCGCGGACACACGGAAACCCCCGAGCGTGTGGTCCTGCCGCCAGCCACCGGCGCTCTCGGCCGCGGCGCGGTGTATGCCTGGTCATCCGGCTAGCGCCTGACCCCGTCGCCCGGCGGATGGCTGCCACGTCTATGGCGCTCACACTCCAGGCAGTGCAGATGCGCCACAGGCGTGGCAGCCAAGGATTCATCCCGCGATGAGCGCCACCATCTCCCCCATTCCATCACCCGCCGACCCGCCGCTCGAGGCGGACGAAGACGTGCTCGATGCATACTCCCGGGCGGTCGTCCACGTCGCGGAGCTCGTCGGCCCCGCCGTCGTCAACATCGCCGCGGTCCATCGCGGCGTGGCGCGGACGCCACGCGGTCCGGTGCCGTTCGAGGCCGCGGGCGCGGGCTCGGGGGTGATCATCACTCCCGACGGCTACATCCTGACCAACAGCCACGTCGTCCACGGCGCCGGTCGCCTCGCGGTGACCCTGGCCGATTCCCGCGAGCTGGCCGCGCATCTCGTGGGCGACGATCCGGCGACCGATCTCGCCGTCGTTCGTGTCGCGGCCGACGGCCTGTCGACCGCCGACCTCGGGGACTCGGACCGGCTGCGCCCCGGGCAGCTCGTCGTCGCGATTGGCAATCCGCTCGGGTTCCAGGCGACCGTCACCTCCGGCGTGGTGTCGGCCCTCGGGCGGTCGCTCCCGGGGCGCGACGGGCGTCCGATCGAGAACGTGATCCAGACCGACGCGGCCCTCAACCCCGGCAGCTCGGGTGGCCCGCTCGTCGATTCCCGGGGCCGGGTCGTGGGCATCAACACCGCGGTCATCAGCGGCGCCCAGGGCATCTGCTTCGCCGTGCCCGTCAACACAGCGCGCTGGGTAGCGGGGCTGTTGATCAAGGAGGGACGGGTGCGCCGCGCCTACCTCGGGATCCGCGGCATCACGCAGCCGCTCCCGGCGCGCCTCGCGCGCACCCTCGGGCTGGCGGGGCCGTCCGGCGTTGGCGTGGCCCAGGTGGTTCCCGGCAGTCCGGCGTCGGCGGCGGACATCCGCGAACGGGACGTCATCATCGCGCTCGACGAGCGGCCAATCGCCACGGTGGACGACCTGCTGCGCGAGCTGAGCCGTGCCGCGGTCGGCGCGGAGGTCCGCGTCGGGGTGCTCCGGCGAGGCCAGCGCACCGACGTCAGCGTGCGCCTCGCGGCGACGCCCGACGAGCACCGGAACGGCGAACGGGACGGGTGATCCTACCTTTCTCCATCTCCTTGTCCGGTCAGCGCGGGTCAGGTTCGGGCGGCGCGATCGCGGCGCGGGCGACCGCGGGATCCCATTCCCAGGCGGTCGTCTCCCAGTCGTCCGTCGCCTCAGGCTGTGGCAGCCAGGACGGCAGCGCCAGCTGCACCCGTGCGGCGAGGGCGGCCACGTAGGGCTCGTAGAGCGCCCGGAGCGCCGTCAGCTGCCGGTCGGCCTCATCGCCGTCGCGCAATGGCATCCCGGCCAGCGCCAGGCGCTCGCGGAGTCGCTCCAACTCGCTAGGCGGGAGCCGGTTGGGCGAGGACACAAGGGGCGGGCTGTTCAGGACCTGACAGAGGTCCCCCACCGCATGGCGAGCGATGGCGAAGGTCAGTCGCGCCTGGTGCTGTCGATGGTCCACGGGACTCCCGACGCCGACGATGACCAGAGCGCTGACATCCAGCATCAGCGTCAGGGCCGCCAGCCACGACTGGTTCTCGTGCTGCGAGCGGAAGAGGGCGAGCATCGGGTAGGAGAGGTGGCTCTCCAACAACTCGGCCGACCACCGTTCCCACTCGCGGAGGTAGCCTGCGAGTGCCGCCCCGTCGCCGTCCCGACCCACCCGCGACATCAGCACGGCCGCCGATGGGGGCGAGCCGGCGCGGGCGTCGAGGAGGGTGATGCTCGTTTCGCGCTGGGCGAAGGCGGTGAAGATGATCGGAAGATAGCCGATGATCACCGCCAGGAAGCTGAAGCCGGTCGCCCCCTCCGCCACCGCCAGCAGCCGGCCCGGCGCATCGTGGGGCGTGACATCCCCGAAGCCGATGGTGAAGAAGGTGGTGCCGCTCATGTAGAGGATGGTGCCGAAGGAGGGGTGGCCGTGCGCGGTGCCCACCTCCCCGCCGACACCCCAGATCAGCAGCGCGAAGCCGACGACGAGTCCGGTGGCCCAGAGCGCGAGGAGCAGCAGGACGGCGAGCGGGGCGTAGATGCCGAGCAGGCGCGCCCGTCGCCCGACCCCCTCGCGATCCACGCCGCTGCCGATCGCCCGGGCGACAAGCACCCACACCCGCCAGGTGCTGAGAAAGAAGACGCGCGAGAGCCGCAGGCGCCGGGTGACGCGGCGGGGCAGGACGATGGTCTCGAAGGCGTCGACCAGGATGATCGCGATCAACAGCAGGCCGACAAGGGCGGCGATGATGGACATGGCCGGAAGTCTCTGTCGTTGATGTCGTCCAAGTGCCGGGCACGCGCCGCCGCATGCGGCGTGGTCGGAGGATACCCGACGAGGGGCGATCCTCGCCGCGCCGTCACATGCCGATCACTCTGTGCGCTGCGCGGTGCCGGTCCACCGGGAGGATGCGCTTCGCCGGGGTTCGGCCTGATCCGCCATGAGGATGACGATGCCGCTGAGCGCGGCGACGATGAGCATCGCCCAGCGCAGCGAGGTCGCCTCGGCGATCCAGCCGAGCCCGGCCGGTCCGGCGAGGAAGCCGGTGTAGCCGATCGTCGCGACCGAGGCGACACCCCGGCCGCCGGGGATGCCGGGCGTGTTGCCGGCGGCGCCGTAGACGAGCGGGATGATGATGCTGAGGCCCAGCCCGACGGCGGCGAAGCCGATCAGGATCGACCAGACCTGGTCGATCGCGATGCCGAAGAGCAGGCCGACCGTCGCGATCGTCGCGCAGCCACGGATGACGCGCACCGGGCCGATCCTGGCGACGATGCCGTCGCCGAGGAAGCGGCCGGTGAGCATCGTCAGCGAGAAGGCGAAGTACCCGATCGCGGCGACGGAGGCACTGGTGCGGAGATGGTCGTTGAGGTAGAGCGCGCTCCAGTCGGCCATCGCGCCCTCGCCGAGCGCGGTGCAGAAGGCGATGATGCCGAGCGGCCAGAGGATGCGCGGCGGGAGCATGAAGCCGCTGGTGCGCTCCTCGCTCTTCGTGTCCTCGCGGGTGACGTCCGGAATCAGCCCGGTCGCCGCCCAGGCGAGCACCAGGAAGCCGGCGATGGCGAGCGCGGTGAGATGCAGCTCCAGCGGGATGCCCCGCCAGGCGGCGAGCGCGCCGGTTCCGGCGCCGATCAGGCCGCCGAGGCTGAAGAAGCCGTGGAGCGAGCCCATGATCCGCGTGCCGGTGGCGCGCTCGATTTCGACACCCTGCGCGTTCATCGCGACGTCGAGACCGCCGTTCGCCGCGCCGTAGAGCACCAGCGCGGCGGCCAGCCACCAGGCGTTGGGCGCGAAGCCGAGCAGTGGCACCGTGACGCAGAACATGAGGCCGAAGAACGTCGTCACCGGCGCGCTGCCGCGGGTGCTCGTCGCGCGGCCGGAGACCGGAAAGGCGGCGATCGCGCCGACGGCAAAGAGCAGCAGCAGCGTGCCGAGGCTCGCCTTGCTGATGTCCAGCTTGTCGACGACGGCGGGGATGCGCGCGATCCAGTTCGCGCTCAGGAAGCCGTTGACACCGAAGAAGAGCGAGACGCCGAGGCGCGGCGAGGGGGCGACGTCGGGTTGGCGCATCAGTCGAGCTGGCCGGAGCGCACCATCGCGCCGATCAGGTTCAGGATGAGGCGCGCGGCGAGCATGCTCGTCATCCCGCGGACGTCGAGCCGGGGCGCGATCTCGACCATGTCGATGCCGACGATCCGGCTCTTCGCCGCCACGCCCTGCAGCAGGTCGGTCGCCTGCCAGTAGTCCAGCCCGCCGAACGCGGGCGAGTTGACGCCGGGGGCGATCGAGAGGTCGACGCCGTCCATGTCGAACGTGATGTAGACGTTGTCGCCGGCCGGGACGGCGTTGAGGGCGATGCCGGCGCCGTGGCGGTGGATCTCGCGCGCCGGGATGATCGCGTTGCCGCGTGCCCGGCTGTCGGCGACGTCCTGGGCGCGAGCGCTGCCAACGCCGCGCAAGCCAACCTGAACGATCTCGCCCACCCACGGTAGCTCGGAGGCGCGGCGGATGCCGCTGCTGAGCCCCTCGCGGACGCCGTTGACCTCGTCGCGGTAGTCGAGATGAGCGTCGACCTGGACGACGTGCATCGTGCCGACGTCGTCGTAGGCGCGCATCACCGGGATCGGGATCGAGTGGTCGCCGCCGAGGATGACCGGGACGGCACCGCGCTCGCGGATCGCGCGGATGACGCTCGTCGTCGCGGCGCTGTTGGCGGCGAGGTCGCCGGGCGTCATCGCGACGTCGCCGCAGTCGACGATGCGGATGTCCTTGCCGGCAAGGAGCGCCCCGCCGAGGTCGATGTCTTCGTGCGTCAGGTACCTGCCGAAGCGGAGCGACTCCTCGCGGATCGCCGTCGGCGCCTCGCTGGAGGGCGCGCGGGAGCTCTCCATGCTCGCCGGGACGCCGTAGGGCACGCCGATGATCGCGATGTGGGCGTCGAGCGTGTCGAGATCATCGCAGCGCGGCAGGCCGGCGAAGGACGGGCGCCCGACGGGCACGGGAACGATCGGGTTCGGCATAATTCCCCTCATTCTGAGCGCAGCGAAGAACCCCACGCGAAGCGATGACCCAAGACACGAATCTGGCCCAGGGGGCCAGCGGGCCGACACTCCTTTGGAGGTACGGCCCCTACGGGTCACGCCGGCGGGTCATGTGGTCGCGATCGTATCAGGCCACCGCTTCCCGCGTCTCGAGCGGGAGGGGGCGCTCCAGCGGCTCCGGCGTCGCGCCGCTCGCGCGCTCCGACGGGAGCTGGCGCACCAGCAGCTGGATCCCCAGCAGCACGACCGCGACCAGCCCAAGCGCGACCCGCAGCGAGACGAGGTCGGCGAGGAAGCCGATCAGCGGCGGGCCGAGCAGGAAGCCCATGTACCCGAGCGTGGCCACGCCGGCGACCGCGTCGCCGGGCGTGATACCGGGGATGTTCCCGGCCGCGCGGTAGGCGATGGGAACCATGACCGAGACGCCCGCGCCGACGATCGCGAACCCGGCGAGCACGGACCACGGCTGGTTGATGAGGATGCCGCCGCCGATGCCCGCCGCCGCGACCAGGGAGCCGATCCGCAGCACGCGCTCGACGCCGACGCGGTTGATGACGGCGTCGCCCGCGAGGCGTCCGGCGAGCGTGGTGATCGAGAAGAAGGTGTAGACCAGCGCGCCGACGCCGGCGCTGGCGCCGAGGTCCTGCCGCAGGTAGAGCGCGCTCCAGTTGTTGGTCGCCTCCTCGCCGATCGCGACGCAGAAGATCATCGCGCCGAGCGGCCACAGCGCCCGCGGCGGCAGGCTGAGGGCGAAGCGGCGGCGGGCCCGCAGGCGGGCCGGGGTGGGTTTCTCGTCGGCGAGGAGGCCCGTGCGCATCCAGGTCAGGATCGGCACGCCGGCGAGGGTGATCGCGCCGAACTGGAGGCCCATGCCGACGCCGGCCTGGGCGGCGAGGCCGCCGGTGACCGAGCCGAGCAGCGCGCCGAGGCTGAAGTAGCCGTAGAGCGAGGAGAAGAGCGGCTTCCGGATGTGGCGCTCGACGACGCCGCCCTGGGTGCTCATGGCGACGTCGTAGATGCCGTTGGTGAACCCCATGAGCACCATGCCGGCCGCGAACAGGAGCGGGTTGGGCGCGATGGCGACGGCCGGGACGAGCAGGAGGTAGGTGCAGGCGAACAGCCAGGCCGTCGTGGCGCTGCCGCGGGAGCGGATCAGCTTCGCGGCGACGCCGAAGGAGACCAGGCAGCCGAGCGCGCCGGTGAACATGATGATGCCGAACTCGCCGCGGTTGACCTCCAGCCGCTCGACCATGCCGGGGATGCGCGGAATCCAGTTCCCCAGGGTGAACCCCTTGAGGATGAAGAAGAGGGCGATGGCCAGGCGTGGCGACGGGGTCTTGAAGGGCAGCATGGGGCATCCGGACGCGGGCGACGCGTCGAGCGTGGAGAAGGGCAAAAGAGCGCGAGGTCTCTCCTGATCCTTGGCGTCATCGCGTCGTGGTGACCGGTTGTCGCATGGGGTCGTCAGGTGGTGAGCCTTGAGCGAATCGTAGCGGATACGCATGGCCCGGGGCAATGCATTTCATGTGGCCGTTGCTTTGTGCAATGGCATGAATGTGCGGGGGCTGGTGCATATTCCTCTGTTCGGCAATGCGAGGGCGGAGGTAAAGTGTTTGGTATAGTGTCTTTACTCGCAGCATCGATGCTTTACCCTGGGTGGCAAAATGAAAGAGTTCGTTTCGACCGTCAGCAGTAAGGGTCAGGTAACAATCCCTGCCGATATACGTCGTCGGCTGGGAGTGAACTCGTCTGACAAGGTGGCGTTCGTCCTGACCGACGAGGGAAAGGTCGAGTTGCGTCCCGCGCGCTACAGCCTTGAGTCCGTATTGGGCTCCCTTGATGCGCTGCCCAACGAAACGCTCGATCTTGACGCAGAGATCGACATCGCAGCGGAGGAAGCGGCCGCGCAGCGGATGCGTCGACTGGAACGCGGCCGATGATCTTCCTGGACGCAAACTTGTTCTTGCGCGCGCTGACCAATTCGTCTGAGCCGGCGATCCAACGGATGAATGAGCACGCAGGCGACCTGTTTCGACGAGCGGAGCGAAACGAAGTCGAGGTCACGACGTCCGATGCTGTCATCGCGGAGGTGGCATTCATTCTGACTGCGAAAGCGCATTACCAACTACCCGTTGTCGATGCGGCGGGTCGACTGTCGGCGCTCCTTCGCCTGCGCGGGCTCAAGCTGCGCGACAAGCGGACGGTGCTACATGCGCTGGATCTGTGGTCGAGTCATCCCAAACTCGGATTTGTAGATGCGCTCACCGCGTCCTATGCCCAACATCAAGGCGTCGAGCTTGCGACGTTTGATTCTGACTTCGACGAGATTCCCGGAATCACTCGCTGGAGACCGGAGGGTAACGCCTTCGACCGGTCGTGACGAAAAGATGCGAGTGGTCCCGGCCCAACGTGGCCGGGACCACTCGCATGCATTCCGCTACCCCTTGACCGCGCCGAGGGTGAAGCCGGCGATGAAGCGGTCGAGGAAGAGGTTGTAGACAAGCGCGACGGGGAAGGCGACGAGCGCCGCTGCGGCCATCAGCGCCTGCCAGAAGTAGACGTCGCCGCGGATCAGCTCGGTGAAGACGCCGACGCTGATCGTCTTCTCCGCCGAGTTCTGCACGAACGCCAGCGAGTAGACGAACTCGTGCAGCGTCAGCGTGAACGAGAAGATCACGACCGTCAGGATCCCCGGCAGGATGATCGGGATGACCGTCTTCCAGATCGCCTGCAGGCGGGTGTAGCCGTCGATCATCGCCTGCTCCTCGATCTCCCACGGGAAGCTGCGCAGGAAGCCCATCAGCAGCCAGGTGCAGAACGGGATCGTGAACGTCGGGTAGACGAGGACCATCGCATACTTCGAGTTCTGCAGGCCGACGTCGGCCACGATGCCGGTGAGCGGGATGAAGAGCAGCGTCGGCGGCACGAGGTAGACGAGGAAGATGGCGATGCCGAGGCTCTCGCCCCAGCGGGTGGCGAGCCGCACGAGGCTGTAGGCCGCCGGGACGACGGCGATGACCGTGATGATCACGACCAGCACGGCGACGATCAGGGTGTTGAGCAGGAACGTCTTGTAGTTCGTGTCGTTCCAGAGCAGGTCGAGGTTCGCCAACGTCGGCGGGTCGTTGTAGACGAACGGATTGTTGCGCGGGTTGTAGAGATCGCTGTTCGCCTTGAAGACGGTGAGGACCATCCACGCGAAGGGCATCGCCGCGAAGAGCGAGAAGAAGGTCGCCAGCCCGTAGATCAGCGTCCGCGCGCCGAACCGCTTGGCCCGCGCCGCGCCCGGCGAGGGGTCGGGCAGGGGCTTCGGCGGCGTGTAGACCGGCGCCTTCGGGGCCGGCGTCGTGGTCGTCGTGCTCATCGTGCCTCACTCCCGCGGCGGGCCAGGCGCAGCATCGCGATCGCGACGGCGACCAGCACCGGCAGCATGAAGAGCGCGACCGCGGCGCCCTGCGCCAGGTTGCCGCCCTGGATGCCCTTGAAATAGGCCCACGAGGAGAGGACCTGCGTGTCGTTGACCGGGCCACCCCGGGTGAGCACCAGCGAGACGGTGAGGTCGGTAAAGGTGAAGACCATGCTGAAGAGCATCGCCACGGCCATGATCGGCAGCAGCAGCGGCAGGCGGACGAAGAAGAGCTTGCGCCAGAAGCCGGCGCCATCGATGTCCGCCGCGTCGTTGATGTCCTGCGGGATCGCGCTCAGGCCGGCGAGCAGGATGATCGTCGCCAGCGGCAGCGTGCGCCAGACGTGGACGAAGAGCACGGCGCCCTGGGCCAGGCGCGTCTCGCCGAGCCAGTACATGTTGCGCTGCGGGCCCCACGGCGTGCCGGGGCCGAGCAGGCCGACCTCGCGCAGCAGCCAGTCGATCGGGCTGTAGACGGAGTCCAGCAGCCAGAACCAGCCGAGCACACCGAGCGCGATCGGCGTCGTCCAGGGCAGCAGGACGAGGAAGCGCACGAAGCGCTTGCCATGGAAGTCGGCGGAGAGGACCAGCGCGAGGACGTTGGCGAACACGATGACGATCGCCTGCGAGGCGAGGGTGAAGAAGATCGTGTTGCGCAGCGCCTTGGTGAAGACGCCCTCGTCGAGCACGGCGCGGAAGTTCCGCAGGCCGACGAAGTCGCTCCAACTGTCGATGCGCGGGTTGCCGACCGTGACGTTGCTGAACGCGTAGAGCACCGCCAGCACGAGCGGGATGCCGACCAGCGCGAAGATATAGATGACCGCCGGCAGCAGCAGGAGCGGGCCGAGCACCCGCTCGTTCTCCAGCGCGAACCGTTCTTCCTTGACCGCCGCCCGCGGCACGGCCCGGGCGGTCATGAGGCCACCTGGCCGGTGGTCGTGGTCACGCGCGGGGGCGCCTGGTTGACCGCGAGGCCGGTCTCGGCGTCGAACGCGCGGATGTCCCGCCGGTGGACGACGAAGGTTGCCGACGAACCCGTCTCGTGCGTCACCGGATGGTTGGCGGCGACGCGGGAGACGGCGCGGGTGCCATCGATCTCGCCGTAGATCAGCTTCTCCGATCCGAGATACTCCTCGCGGATGCGGTCGAGCGTGAAGACGAGGTGCGAGGCGGCGTCCGCCGAGCCGTCGTTCGGGGCCGGATGGACGTTCTCCGGGCGGAAGCCGAGGAGGCTCGTGCCCTGGGGGACGAGGTTCATCGGCGGGGAGCCGAGGAAGGTCGCGACGAAGGTATCCGCCGGGTGCTCGTAGATGTCGCGCGGGGTGCCGAGCTGGCGGACGCGCCCGCTGTCGATGACGGCGATGCGGTGGCCCATGCCCATCGCCTCGACCTGGTCGTGGGTGACGTAGACCGTGGTCGTGCCGATCTCGCGCTGGAAGACCTGCAGCTCATCGCGCGCGGAGGCGCGGCGCTGGGCGTCGAGGTTGGAGAGCGGCTCGTCGAGCAGGAAGACGTTCGGCTCGCGCACGAGGGCGCGGGCGAGGGCCACGCGCTGGCGCTGCCCGCCGGAGAGCTGGCCGGGCTTGCGGTCCATCAGGTGGTCGATGCCGAGGATGCCGGCGGCCCACTCGATCTTGCGCTTCTGCTCCGTCTTGTCGATCTTGGCGGCCTTGAGCGGGAAGGCGATGTTGTTCTTGACCGACATGTGCGGGTAGAGCGCGTAGCTCTGGAAGACCATGGCGATCTGGCGGGCGCGCGGCGGCAGGTGGTTGACCACCCGGTCGCCGATCAGGATCTCGCCCGCGGTGGGCTGCTCCAGCCCGCCGAGCATGCGGAGGAGGGTGGTCTTGCCGCAGCCGGAGGGGCCGAGCAGGACCAGGAACTCGCCATCCGCGGTGCGGAGGTTGATGGAGTCGACGGCCACCACGCCGTCGGCGAAATGCTTGCTGAGGTTCCGGGTTTCGACGATCGCCATAGTTCGGAAGTTCCCTGTGGAGACGATGCGGCGGGCGGACGCGCTGCGGGCCAGAGCGTGCCCGCCGCGGTGCGCATGCAAACTACTGGCCGCCGCCCATGAGCCCCTGGTCGCGCCAGGTCTGGGCGATCTGGTTCAGGCGCTGCTCGGCCTCGGCGACGGCGTCCTCGACGGACATCTCGTCGCGCGCGGCCTTGGCCATCATGTCCGAGAGCACGAAGGTGGTCTGCGCCTCGCCGGCCATGGCGTTGGCCGGGCCCGGCCAACCGAGGTTGACGGTCCAGTCGGCGGCCGTCTTCAGGACGTTGAGCTTGTCGGGCGGCTGCGCGCCGGCCGGGTCGTTGTCGAGCGGCCCGCCCTCTTCCGTGAGCTCCGGGAAGACGGAGGGGAAGGCGGGGAAGTTGTAGAGCTTGCCGCCGAGGCAGGCGGCCTCGTAGTTCGCGACCAGGTGGAGCAGGAACTCCTTGGCGGTGTCCTGATTCGGGGAGTAGGTCGGGATCTGGTAGGCCATCGCGGCGTGGGCGTGGGCCAGCGCGCGGTCCTCGCCGGCCGGGCCGACGAGCGGCGTGCTGAAGAAGATGTCGTTCGCCGTCTCCGGCTGCTGCTCCTGGGCGGTGCGGAAGGCGGAGATGGAGTTGAGGATATAGGACGCCTGCCCGGCGACCAGCAACTGGTTGTTCGAGGCGGCGTTCCAGGCGAAGACCTCGGGCGTCATGCAGCTCTGGAAGAGCTGCTTCATGAAGTTGACGGCCTCGATCGTCTCCGGCGAGTTGATCGTGATGTTCTCGTTCTCGTCCTGGATCGCGCCGCCGTAGGCCCAGATCAGCGTCTGGGCGGCCATCTGGGAGTCGATCTCCTGGGACATGCCGAGACCCATCTGGACGCCCTGCTCGTTCCAGATCTTCGTGCCGCCGTCCAGCAGCTCCTGGAAGGTGTTCGGGCCCTCCGGCATGTCGATGGCTTCCCAGAGGCTCTTGCGATAGTTGGCCGGATCCGGCGCGTAGCCGTGGCAGAACGAGTAGAACTTGTCGGTCGTGGGGTTGTAGGAGTTCAGGCGGGTGTTCTCGACCGGGTCGCCGTGCCGCTTGATGGCCTCGTCCCAGACGTCCTTGAGATCGAGCACGGACTGCTCGAACTGCGCCAGCGAGGCGATGTGCTCGATGAGGTCATGCCCCTGGCCGGCGGCGATCTCCGCGGCGAAGGCGGCCGGGATGTCAGCGGTGTTGACATGGTCGACGGTGGCCGAGACGCCATTGGCGGTCGCCCACTCCTGGACGAACTGGTCGAACCAGGTGTCATAGGAAGGAACGAAGTGCGACCACTGGAGGATCTTCAGCTCGGTGCCGGAGATGTCCGCCGTGGGCGTTGCCTGATACAGTGTGGCGGTCCCGTTGGGGAATCGGCCGCCCGCCGCGGCAAAGGCGTGGATCTTGCTCCCGAGCGCGGTCGTGACGCCGGCGGCGGCACCGCCACGCAGCAGCGAGCGACGGGAGAACGACGAACGAACCGACTGCCTGGGACGGGAAACGCGCATGGGACTCGCTCCTCACCTGCAAGAACCGGATACATTCAACTGGCTCTGAACTGTGTTGCAACACTAAGCACTACAACCGAAAATCTGTCAAGGAACCGGAGGCCCGGGGCCCCGGGCCTTCCCTGCCTGCCCCCGCGCGCACGCGTTCGACGCGCTCTTCCCCCGTCGGCTAGACACGATGGGGTACTATCGATTGACAGAACAGATGAACATTGAAGGGCAGCGCCCCTTGCCCGAGAGAACGAGCACCATGCCTGAGGGAATGGCAACGGAAGGGACAGCATCCCAGGGCGACGTGCCGCCGCGCGTCGATACATTCAGGCTCGCCCTGCCGCCCCTGCCGGCTCCGCTGACGCCGCTGATTGGGCGGGAGCGCGAGATCCAGGCAGCCCTGGCGCTGCTCCGCCGCAAGGACATCCGGCTGCTGACACTGACCGGCCCCGGCGGGGTCGGCAAGACGCGCCTGGCGAACGAGCTCGCCAGCGAGCTGCGGCCGCAGATGCGCGACGGCGCCGTGTTCGTCGACCTCTCCGTCATCACGGACGCGGGGCTCGTCCGGCCCGCGATCGCGCAGGCGATGGGCCTCAACGCGGGCGACAGCGAGACGCTCTCGACCCGGCTGTTCAACGTCCTCGAGCATCGGGAGATCCTGCTCGTGCTCGACAACTTCGAGCAGGTGATCGATGCCGGGGTGGTCGTGGCCGATCTGCTGGCGCAGTGCCTCTTCATCAAGGTGCTGCTCACCAGCCGGATGCCGCTGCACGTGCGCGGCGAGCAGGAGTTCCCGGTGCCGCCGCTGCCGCTGCCGGTGAGCCCGGACGACGGCGACCTCTCCCGGCTGAGCCGGAACGAGGCGGTCCAGCTCTTCGTGGAGCGGGCGCAGGCGGCGCGGCCCGATTTCGCGCTGACGACCCTGAACGCGCGCGACATCGCGGCGATTTGCCAAAAACTGGACGGCCTGCCGCTGGCCATTGAGCTGGCCGCGGCGCGGATCAAGGTCTTCTCCACCTCCGCGCTCCTGAGCCGGCTCTCCAACCCCATGGCGCTGCTGGTCGGCGGCGCGCGGGACCTGCCCTCGCGCCTGCAGACGATCCGGCAGGCGATCCAGTGGAGCTACGACCTCCTGGAGCCACTGGAGCAGGTCGTCTTCCGGCGGCTCGCCGTGTTCAGCGGCTCGTTCTCGAAGGCGGCGGCGACCTATGTCGTCGATTGGCCCGAGGAGCCGAGCGCGGACGGCCGAGAGCTGCTGGATTACCTGGTCTCGCTCTTCGACAAGAGCCTGCTGGTACAGGAGGCGCTGCAGGACGGCGACTCCCGCTTTCGCATGCTCGGCACGATCCGCGATTTCGGCTGGGAGCAGGCGCAGCACCACGGCGAGGATGCCGACCTGCTGCGGCGCCACCTGCTGTTCTATACCCGGCTGGTCGAATCGATCGAGATGGACCTCATCGGGCCGGATCAGGCGGCGTGGCTGCAGCGGATCGACGAGGAGCTCGGCAACCTGCGGATGGCGCTGCAGTCGGCGATGGACTTGGGCGGGGAGGCCGCGGATCTCGGCCTGCAGCTCGCCTCCGGGCTGTGGCGGTACTGGCTGGTGCGCGGCCAGACGTCGGAAGGCTCCAGCTGGCTGCGGCGGATGCTCGACCTGTCGCACAGCGTCCACCCCTCGGTGCGCGCCCATGCGCTGAACAACCTTGGCAACCTGGCGCTCGAGCTGGGCCAACACTCGCTCGCGCGGGACCATTACACGGAGAGCCTGGCGATCTTCGAGACGGTCGAGGACCTGGACGGGATCGCCGACGAGCTGAACAACCTCGGGCTCGTGGCGCTGATCGAGGGCGATTTCACGGCGGCTCGCCAGGAGCTCGAGCGCTCGCTGGAGATCCGCCGCACGACGCAGGATCGTCTGGCGCTCCCCGTCACGCTGAGCAACCTGGGCGACATCGCGGTCTACGAGGGTGATCACGTCCTGGCCGAGAAGCTGCACCTCGAGGCCTACGAGATCCGCAGCGGGTTCGGCAACAAGCGCGGCATCGCGCTCAGCAGCTACAACCTCGGCATGATCTCCCTGATCCGGCAGGACCTTGACAGGGCGAGCGCCTGGTTCGAGGACGGCTTCCGGTACGCCGAAGACATCAGCGACGCGTACAGCCGGGCCTGCCTGCTGCTCGGCGTGGGCGTGCTCGAAGTCCGGCGCGGGCGCCTCGCGCTGGCCTGTGACTCGCTGGCGTCGTCGCTGCGGGTCTTCCGGCAGATGGGCTCCCGGAGGATGCTGGCCGACGCGGTGGATGCGGTCGCGGAGGTCGCGATGCTGATCGGCGAGCCGGAGCGGGCGGTGCAGATGCTCGGGGCGACGTCGGACATGCGTCGCCAGGAGCGGATCGCCGTGATGGTGCGCAGCACACGCTGGCTGGAGGGGCTGATGGCCCGGCTCCAGAAGCAGATAGGCGCGCGGGCGTTCGACGAGTACACCGAGCTGGGCCGCCGGCATGGCTATGACCGCACCGTGGACGAGGCGCTGGCCCTCGCCGAGCACGTGATCGAGACGCCCGCGCTCCATCACGTCGCGGGGGAGCCGGGAGCGGTGGAGGCGGCGAACGGCCGGAGCGAAGAGGCCGCGCCGGCGAAGGAGCAGGTTGACTACAGCCTGACGCCGCGGGAGCGGGAGGTGCTGCGGCTGCTGGCCCGCGGGCTGAGCGACAAGGCGATCGCCGAGGCACTGTACATTAGCCCGCGTACGGCGATGACGCACGTCGCGAACATCCTCGGCAAGCTGGGGGTCAACCGGCGCGGCGCGGCGTCGACGGTCGCCATTCGCGCGGGGCTGATCGAGCCGGGCGAGGCGCAGGTCGATCCGGAGGCGTAGGCGCGCATCGCGGGACCGGCGGGCGGTCGCCGGAGCATCGGTCGTCGGGCATGCAGGGCAGACCCACGGCGCAGGCAGACACCGCAGGGGGCAGACTCGTATGTCTGCCCCTACATTGTGCCCGCTCCCAACCACACGTCATCCTGAGCGAAGTGAAGGATCCCCCCGGCGCTGCAGCGCTGGTCTCTCTTGGCGCGTTTCTCGTCGTGACGCCGGGCACAAGACCCGGCGCTATCGGGGGGAGAGGCCGTTCCGCGATCAATGCGCCGATGTGGCGGGCGACCCCGGCCACCGAGGGCCGGGGCTACCGGGGCGGGCGGTCTGGCATCACACGGGGACGATCTGGTCCTCCAGGCGCTTGGAGCGTTTCGTGAGGACCTCGGGCTTGTCCTTGCCGACGACGACCGTATCGTCGTGGCGGAAGCCGCCCAGGCCGTAGATGTAGATACCCGGCTCGGCGGAGTAGACCTCCCTTTCCTTGAATGGTCGGTGGAGAACGGGCATGTCGTCCGGAAACTCGTGGCCGGCGATGCCGATGCCGTGCCCGGTGCGGTGGTTGATGTGCTCGCCGAGGCCGGCGTGCTCGATCACCCGCTGCGCGGCGGCGTCGGCGCTGGAGACCGGGTTGCCGGCGACCATCTGCGCGGCGGCGGCCTCGTTGGCCTCGGTCGCGACCTCGAACGCCACGCGCTGGAGATCGTTCTTCGGCTGGCCGACGAAGAGCGTGCGCTCGTTCTCGACGACGAGCCCGCTGAGGCGGACGATGATGATGTTGACGACGCCCTCGCCCTCGAGGAAGGTCTCGCCGCAGAAGGCACCGGAGCCGTGCGGGGCGGCGGAGTAGGGGCCGCAGGAGGAGATGAGGCGCACCTCGAGACGGTCCTCGGGGAAGCGGCGGGCGCCCTCCTCCATGATGAGCCTACTGATCTCGAAGTCGAAGCCCTTGACGTTCATGCCGGGTTTGAGCAGCTCCATGTAGCGTTCCTGCCCGTAGTCAGTGAGCGCCGCGCAGTGGCGGAGGATGTCGAGCTCGGCGGGGTACTTGACCTCGCGCATCTCGATCAGGAAGCGAGTGACGTCCTCGAACGCGAGCTTCGGCGCCGCTCGTTTGAGCGCGGCGGGGCCGGCGCCCTCGACGCCGACGGCGCCGTGGCGGATGCCGCGCTCCTCCAGCCGCATCGCGAGCAGCTCGCCCCACTGGTCGCGCGTCCAGGTGCGGTTGGTGGCGCGGGGATGCTCGACATAGATCGTGGAGTCGGTGATGAAGAGGCTCTTGCGCTCCTTCGCGAAGCGCAGGTGGTTGGTCGAGAGCTCGTTCATGATCAGGAACGGCTCGCCCTCGGCCGGGATGACCGCGGCGACGGGGCGCTCCCACGGCGCGACGTCGAGGTGGAAGCCGGAGACCATGTAGAAGTTGTCGGGCGTGGTGACGATGAGCGCCTTGAGGTCGTGCTCGCCGAGATAATCGCGGATGCGCTTGGCGCGGTCCTTGAAGACGGCCTGGGGAACGAACGGCATGGTGTGGTCCCTTTCGTTGTGCGCGTAGCCCCGGTCTTGGCTGGCCGGGGAGGGCGGGCGGCCACAAGGGCCGCCCGTACGGGCGGACATGGAGTCCGCCCAATGCTGGACGATGGCCCGCAGGGATATCGAGCGCACACCCTCCGGGGTGCGCGGCTACGACAATGCATGAAGGCCACCGCCCGCAGCTGCGAGGGTCTCCTGTACGGGCCGGCTACCGGCTGCGGCGGCGGGGGTCGAGGGCGTCGCGCAGGCCGTCGCCCATCAGGTTGAACGCGAGCACGGTGAGGAAGATGGCGAGGCCCGGGAAGAGCGTCAGCCACCACGCGCCGAAGAGCAGCTCGCGCTGCCCGTCCTGCAGCATGTTGCCCCACGACGGCGTCGGGATCTGCACGCCGAGGCCGAGATAGCTCAGGCTGGCCTCGAGGATGATCGCGTACGAGAGCCAGATCGTGGCCTGGACGATGATGATCGCCAGCGAGTTCGGGAAGAGATGGCGGATCATGATCCGGACCGGGCTGGCGCCAATGGCGCGGGCGGCGGTGACGAACTCCTGGCCCTTGAGCGCGAGGAACTGCCCGCGCACCAGCCGGGCCGTGCCCGGCCACGATGAGACGCCGATGACGACGATCGTCGTCTTCAGGCTCGGGCTGAACAGCGAGGCCGCTGTGATCAGGAGCAGGATCAGCGGAATCGCGAGGAGCACGTCGGTCGACCGCATCACCGCCTGGTCCACCCAGCCGCCGAAGAAGCCGGCCGCGGCGCCGAGCGTGATCCCGATCGCCATCACGATCACCACCGCGACGAAGCCTGCCGCGAGCGACACCTGCCCACCCTTGATCAGTCGCGAGAAAACGTCGCGTCCCTGGCGGTCGGTCCCCATCCAGTGCTCCATGGAGGGTGGCTTGTCGCGCATGCCGGAGGTCAGCTGGTCGTAGGGGTAAGGGGCGATCACGGGCGCGAGGATGGCGACGCTGTAGAAGAAGACGAGCACGACGAGGCCGGCGACCGCGAGCTTGTTCCGCTTCAGGCGCTGCCAGACCGAGGATCGCGACCGCGTGGCCGCGGCTTCGGCCGCCGTGTCGAGACTCGCCACGTGGCTGGCAGGCAGGGTGGCGTCCTGGCTACGCATTGGACGACCCTCCCGCGACCGAGACCCGGGGGTCGAGCAGCACGTAGACGATGTCGACGATGACGGCGGTGATCATGATCGCCGCGCCGACCACCATCGTGATGCCAAGGATGACCGGGTAGTCGCGTTTCCCGATGGCGTCGAAGGCCAGCAGCCCGACGCCCGGCCAGGCGAAGATCTGCTCGATGATGACCGCGCCGCCGAGGATCTGGGGCAACTGCAGCCCCACGACCGTCACCATCGGCAGCAGCGCGTTGCGCAGCGCATGGCTGTACAGCACGCTGCGGTTGTTGAGCCCCTTGGCGCGCGCGGTGGTGACGTAGTCCTGATTGATCGTCTCCAGCATCGAGGAGCGCATGAACCGGGCGAAGTAGGCGATGTTCGGCAGCGCCAGCACGACGATGGGCAGCACGAAGTATTTCCAGCGCTCGCTCCAATCGGCGTTCGCCTGCCCGGTGCTGATGATCGGGAAGAGGCCGAGCTTGACCCCCAGCCAGATCTGCAGCAGCAGTGCCAGCCAGAAGCCCGGCAGGGCGAGCCCGATGAAGGAGCCGACGGTGACCGAGTGGTCCCACAGCGAATACTGGCGCGTGGCGGAGATGATGCCGACCGGGACGGCGATGAGGAGGCTGATCGCCAGCGCCGCGCCCTGAAGCTGAATCGTGCCCCAGATGCGCTGCCCGATCAGGTCCAGCACGGGTTGGCGATTGAAGCCGTAGGCGGTGCCGAGGTCGCCCGTCACCAGGTTCCGCAGCCAGTAGCCGTACTGGACGATCAGCGGCTTGTCGAGCCCCAGATTCTTGCGCGTCTGTTCGACGAAGTCCGGGTTGCTGAGGGCCGAGGGCGGCATCGACGCGGTGGCGGGGTCGCCCGGCGCGATGTGCAGCAGGAGAAACATGACGAGACTGAGCCCGAGCAGGAGCGGGATAAGCATCAGCACGCGGCGCGCGACGTAGGCGCGCATCTCGCTGGACATACGGTAACAATCCTTGATCCTGCCCGGAGACAGGGTGGAACCTGTGGCGGGCGCGGGTGGTCCGCGTCCCTACCCGGGAACGGTGCGATGGCCGCGGGTGCGACGCGGGCGGGCACGCTGGCCCGCCCGCGTTGCGTTCGCGATCGGCCCTTACGGCTGGGCGGCGGTCCAGTCCTCCAGCACGGAGAAGAGGCCGAAGTCGCCGCTGTCGACGTAGTTGGCGAACTTCGTCTTGTTGACCGCGTGGAGGAAGGGGCGGTACCAGGCGAAGTGCATCGGCACGTCGTCGATGATGATCTTCTGGATCTTGGCGAAGATGGGCTTCGCGTCCTCCTGATCGAGCGTGGTGCGGGCCTGGTCCAGCAGGTCGTCGAGCTCGGGGTTGCTGTAGCCGGAAAAGTTGCCGGCCGACGTCGAGTGGAAGTCTTCCCACAGCTTGTTCGGCTCGGAGGTGGCGCCCGCGAAGTCGACGCCGGACACCTGGAAGTCGTGGTTCTTCTGCACCGCGTCGACGTGCGTCGCGTAGTCGACCAGCTGCGGGACGACTTCGATCCCGACATCCTTGAGGGCCGACTGCGTGTAGGTCAGCCAGTCCTCGCGGAAGATGTTGCCGGAGTTGACCGCGAACTCGATCTGGGAGCCGGCCGCGCCGGCCTCGTCGATCATCGTCTTCGCCGTAGCGGGATCGTACGGGATTGGCTCGAGCGACTTGTCGAAGGCCCAGTTGTCCGGCGCGATCGGCCCAACCGCGGCCTTGCCGAGGCCGAGCAGCGAATCGGCCGCGAACTGCTCGCAGTCCAGCGACATCGCGATGGCGCGGCGCACGTTCTTGTCGGCGAGCACGCCGTCGCGGCAGTTGAAGTACCAGCCGTTGCCGGAGCTGAACGGCGGCGCCATCAGATCGAGGTCGGTGTTCTGCGCCAGCAGGTCCTTCCCGGCCGGGTTCGGATAGTTGGAGGCGTCGATCTCGTTGCCCTGGAGCGCGAGAACCAGCGACTGTGAGTCGGCGATGAGGCGGTGGGTGAGCCGCTTGATCGCCGGCTTCTCGGCCTGCCAGTAGTGCTCGTTGGCGACGGCGACGAAGTCGGAACCGGAGGTCCACGACTCGAACTTGTAGGGGCCGGCGCCGATCGGGGTCTGGAAGAAGTCGCCGTTGGCGAGGTCCTGCCCCTCGAGCTTGGCCTTCGGCACGATCCAGAGGTAGCGAAGGTTGAAGATGAACGGCGCATCCGGTTTGGCGAGCGTGACCTGCAGGGTCTGCGGATCGACCACCTTGATGCCGGAGGCCTCGGTCGCGGAGCCGTCCATGACCGTGTCGGCGCCCTCGATCGCCGAGAACTTGGCCTGGTTGGGTGATCCCGTTGCCTTGGCGAGGATGCCGTTGAGGGTGAAGGCGACGTCCTCGGCGGTCAGTTGCGAGCCGTCGGAGAACGTGGCTTCTGGCCGGAGCGTGAAGGTGAAGGTCAGGTTGTCGAGGGTCCATTCGGAGGCGATGCCCGGCTCCACCGCGTAGGTGGTCGGGTTGGCGCGCACGAACTCGTCGAAGAGCATCTTGCAGCGCCAGTTGGACTCCGCGTCGCTGGAGAGGAAGGGGTTGATGGTGTTGGCCTCGCCGAGCGTGCCAATGATGATGCTCAGCTCCTCCTGGGCGGCCTGGCGTTGGTAGGCGGCATTGCGGGCCGGGCTGGCGAAGGCCGACCGGCCGAGCAGCGAGGCAGCGCCGAGCCCCGCCGTGCCCGCCAGGAACCGGCGCCGGGTGGCGAGGGCGTTGAGGGTGCGCTGGCTGACGACCAGGACTCGCCTGGATTCTTGCTCCTGGTTGCGGGACATCGTTCCATCCTTTCGGCGTTTGCGCCGATGAGAGCGACTGACACACATGGACCCGGGTTCGCGAGACCCACGTCGGTCTCGCCAGAATGGCCGCGGCCGTGAAACGTTTCGGTTGTCTGTTCCAGACGGCACGGTAGCAAGTGGACGGCGTCCGTGTCAACGCGCCGCTTTCCCGGGCCGTTGACCGGCCCGCCGGTGGTCCCTATGATGGGTGGGCCAGAACATACGTTCGATGATGCCAGGCGGGAGGTGCGCGATGAGTCCGGAAGCGACGCCCGGGGGTGGACCAGTCGGATTGGCGGTGGGGGTGACGTTTGGGCCGACCGGCCACTGGAACGAGGTGGTGCGCGCCACGCTGCTGGCGGAGGAGCTGGGGCTCGACGCGGTCGGGTTCTGGGACCACTACCACTCGATGCGACCGGAATGGGCGCTCACCTGCGGCTGGTCGGCGTATGGCTACCTCGCGGCGAAGACCTCGCGCATCCGCCTCACGCCGATGGTCATCTGCCGGCCGAACTACCTGCTCGGCGTGCTCGCCAAGGAGTCGTCGATCCTCCAGATCGCCAGCGGCGGGCGGTTCGAGCTCGGCATCGGCGCCGGGGACTTCGAGCAGGAGTTCACCGCGTGGAACGTGCCGTACCCGGACGCCACGGAGCGCATCCTGGATCTCGCCGAGACGGTGGGGGCCCTGCGCCGGCTCTGGACCGGGGAGCAGGTGACCGTGAAGGGGGAGCACGTCGTCCTCACCGAGGCCGCCTGCACACCCGCGCCGCCCATGCCGCCGCGGGTGGTGGTCGGCGCCGGGAGCTCGCGCCGGGTAATCGCCAGCGCGGTGGACTACGCGGACGAGATCAACATCTACAGCCGGGAGTCGGTCGCCGCTTACGCCCAAGAGCAGATCACGGCCTCCGGGCGGGAGGTCGCGCTCTCCGTCTTCGCCGACCGCCCGGAGGGGCAGATTCCCGCCGATCTCCCCGGCGAGCTGCGCCGCTGGCGGGATCTGGGCGCGAGCCGCTATCTCCTCACGCTTGGCTTCGCGGACGATCTGGAGGCCGGCGTTCGCATGCTCGCGGCGGCGCGGGAGGACGCCGGGTGACACCTCCTTGCGCGTACGCTACGGGACGCGGTTCTCGCACCTTTGGGGCGTCCGAAGAGCCTGCCCTAAGGGCTTGGACGGGCGATGTCGAATGGGTCGCCACGCATGAGATGGTCACCCAGCACGGGCAGGCAAAAACGTCTGTTTCTCCATTCCCCCGCGCTTAACACGCCGTCTGTCGCCTTCGGCGATGCGGGCGCCGACCCTCCGGTGTCGACCACCTCGATGCGATGGGGTGACGCCACGCCACCCCGGTAGTCCCGACGGTCGGCGTAGGTCGGCCACAAGGGCCGACCGTACGAGAAAGCCAGCCCCGCACCAAGAACCCCCGTCTCGCCGAGCCTTTCGCTTTTCACCCCTGGGAGGCTCACCCGGGCGATCCCGTCCAAGTCGAGGAAGGACACCAAGGCCGTGACCGGCCACTCACGATCAGGTGCTGGGGCAAGTGGCCGCAGAAGGTTCGCCGAACCCGGAGGGTTCGGTACTTGGTGGACGCGTGGCCCGGCAGGATTTCCTGCCGGGCCGATTCCTTTTTCTAAAGGACGACGGTGCTCAGCGCGCGGCTGATGACAAGCGAGGGCGCTCCCGCGTCGCTTCTTCCCTGGTGCAACATGGCCAACGTATTCATGGAGCGATTACGGGG
>DATLHE010000138.1:0-6106 GCA_035540335.1 Thermomicrobiales bacterium | reverse complement strand
GTATAGCACCGGCGGGGGCGCCCCGATCTCCCGCAGGAGCGCCGGGTAGGAGTCGTCGACCGGGGTGGTGACGCGGACACCATCGCGCTCGAGCGTCGCGACGATGGCGGGCAGGTCGAGCTCGCGGCGGGTCTGGAGCAGCGCCTGCAGCGACCGTTCCTCGAGGCAACCGCGCAGCTCGGTCTCGGACGCCGACCAGGCGGCGCGCAGGGAGCCGAGGTGGTCCAACAGGCGCCGCAGCCGCGCCGGGCCGATGTAGGGGACGTGGTGAAACGCGATCCAGTATGCCTGCTCGGGCAGGGTGTCCGTGGCGAGTCCGGACGGCGCGATCGCCTCCTCGTCAATGCTGCCCATTTGCGTGGTGCCGTTCCTTCCATACAATGGCGAGCAATCCGTCATCACCGCGTACGACGCGACCGTCTGAAGGCGGGCAAGCGACAGGGAGAAGCGACGTTGAACCCCACCAATCCGGTCAAGGACAAACTTGCTGCTGGCGAACGCGTGATTGGGTGCTTTATACCACCTGCGTCGCCCGAGATCGTGGAGATCTGCGCGCTGGCCGGGTTCGACTTCGCGCTGCTGGACGCCGAGCATGGGCCAATCTCGCCGGCGACGGCCTACCCGATGATCCTGGCGGCGGAGGCGCGTGGCATCCCGGCATTCGCGCGCATCGGGCAGATCGACAAGCAGGTGATCCTCAAGTTCCTCGATCTCGGCATCACGGGTGTGATGGCGCCGCAGGTGAACTGCGCCGAACAGGCGCGGACGGCGATCGCGGCGACGAAATACGCGCCGACGGGCAACCGCGGGCTCGCCGGCGGGCGAACGTTCGACTGGGCGCTGACCGAGCCCGCGGTGGAGATGGTTCCCAAGCTGAACGACCGCATCCTGACGATGATCCAGTTCGAAAGCGTCGAGACGTTGAAGGAACTCGATGCGATCCTGGCGCTCGATGAGCTGGACGTGCTCTTCGTCGGGCCGAACGATCTGGCGCAGTCGATGGGGTATCCGGGCCAGCCGGGGCATCCCGAAGTGACCGAGGTGGCCAACGAGGTCATCGCGCGCGCGAAGGCCGCCGGGGTGCGCACCGGCACCGTCGCCGCGAACGTCGAGGCCGCGCAGAGCTGCTTCGCGCGGGGGTTCGACATGGTGGTGGCGAACGCGCCGGGGCTGCTGGCGTCGGCCGCCGTGGCATACGTCACCGGTGCGCGCGCCTGAGGCGCGCCGGGCCGGGACATGACAAAGCGCCACCGGAGCGGTGGCGCTTTGCACTTCCTTGAAAGATCCCGGGTTGTGTCAGGTGACGTTGGCCTTGCGTAGCGTGAAGAGGATGATGACGGCGCCGATGACGGCGACGACGATGGACCCAATCCAGCCGGCGGGATCGGAATCGAAGAGCACGTTGAAGATCCAGCCGCCGAGCACGCCGCCGATGATGCCGACGATAATCGTCCCGATCAGGCCGCCGGGCGTGCGACCGGGCACGAGATAGCCGGCGATCGCGCCGGCGATCAGCCCGATGATGATCCAACCAATGAGTGCACCCATACGTATGCCCCTCCGCTGTATCCAGCGAGATCGCTACCCCGGCCTATCCGGGGAATGTCAGACGGGAGATTCAGTGCAATCGGCGTGCCACACCGCCGTTTGTCGTGTACAGTTCCATTCCTGACGACGGCCAATTGCCCATAGTGGCAGCGGTTCCGGAGTTCAATCCAGCGGGAAATTGTTTGGTTTCCTGTGCTGTGTTATCGTGCACACCAGTAATCATGGCAGTACATGAGCAATGATGGGCGCAGCGCCGCGCCCGCACCACAGACAGCGACCGTCGCGGCGGCTGTCCCTGTTCGTGTATTGAGCAGCCCGCGTGTGGTCACGCGCGGCACGCATGCCATCCGAGACGACCGGTTTTCACATGAAGTCACAGACAGACCGAAAGGGCGAGAGGAGCAAGGATGGCGGCTGAGCCACAGACCACCTCCACGGCGTCACGTGCTGCGGCACAACGAAACGGACAGCCATTGCTTGAGGTGAAGAACCTCAAGACGCAATTCTTTACCCAGGACGGCGTGGTCAAGGCGGTCGATGACGTCTCGTTCTACGTCATGCCGGGCGAGACGCTCGGCGTCGTGGGCGAGTCCGGCTCAGGCAAGAGCATGACCGGCCTGTCGATCATGCGCCTGATCCCGAACCCACCGGGCAAGATCGTCAACGGCGAGATCCTCTTCAATGGCCGGGACGTCCTGAAGATGTCCGAGGAGCAGGTCCGGAGCATTCGCGGCAACGACATCGCGATGATCTTCCAGGACCCGATGACCTCGCTGAACCCGGTGTTGACGATCAACCGCCAGATCAGCGAATCGCTCCAGCTTCACATGGGGATGAACAAGGACCAGGCGAAGCGCCGGTCGATCGAGCTGCTGGAGATGGTCGGGATCCCGAACGCCGCGCAGCGTGTGGACCAGTACCCGCACCAGTTCTCGGGCGGTATGCGCCAGCGCGTGATGATCGCGATGGCGCTCTCCTGCAATCCGAAGCTTCTCATTGCCGACGAGCCGACGACGGCACTGGACGTGACGATCCAGGCCCAGATCCTCGACCTGATGCGCACGCTGCAGTCGGAGACGGGCACCGGCGTGCTGATGATCACCCACTCGATGGGCGTGGTCGCGGGCATGGCGGATCGCGTGCAGGTCATGTACGCGGGGCACATCGTGGAGACGGCGACGACCGAAGAGATCTTCGCCAACCCGCGCCACCCGTACACGGTCGGCCTGATGAAGTCGATCCCGCGGCTGGACGCGACGAAGAAGGAGAAGCTCCAGCCGATCCGGGGTCTTCCGCCTGACCTGATCGACCTGCCGGACATGTGCCCGTTCGTCCCCCGCTGCAACTATGCGCGCGAGAAGTGCGAGCAGAAGAACCCGCCGCTGCTCGAGGTCGCCCCCGGGCACTATTCGGCCTGCTGGTTCTGGGAGGAAGTGCACGTCGGCGACGACCAGGATGCGGTGGCGCAGAAGTATGGCCATCCGGAGCCCTCGGTCGCCGCGAACGATTTTGATCCCAACGCGCCTGATCTCGGCGTCTCGCCCGCGCAGGGCGTGGAAGCCGGCCAGAGCCAAGCAGACTAACCCTGGAGGAGCCTCGTATGTCAGCCGCTGTTGCACAGCAGCACTCCACCCCGGGCGCGACGCCGGATAACGGCCAGCCGCTCCTCGACGTCAAAGACCTGGTCATGCACTTCCCGCTGACCCAGGGCATTATCTTCCAGCGCAAGGTCGGCGCCGTGCAGGCCGTCGACGGCGTCTCGTTCCAGGTCAAGCGAGGTGAAACGCTGGGCCTGGTGGGCGAGTCCGGCTGCGGCAAGTCGACGACGGGCCGCGCCATCCTGCAGCTCTACAAGCCGACCAGCGGCGAGGTCAACTTCGACGGGCGCGACCTGACGAAGCTGGACGGCGGCGAGATGCGCAAGATGCGCCGCCACCTCCAGATGGTGTTCCAGGACCCGTATGCGTCGCTCAACCCGCGCATGACGGTCGGCAACATCGTCTCGGAGCCGATGCAGATCCACAAGCTAGTGCCGAAGAACGAGCGCACGCAGCGGGTGCAGGAACTTCTGCAGACGGTGGGCCTGAACCCCTACTTCGCCAACCGCTACCCGCACGAGTTCTCCGGCGGCCAGCGGCAGCGCATCGGCATCGCCCGGGCGCTGGCGGCGAACCCGGACTTCATCGTCGCGGACGAGCCGGTCTCGGCGCTGGACGTGTCGATCCAGGCGCAGGTGGTCAACCTCCTGGAGGACCTTCAGGACAAGTTTGGCCTGACCTACCTGTTCATCGCCCACGACCTCTCGGTCGTGCGGCACATCTCCGATCGTGTCGCGGTGATGTACCTCGGCAAGATCGTGGAGATGGCGGACCGCAACTCGCTGTACGACGACCCGCTGCACCCGTACACGAAGGCGCTGCTGTCGGCGGTGCCGATTCCGGACCCGGTGATCGAGAAGCGGCGCGAGCGGATCATCCTTACGGGTGACGTGCCGAGCCCGATCAACCCGCCGTCCGGGTGCCACTTCCACACGCGCTGCCCGTACGTGATGGACGTCTGCAAGAAGGTCGATCCGATCTTCGCCGACCAGGGTCACGGTCACTTCGTGGCCTGCCACCTCTACCCGGGGTCGGGCGCCTAGTCACCGTTCCAGTGACGTACACTTTGACGCGGGCCGGGAGCACGACGCTCCTTTGGCCCGCGTCGTTCGTTTCGAGGCACGCCCCACGAGGATCCCCATGGATATCCGGCCGGTCCAAGACATCATCGCGATCCTCATCTCGTTCGTCATCGCGATCTCCATCCACGAGTGCATGCACGCCTGGACGGCGCACAAGCTGGGCGACAACACCGCCCGCGAGCTGGGCCGGATCACGCTCAACCCGCTGATGCATTTCGAGCCGGTCGGGTTCATCGGCATGGTCCTGATCGCCATCGGGTACCCGTTCATCGGCTGGGGGAAGCCGGTGCCGGTGGTGCCGGGGCGCTTCCGCGTCACCTTCGGCGGCCGGCGTCAGATCGGGATGGCGATCACGGCGGCGGCGGGTCCGCTGTCGAACGTGGCGCAGGCCATGATCGTCGCGATCCCCTACCAGTACGCGGTCCGCAACAACATCGACATGGGGCAGGTGGGCGATTTCCTGTTCTGGTTCATCCGGATCAACATCCTGCTCGCGGCGTTCAACATGATCCCGATCCCGCCGCTGGACGGGCACAAGATCCTGACGGGGATCCTGCCGTCGTTCTGGTACCCGGTGCTGGCGCCGCTGGAGCGCTACGGGTTCATGATCCTGCTGCTGCTCTTCTTCATCGGCGGGCAGCTTGGCGGCTCGCTGGTCAACGGCATGATCGACCCGGTCGAGAATCTGCTCATCCGTGTCGTCTTCTTTGGCCTGGTCTGACGCTGACCCCGTTATGACAACCATCCCACCTCGTGTGCGGCAGTACGTTGACTATCTTCACCCAACCTGGCGACGGCCGACGGCAATCCCGGAGGATGCGCGCGCCCTCCTCACCCCGCCGATGGAGGCGCGGTTCCGACGGCTGCCGGCGGCCGACCAGCGGCACCTGCTCGCCGTCTACCGCGCACTGCGCGAGGCCGGGGCCGACAAGGACACCTGTGTCGCCGGGCTGCTGCACGACATCGGCAAGATGGACGGCACCCTCCGCGTCGGGACGCTGGACCGCGTCGCGAACGTGCTTTTGAAGCGGCTGTGGGCGCGCGGGCACGCAGCGCTCGCCGCCCGACCGGCGGCGCCGTGGCCCCTGCGGGGGGTGCATCTCGCGGCGCGGCATGCGGAGCGGGGCGCCGCGCTGGCGACGGAGTGCGGCTACCCCGCACGGGTCGTCTGGCTGATCCGGCATCACGAGCGGCGCGACTGGGCGGGCGACCGGCAGCTGGCGCTGCTGATCGCGGCCGACGATGCGGCAGATTCCTCCTCCAGCCACTACACTTGACGACACGCTGGGCTCGATCCCGCTCATGTGGACAGGAGATAGCGCGCGCCGGCAGGGCGTCCTGGCGGCGCGCCTGACGATGAACACGGCGCAGACACCACCGTTTCCCACGCTTGCCAACTACCAGATGCGGCTCCCGACCTACGAGGGGCCGCTGGACGTGCTGCTGCGCCTGATCGAGCGGCATCAGCTGGCGATCACCGATGTCTCGCTGGTGCAGGTGACGGACCAGTTCCTGCGGTTCGTGGACGAGATGGAGGAGGCGCCGGCCGAGGCCATCGCCGACTTCACGGCCATGGGCACCCGCCTCACGCTGCTCAAGAGCCGGTCGCTGCTGCCGCGGCCGCCCAAGGTCGAGGAGGAGAGCGAGCCGGATCCGAGCGACCTGGTGCGCCAGCTGCAGGAGTACAAGCGACTCAAGGACGCCGCGCGACTGCTCGGCGAGCGCCGGGAGGCCGGGCTGGCCTCGTTCGGGCCGAACGGCTCCGGCCCCGTGGCGCGCCCCTCGCGGATGGCGCCGACGCGCCTCGCGCACTATGAGCCGACGGTGCTGATCCGGTCGCTGCGACGCCGGCTGTCGACGATACCGCGGGCGATGCAG
>DATLHE010000137.1:0-32516 GCA_035540335.1 Thermomicrobiales bacterium | reverse complement strand
CCGTGTCACCACCTGGACGTCGGCCGACGAGGACCTCAACGCCGTCTCGGCGCTGGGGCCCGACCTGATCGTCGTCGACTACCTGTGGGGCCACGGGAAGGATAGCTGGGCCTTTTTGCAGTGGCTCAAGCTGGACCACCGCACCCGGCACATCCCCGCTATCCTCCTGAGCGGCGCGCTGCATCTGCTGGGGGAACGGCGGGACAGCCTGCGCCGGATGGGCATCGTCGTGATCCGGAAGCCCTTCGATCTCGACGGCTTCGTGCAGACGATCGAAACCATGCTCGCGACCGACGGTGCGTGAGGCCGCCCGGTCAGTGTCTCCTGCCGCGTCCCGCACCACCCGTCATTCTGACCCTGAGCGAAGCCGAAAGTGCAGGGCTGCAGGGACTGGCTTTGATGCCTGCCCTCGCTCCTGGGACGCCCTGTCCGCACCTGCGGTGCGGTGCGCTTCGCGCGGGGATCCCCATGGCCGGGCCGCAGGCGAGAAGCAAAAGGCCCGCTCCGCTTCTCCACTTCGCCTCGGCCATGGCGAGCCCATGACGCGCTCTGAATGACGGTGTCTTTGGAGCCGGGTGTAGCGTGTAGGGGCAGACCCTTATGTCTGCCCCCAATACCGGGAGCACACAAGGTGCTCCCCTACACATACGGCCGCAACGAATCCGACCCTCGCCTCATGGCAGCGCGGAGACATCCAGCGGCGGCTGCTCCTCCGGCGTGACCTCGAACGCGACGCCGTGGCTGAACGCGATCACCCGATCGCCGAGCGCGAAGGCCTCCGCGAGGTCGGGATAACGCTCCAGCAGCGCGAAGTAGTCGTCGCTCGCGAACTGCACCTTCGTCGTCGTCATCGTCGCCGGGTCGAACGTCGTCTCGATCCAGACCTCGTCCTGGCGGATGAACGTCCGGCTGCCGACGATCCGGATGGCGTTGCCCTCGCCCTCGACCTCCGCCGCGTCGGGCGAGGCGGCGATGTCGCTCCGCGCCAGCCCGCCGGAGACCTGCGACTGATCGACGGCGGCCTCGCCTGGCTCCGCCGGCGCGGCGGCGGTGGAGACCGCCTCGGCGGCGCCGGCGCGGCCCTCCTCGGTCAGGATGTCCTCCTCCGTGATCAGGTAGCTGGTGTAGGGCGTGACGATGCCGTAGCGCACGGAGAGATCGACGATCGCCTGGACCAGCTCCGGGTCCTCGCCGTGAAGGCGGATCTGCGTGAGCAGGTAGCCGATCTTGCGGGTGGCCCACAGCCGGGGCAGGAACGCCTCGCCGCCGTTTGTGCGGAACGCGCGATCCTCGTAGACGTAGGTCCGGCGCTCGCCGTCGACCTCGCCGGAGAGGGTGACCGTCGCCGGGCCGCCGGCGCGGTAGGTGCCGACGACGACGAGCTGCGACCCCGCGAAGATGTCCGGGAGCGGCTGCGGGTAGATCTCCTCGACGGTGACGCCCTCGACCTGAAGCTCGACGTCGGTCAGCAGCGGTGTGCTGACCCGGGCGTAGAAGGTGGAAACGGCCTCGTCGATGCGCTCGCCGGGGCGAACGTAGGCGCTGTCGCCGTGATGCTCCTCGACGAGGGTATCGAGCAGCACGGTGTCGACGTCGTAGCCGACGCCGAAGGCGAAGAGGCGGACGTTCTCCGGGGCGGCCTCGCGGACGTTGTCGAGGATCGCCGCGATCTCCGTCTCGCCCTCGGTGGGAAGCCCGTCGGTGAGGAAGAGGACGTAGGTGGGGCGCTCCGGCCCGGTCATCGCCATCGCTTCGAGCAGCGCGCGGTTGATGTCCGTGCCGCCGCTGGCGCCGAGGCCGCTCACCCAGCGCACCGCGTCGGGCGCGGCGGCGCGGGGCTGGAGCTCGCTGTCGTAGGTGCGGACGCCCGTGCTGAACTCGACGACGTTGAACCGGTCGTCGGCGTTGAGATGCTCCAGCACGTAGGTGAGCGCGTTCTTCGCCTGCTCGACCTTCTCCCCCTCCATGCTGCCGGAGGTGTCGAGGACGATGATGACGTCCTTCGGCACGGCGCTCTGCGTGGGCTCGATGCCGGGCGCGGCGAGCAGCAGGAAGGTGCCCGACTGCGCGACGGGGTCCCAGTGGGTGAGCAGGTTGGCGCCGATGGTCTCGTCGCTGACGGTGTAGATCAGCTCGAAGTCGGTGGCTGGAATGACGTCGCTCTCCTCCCAGCCGGCGGAGAAGTGGCGCTCGTCCTCGCGGTCGATGGCGATCGGGTGGGACGGGGAGTAGACGGCGCGGACGGGGTCGGCGGAGGCGACGGTGACGTGGACGCTGGCCTGCTCCAGCGGCGCGGCGGAGAAGCGCTCGGTGTTGAGCGGGTAGACGTAGTGGACGAGCCCGGCGTCGGCGGCGAGGACCTCGCGGTACGCGATGGTGATGCGGCGGTCCTCCCCGGGCGGGATCGGGAAGACGCTGGCCTGGATCGCTCCCCGCCCGAGGTACTCCAGCAGCGCGGGATCGCGCATCCGGCGCACGGTGTCGTCGTAGATCCGCCGCGCTTCGTCGGCGGAGAGGATCGTGGCCTCGACCGGCTCGCCGTCGACGTCCATCGTGAAGCTGTCGATCGTCGAGCCGTCGGGGATGGGGAAGATGTAGGTCCCCTCCGCGACCCAGTCGTTGGGGTTGTGGAAGGTCTGGTCGATCTTCGTCGTGGCGACCTGGTCGACGATGGTGACGTCGACGCGGTGCGAGACGATCTCGAGCTGGTCGCCGATGTAGGTCGGCTCGGGGCAGGCGGGATCGCAGGGCGGCGGCTCGACGATGATCACGCCGTCGGCGCGAGCGATGGCGGGGGCGATGAGGCTGAGGCCGAGGACGAGCAGCGCGATGAGCGAGAAGAACGTGCGTCGGTGCGAGGACATGGTTGACCCTCCCGGTCGGGGCTGAAGGCAGTCGGGGACACGGCGGGTTCGCGAACGGAGCTCCGTCACGTCCCGTCAGGACGTTCGGATCAACCAACGTTGGTGATCCTGAGACGCGTGGGCGCGCGGCGTGGTTTCCGGCGGGATCGGTGGCACCCGTGCACGGCCTCACCCCGCGTGGCAAGCGACGTGCGCAGGGTCCGGCGTGAATGTCGTGCGCCGGGCCTCGGTAGACCCGGCGCGATCGTGTGTGCGGAGTTCGTTGCTGTATGTCTTCTGTGGGTCCAGACGCGAAGATCCTCACCCCCTCGTCCACCCCGCCGCCCGGCACGCCCCGGCAACGCACCTTCCGCCCCGATATCGAGGGCCTCCGCGCCGTCGCCGTGGTGATGGTGCTGCTCAACCACGCGGGGTGGACCGCGCTCGGCGGCGGTTTCGTCGGGGTGGATGTCTTCTTCGTCCTCTCGGGGTTCCTCATCACCGGCCTGCTGATCCGGGAGGTGGAGCGCACTGGAACCGTCTCCCTGCCGCAGTTCTACGCGCGCCGGGCGCGACGCCTCCTCCCGGCGGGCACGCTGGTGCTGCTCGCGACGGTGCTCGCCTCCTACGCCTGGCTCGGGGAGCACCGCGCCAACAGCGTCGCGGACGATGCCCGATGGGCCGCCCTCTTCGCCGCCAACCTCCGGTTCATCTCCCAGGGCACGGACTACCTCGGCGCACAGGCGCCGCCCTCGCCGCTGCAGCACTACTGGTCGCTGGCGGTGGAGGAGCAGTTCTACTTTGTCTGGCCGATCCTCATCATGCTCGTCGCCATCATTGGACGGCGCTGGCCGCTAAGGCCGAAGCTGGGGGTCGCGCTGACGGGGATCATTCTCGCCTCGCTGGCATGGTCGGTGCACCAGACGACGGTCGATGGCACGACGGCCTACTTCTCGCCCTTCACGCGGGCGTCGGAGCTGGCGATCGGGGCGCTGCTGGCGGTCGTCGCGCCACTGCTGCCGCGCCTGCCGCGCGTCTCGGGAATCGCGATGAGCTGGCTGGGCGTGGCGCTGATCGGCGTCTCGGCGTTCGTGATCGGGCCGACGACGCCCTTCCCGGGGCTCGCCGCGCTGGCGCCGGTGCTCGGGACGGCGCTCGCGATCGCCGGCGGCACGACGGCGCCGGGAGGAGGGGCGGAGGTCGTTCTCAAGCGCTGGCCGCTGCAGTGGCTCGGGAAGCTCTCGTACTCGCTCTACCTCTGGCACTGGCCGCTGCTCGTCCTCGCCGCCGGGCGGGCGGGGCACGACCTCGCGCTCGCGGAGAACCTGATGATCTGCCTCGTCGCCCTCGCTCTCGCGGCCGCCACCTACGCGCTACTGGAGAACCCGCTGCGGAGCGCTCGCGTCCTGAGGGAGCGCGCCCCGGCGATCAGCGTCGCCTTCGGCCTCGCGCTGGTCCTGCTCAGCACGAGCGTCTCGACCTGGTACGTCGAGGCCCACAGGGAGCCGGCGCCGATCGAGCTCGACGAGGCGGAGGTGGCGCAGTTCCCGACCGCCGCCGAGGTCGAGCAGGCGGTGATCGAGGGCACGCAGGTGTCGGAATGGCCGGAGCAGCCGCCGCGCCTGAAGAACCCCGCCTACGAGGGCGAATGCGACGTCGCCCGCAAGGACACGACGTCGGCGGCGTGCGTCTTCGGCAACCCGGACGCGAAACAGACGGTGGTCGTCTTCGGCGACTCCCACGGCACGATGTGGATCCCCGCCTTCGACGAGATCGGCCGGCAGGCCGACTGGCGCGTGGTGCAGCTGACGAAGCCCGGCTGCCCGGCGGCCGACTTCGCGAACTACTCCACATCGCTCGGGCGGGAGTACACCGAGTGCGCCGAGTTCCGGGAGTTCGCGTTCGGCACGATCGCGGAGCTCCGGCCCGACGTGGTGGTCGTCACCGGCGCCCGCAAGGGGGTGATCGTGTCCGACACCGGCGAGCCGAACAGCGACGACACCGCCGTCGACGCCGCCTGGGAGCAGGGGCTGGCGACCTCGCTCGACCGGATGCAACCGCACGCGGACCGGCTGATCGTGCTCGGCGACATCGCCTATGCCGACGAGCCGGGCCTCGACTGCCTGAGCGCGAACCCGGACGATGTGGAGGCGTGCAACGTCCCGCGCGACGAAGCGGTGCTCGCCGATCACAACGCGATGGAGCGGCGGGTCGCCGCCGCGCACGGCGCGGACTACGTCGATCTGATCCCGTACTTCTGCACCGAGACGACCTGCCCGGCCGTGATCGGGAACCTGACGACCCGCCGCGACACGCTGCACGTCGCCGAGAACTACGCGCTCTGGCTCTCCGGCGCCCTCGGCGAGGCGACGGGGCTCGCGCCCGACCGGAGTGCCTCCGCCTCCTGAGCGATCTCCGGCTGCCGGAAGAGCACCCGGTTGAGGAATCGCAGCGCCATCGTGTCCTCCCGCAGCGCGGGCAGGAACACGACGCGGCTGTCCTCGAACTCCCCGTCCCGGATGATGAACTCCTCCGTCGTCACCGGATCAAGGGCGATGTCGGCGCCATCGTTCTCGTGCCAGGCCGTCGTGTAGCGAGCCCGCAACTGGTCCCCATCCACGCGGAACGCGACGTCGATGTGGGAGCTCGTGTAGCGCCCCGCGTAGGCCCGCAGCAGGTCGCGGTCGAGGCGGATCGCCTTGGGCGCCTCCCTCGCGACCCCAAAGAGGTGCTCCAGCAGGAGGACGAGGATTTCCTCGTTCGCCGCGTGCCCGTACCCGCCGTTGTTGAGGATGGCGATGGCGCCCCCGGTGTCGGGAATCAGGGTGAGCTGGGCCCGGTAGCCGTCCATCCAGCCACCGTGCTCCACGAGCTGCCGCCCGCCGGAGACACGCCGCGCCCAGCCGAGGCCCCAGGTGTCGATCGTCGTCAGCCGCGCCTGCTCGCGCTGCATGTCCCGCAGCCGGTCAGCGCCCATGAAGCGCTGCCCACGGATGGTGCCGTCGCCCATGTGGACGGCGGCGAACCGGAGCAGATCGCCCACGGTGGAGTTCATGCCGCCCGCCGGGTTCGCCGAGCGCCACGTCGTGCCCGCTGGGCGTGGCGCGGGGTCCTCGCCCGGCCCGTGATCGTACCCCGTCGCAACGTCGTCCGGCAGCGGCGCCTGTCCGAACCCGGTCCGCGTCAGGTTCATGGGGTCGAGCACCTGGGTCCGGATCAGGTGCTCGTACGTCTCGCCCTCCGCGCACGCCATGACATGGCCGGCGATGCAGGAGCCGGTGTTCGCGTAGGACCAGCCCTCGCCGGGGGCAAACACCAGCTCGATCCCGTGCAACGATCGGATGTAGTCCCGCAGGGCGTGGTCGTCACCGCCGTGATCCGCGAAGCCGTCGCCCGCCAACCCGCTGGTGTGCGTCAGCAAATGCCGGAGCGTGACCGGGTTGGCGCTGATCGACGCCGGAATGTCCTCATCGGGGAGGACGTCGTTGATCGGCGCGTCGAGGTCGAGCCGGCCCTGATCGGCCAGCCGTGCCGCCAGGGTCGCCGTGAAGACCTTGCTGATCGACCCGATGCCGAAGATGGTCTCCGTGGTCACGGGCTCCCCGGTCTCGAGGTCGCGGACGCCGAAGGCGACGGCCTCGACGCCGTCCGCGGTCAGCACCCCGATGGCCATGCCGGGGACGGCCCATTTTTCCATGCTGGCCTGGATCGACGGCGCGAGCGATTCGAGCGTGGTCACGAATGCGGTCTCCTTCGGTGTCTGGACTAGCGCCGCAGCTTGGGATCGGCGATGTCGCGCAGGCCGTCCGCGAGCAGGTTGAGGGACAGGATGGCGAGCACGATGGCCACGCCGGGAAGGGTCGACAGGTAGCCCGCGCTATGGATGTAGTTGCGCCCCGTCGAGAGCATCGCGCCCCAGCTCGGTGTTGGCGGCTGGGTGCCGATGCCCAGGAAGCTCAGCGATGCCTCGACCAGGATGCCGGCGGCGACGGTCGAGGCCGACAACGCAAGCACGATCGGCACGACGTTGGGCAGCAGGTACCGGAACAGGATCCGGAGCTCGGAGCACCCGATGGACTTGCCCGCCTCGACGAACGCCATGGATTTCAGCGCCAGGGCCTCGGCGCGGACGATCCGCGCGTAGCTCGCCCACCAGACGAGGCCGAGGGAGATCACGATGATCAGGAGGCTCGGGCCGAAGATCGCCGCCAGGCCGAGCGCGAGCAGGATCGACGGAACGCCGAGCACCGCATCCACGGTGCGCGCCAACAGGGTGTCCACCCGGCCGCCGAAGTACCCGGCGACGAGGCCGAGCGGGACGCCGACGCAGATGCTCACGCACGCGGTCAGCAGCCCCACCAGCAGCGACGCCCTGGCCCCCCAGATCAGGCGGCTCAGGACATCGCGCCCGAGCTCATCCGTGCCGAGGAGGTGCCCCGCGGTGCGCGGCGGCCTGAGCGTGGCGAGCAGGTCCTGCTTCGCCGGGTCCAGCGGCGCGAGCCACGGCGCGAGGATGGCCGTCAGGATCAGCAGCAGGGAGATCGTCGCGCCCAGCAGCACCTGCCAGTTCCCCATCGCGACCCGGAGCACGCTTCTACGAGAGGGTGATTCTGGGATCGACAACGCGGTAGATGACATCGGCGATGAAGTTTCCAATCACGATCATCAGGCCAATCACCAGCAGGACACCCTGAACGACAGGAAAGTCCTTGTTGAGAATGGACTCGATCAACAAACGCCCGAGACCCGGAAATCCGAAGACGGTTTCCACAATCACGGCCCCGGTCAGCAGGAATCCGATCTGCAGTCCAAGAATCGACGTGACGGGGAGGAGGGCATTCCGCAGCGCATGCCGCACGATGACGACGTATTCGCGCAGCCCCTTCGCGCGGGCCGTGCGGATGAAATCGCCGCTCATCGATTCGAGCATGCTCGAGCGAATGACGCGGGCGATGGAGGCGGCCTCACCGATGCCAAGCGCCAGGATGGGGAGCACGAAGTGCTTCGGCGAGCTTGCCCCACTCGCCGGAAACCACCCCAGGCGCACGGCGAAGAACATGATCAGCATCAGCCCCAGCCAGAACCCCGGGATCGCCATCCCCAGCGTGGCGCCCCCCATAACCAGCACATCCCACACGGTGCCCCGCCTGATGGCGGCGATGATGCCGGCGGTGACGCCGATGGCATAGCTCAGGGCCATGGCCCCGAGGCTCACGGCCAGCGTTCGCGGCAACCGCTCGACGATCAGGTCGAGCGTCGGCCGTTTGGAGAGGAGCGAAGTGCCGAGATTCCCGGTCACGGCATTGGACAGGAACGTCCAGTACTGCACCGGCAGCGGCTCATCCAGACCCAGCTGCTTTCGCGTGCGCTCATACACCTCATCGCTCACGACGGGGCCCGTCACGAGGATCGTGGGGTCACCGGGGGCAAGGTGCTGAAGCATGAAGATGAAGAGGCTCACGACGAGCAGCGATGGCACCGCGCCCAAGAGCCGTCGTACGACGAAACGCATTCGCTTTCCTGAATCGATGAGAGCCGAGGCCGCTCCGCGCCATCCACGCCGGGACACGATGAGCGGCAGGAGGGCATGCCTCCTGCCGCCTGGCGTGAGCGCCTAGTTGTCGACCGACCAGGCGGTCGGGAACGACGGGTCGCCCAGCGCGTTGAACTCGAAGCCGTGGACGCGCGTGCGCACCGCGATGAGGTCCGTCTGGAAGATGAGCGGGACCCACATCGCGTTCTCGATGAGGTACTTGTCCGCTTCGGCGTACCCCGCGTTCAGCTCGTCCATCGACGGTGCCGCCACGGCATCCGCGAGCAATTTGTCCAGCTCGGGATCGGATATGCCGCTGCGGTTGCTGTCCGCGCCGGTGGCGAAGCTGGAGTTGAGGATGTCCGGGCTGCCCCAGCCCCAGAGCGCGAGATAGAAGTCGAACTCGCCCGTCCGCGAGTACTCGAAGGTCGCGGTCGGCGTGTTCATCTCGATCTCGAGCTGGACACCGATCTCACTCAGATTGGTCTGGATGACCTGCGCCACCGCCATCTCGTCGGAGCGGTTGGTGCTGATCATCTTCAGGACCAGTGGCGCGCCGTCGACCATCCGCGTGCCGTCATCCGATGCCGTGAAGCCGGCCGCGTCCAGAAGCCGCCTGGCCTCCTCGGGGTCGTACTGGTAGCCGATAGACTTCGCGTCCGGAAAGTGGGCGGGGAAGTGCGGCGGGAGATAGCCGTAGGCCGCCTCGCCCGCGATGTTCTGGTAGATCGCCGCCGCGATGCCCTCGCGGTCGATGGCGTGGTTGAACGCGCGTCGCACGTTCACGTCCCCGAACACCGGGCGTCCATGGTTGATCTTGAGGTGCAGGAGCGCCCCGCCGTACTTCGGCCGCGTCAGGAACGTGAACCGGTCGTCCTCGCGCAGGCGGCCGTAATCCTGGACGGGCATGCCGTAGAGCACATCCAGCTCGTCGGCCTCCAGCGACGCGATGGCCGTGGCCGCCTCGGGGATGACGCGAACGACGGCCTCGTCGATCAGGGCCGGACCGGCGTTCTCCGTCTTGGACGCCGGCGCCCAGGCGTAGTCCTCGTTGCGCACGAGCACCATGGTGTCGTTGGGCGTCCATTCGCTGAACTTCAGCGGGCCACTGCCGACGACGACATTGACGCCGTAGTTGTCACCCGCCTCCTCGTACGCGGTCGGGCTGATGATGCCGGCGAAGCTGCTGGCGATCGTGTCCAGGAATGCCACGGATGGCGCGGAGAAGACGAACCGAACCGTGAGGTCATCGTCCACCACGATATCGGAGACGGAAGCATAGGAATTCGAGAAGATGTGCTGCCCTTCAGGGTCCCGGGCGGCATCGTAAAACCACTTGACCGCGTTGGCATCGAGCGGCGTGCCATCGTGGAAGGTCACGCCCGGCCGAATCTTGAACGTCAGCTCGAGCCCGTCCTCGGACGTCTCCCACGACTCGGCGACCCACGGCTGGTAGCTGCCGTCCTCGGCACGGATGACCAGGTTCTCGAACACCCACGGCGATGCCAGCGGCGACGTTCCCGAGGTCAGCTGATCAAAGACTGCCGTGTCGTAACTGATGCCGAAGGTGATCCGGCCCCCGCTCGCGCGCTCCTGCGCCGCCACCCGGAACAGGTTTGGAAGCGCCGCAAAACCAGCCGCGCCGGCCGTCGCCGCGATGGCGGCCCGACGAGAAAACATGTGCCTACGCACCGCGTCCAATTGTGTCGACCTACGATCCCCAGACTGAACCATGTGGCTTTCCCGTGTCCTTCGCTGTGTCAGGTATGTTCCTGATCCTCAACTGTTCCGCATTGACCCAATTTGAAGCTGGCGCGCATTCTAGGAAGGGGTTTGATTTCGGTCAAGGGCCTTCCGATCATGGCGTCGATCCGCGACACTCGCCCCACACTCATCGTTGTGCAACTGAAAGGGAACGTTATGCCCATCTACGTCGCGCTGCTGCGCGGGATCAACGTCGGCAAGAGCAGGCGCATCAGCATGGCCGATCTTCGCGCCCTCGTGGAGCACCTCGGCGGCACAGGCGTGAAGACCTACGTGAACAGCGGCAACATCGTCTTCGGCCATGAGGAGACGAGCGCGGCGACGCTCGAGACGGCGATCGCGGACGCAATCAATGAGCGGATCGGGCAGGCGGTCCCGGTCGTCATCCGCACCGGGGATGAGCTGGCGACGATCGTCGAGAAGAATCCCTTTCCGGACGCCGTGTCTGACCCGAAGACGCTCCACGTCACCTTCCTCGCGAAGAAACCTGATGCGAAGGCGGTGAAGGCGCTGGCGGACGCCGAGAAGGGCCCGGACGACTACCGGGTGGTGGGGCGGGACGTCTACCTCTTCTACCCCAACAAGCTCACCGGCGCGGTCTTCATGCCGAACGGGCTGGACGCGGCGCTCGGGATGGTCACGACCAGCCGCAACTGGCGCACGGTAACAACGCTGGCGGAGATGGCGAACGGCTGAGGCCGATTGATGTTGCCCGTCATCATCAACGGCAAGGAGGCGTCACATGGCGCCCGACGCGTCTGCGGCGATCCCGTTGACCCCGGAGTCTACGTCCACAGAGACCATTCCCCGTCGGACCCGGCTGCTCTACTCGCTGAGCAGCTTTGGCGGGGAGGCGCTCTCCCGGAATCGGGACGCCTGGTTCCTCTACTTTTACGCACCCCCGCACGACAGCGGGCTTCCCCAGTTGCTCCCACTGGGCCTCATCGGCGTACTGCTGGCGGTCCTGCGCGTGCTCGGGGCACTCGACGACGTCATCGTCGGATGGTGGAGCGATCGCACCCGGTCGCGTTTGGGCCGGCGGCTGCCGTTCGTCCTCTTCGGGACGCCCTTCAGCGCGCTCTTCGCGGTGCTGATCGTGACGCCGCCAGCGAACGCCGGCACGGCGGCGACGGCGACCTACCTCTTCGTGATGATGGAGTTCTACGGCATCTTCGGCACCATCTCCGGCGGGCCCTATGAGGCGCTCTTCCCAGAGCTGGCGCGGACCAGCCGCGAGCGCGTCGGCCTGGTCGCCATGAAGCTCTATTTCGGCGTCGCGGGCGCGGCCGTCGGCCTTGTGCTCAGCGGCGTGCTGATCGACACGATCGGGCTGCGCGCGACGATGATCGGGATGGTGCTCTTCGCGTTCACCTGCCGCATGGTGGGCATGGCCGGCGTCTGGAACCATATCGACCGAGCACGCGAGCCGGCCAACGTCGCGCTCCTGCCGGCGCTGAAGACTACCTTCCGGAATACGCAGTTCCTCGCCTTCCTGCCGTCGTTCGTGCTCTTCCAGACCGGACTCGGGATGCTCCTCGGGGTGCTGCCCTACTACGCGGGGGCGATCTTCGGGAATGAGAAAAAGGGCCTCTGGGTGGCGGTCCTGTCGGGGGTCGCGATTGCCGCGATGCTCTGCGCGGTGCCGTTCTTCATGCGGATCGCCCGCCGGCGTTCCAAGCGCGACGCCTACAGCCTGGCGATGCTGGCGGCCGGGTTGGCCTTTCCGTTGCTCTTCGTGGCCGGGTTCCTCCCAGGCATTCCCGAGCTCGCCCAGGTGCTGACGATCATGGTCATCGTCGGGGCGCCGCAAGCCGGGGTCTATCTCTTCCCGACTGCGCTGACGGCGGATCTGGCCGACTATGACGCGGTCGACACGGGGATGCGTCGCGAGGCGACCTACTTCGGCGCGCAGAACTTCGTCGAGAAGACCGCCGGGGCGGCCGCGCCGTTGCTCCTGGCCGGACTGCTGACGCTGGGGAACACGGCCGACAATCCCTGGGGGATCCGGCTCGTGGGGCCGGTTGCCGGCGTGCTGGTCCTGATCGGCTACGCCATGTTTCGCTCGTACCAACTGCCGGACGAGATCGCACCGGGCACCGGGTCAGCGGTGATCGGGCCCATCAGACTCGGGCAACATGGGCGGGAATAAGCGAGATGCCGCATGTAGGTGGCGCTGCACACCTTTCCCGTGAGCCACGCCGCGCTCGGGATGGTCAGGAACAGTCGCAACTGGCGTAGGGTGACGAAGCTGGCAGCCATGTCGAAGGCTGATGCCTTATGGGTGCGTCTGAGAGGGTTGCCAGTTCCGGTTGGTGATGTGAGTTCGGTCCTTGCCTGGCCCCCAATGCTCCCATTCCGCGCCGAACAGATCCTTGGGATGGTGATGCCATTTCCTTCGGTTGCACTCGTCGCATGCGAGCTGGACGTTTTCTGCAGTACCGCTCCCACCCGCTCCGGCAGGAACAAAGTGGTCGTATTCCGTACCCTCACGCCTGCGACCCACGATCAGGCAGTATTGGCAAAACCCCTGGTCCCGCGCATAGACCGTCGACTTGACCTGTGGAGTAATAAGCGCTTCTTCACGGAGGTTACGAGCGCGGGCATTCGGGTCTAGAGAACCCTCATCCATGAGATGAAGAACCAGCATATCCACGGCGTCTGACCGCTTCGGCCACACCTTGTCAGGACGCTCCTCCCACCAGTAGCCCAGCCCAGAGCCACCGCCGACGAAGCACCAGGATTCTCCGTCGATACGGACCTCATGCCGTCCAGAAGACACCTTGCGGCAGTTCACCCTGCCCTCAAGAAGGGTTGATGCCTTCGCCATGCTGGTTCCCCCCCATGCGACGAGTCGATGTTGCCCTGACTGTGCAGAAGGCATTATTGGAGACAACGCATGCCCCATGACGCCTAGACCGCGCGTTGAGGGATGACCGCCTTCGTCTTGGCTGACGCTGGCGGCGATGGCGAAGGCTGATACGAGTTCCGGATGATGGGCGCATAGGTCGGCGTTGATAGGGCCCTGCTGCCGCAGGTGCGCCGCGGGTGCGGCCATCGGGCGCACACTCTTCGAGGTGCGCGGCTACGTGATTGAGCGGACCGTTCGGCCATCGCGACGCGGTTGTGGCGGACGAACCCGGACACACGCCGGCAACAGGCGCGGCACAAGCCCCGGCGTTACCGGGGTGACGAGGGATGCCGGATTCGGGCGCGGGTGGTCGCAAAGAACTCCGGACACGAGGTCCGGGGCTACAACGGCGATTGCCTGTCCGTGGCCATTCCGGACGTAGCGGCGCCCCGGGCATTTCAGCCCGGGGCTACTGGCATCAGAGCGCCTGGTACCCCTACGACTTCATCGATCCCGGCGAGGTCGGCGGCTACGGCGGCGTCGCGCTGTACAGCCTCGGCATCACGGCCGGCTTCCTCGCGGTCGCGCCCATGGTGATCCTGGGCAGCAACCACCGTCGCGTGCCGGAGTTGCCCGCGGCGGCGCCCGCGACGGGACAGGCGGGCACGGACTAGCGCATTCCGCGCGCTTCCCCTTGTGTCATTTCACCCACTCGCTACAATGCCGCCCGTACGGGTCAGGCATGTTGCCTGGCCGCACGCGCGACGACGTCCGAGGGAAGTGAGGAACGGCGTGTCCCAGGCAAATGGCAACTCAGAACTTCGAGTCGGTATTCTCGGGTCCGGCGGGATCTCGAATGTGCACGCCAACGGCTGGAACGCCCAGGCCGGGAAGGCCCGCATCGCCGCGTTCGCCGACGTCGCGGTCGACCGCGCCCGCGCCCAGAGCGAGAAGCACACCGGCGGCGCCGCGAAGGTCTACGGCTCGCTCGACGAGCTGCTGGCGGATCCGGAGATCGACGTCGTCGACATCTGCCTCCCCCACCACCTGCACACCGACGCCATCATCGCGTCGGCGGAGGCGGGCAAGGCCGTGCTCTGCGAGAAGCCGCTCTGCACGAACCTCGACGACGCGCGGCGGATCAAGGAGACGCTCGACCGGACAGGCATCGTCTTCATGGCGGCGCACAACCAGCTCTTCCAGCCGTCGCTGATCGAGGCCCGGCGCCTCGTCGCGACCGGCGTGATGGGCACCCCCTACATCTTCCGCTCGATCGAGACCTTCCAGCACCGCTCGTTCAACCCGCACGCGGTCGGCGGCGCGGCGGCGGCCGGCGACCTGATGGGCTGGCGCGCGGACCTCAGGCAGTCGGGCGGCGGCGAGCTGCTCGACACCGGCTACCACAGCACCTATCGCCTGCTCGCGCTGGCGAACAACGACCGTCCGATGGAGGTTACCGGTTTCCTCAGCCGCTTCCTGATGAGCCACCTGCCGACCGAGGACACGGGACAGGTCGTGGTCCGCTTCGCGTCCGGCGCGATCGGCGAGATCCTGACCAGCTGGGCGTTCGACGTCGCCGGCGCCCGCCACTTCGAGATCATGGCGGAGAACGGCGCGCTGGCCGGCGCGCCGACGTACCTGCAGCACCACCTCTTCAAGTGGCCGCAGCCGCAGCAGCGCGCGTTCGAGCCGATCGCGACGTTCACTGCCGAGATCGGGCACTTCATCGACGTCGTGAAGAACGGCGCCGACAACCCGGCGACGATCGACGTCGCCGCCCGCGCGCTGCAGCTCATCAAGGGCGCCTACCTCTCGGCGCAGACCGGTCAGACCGTGACGCTGCCGGAGGACCCGACCGCGGCCCCGACGCCGCGCGTCACCGCCGCCGAGACGCCGTTCAGCGTCGCCGTCCCGGACGAGGTGCTCGCGTAGGGGCATCTCCCCGTCGTACGGGCGGGCCCCGTGTCCGACCCGTGGAGGGGCGATGACGGGCATCGCCCGTACGACGGACGCCGTGCAGGCCGAGCATGGAAGGTGAGAAAAGGATGTGCCACGCATGTACAACACACTGATCCCGGACGCGATCGGCATCAAGGGGCTCTCGCTGGCGGATGCGATCGACCTCGCCGCCAAGGGCGGCTACCAGGGCGTCACGTTCAGCATCCGGGAGGCGAAGGAGCTCGCCGATCAGCACGGCGTCGAGCATGTGAAGGCCATGTTCGCCGACAAGGGCATCCGCCCGGCGACGTGGGGCGCGCCGTTCCGCTGGCAGGACGACCCGGAGCGGGAGAACCACCTCGCGACGCTGCCGGCCTACGCCGAGCTCGGCGCGGCGCTCGGCGCGGCGGGGACGACGACCGGCATCATGCCGGCGAACAACGACCGCCCGTACGACGAGCAGTACGCCTACCTGCAGGAGCGCCTCAAGCCGTTCGCGCAGGTGCTGGCCGACGCCGGCGTGCCGCTCGGCATCGAGTTCATCTCGCCGAAGACGCTGCGCGACCAGTTCACGTACCAGTTCATCTACGACATGAAGGGGATGCTGGCGTTCGCGAAGGACCTCGGCACCGGCAACGTCGGCGTCCTCTTCGACGTCTGGCACCACTACTGCGCGCACGGCACGCTCGAGGACCTCGACGTGCTGGAGGCGAAGGACGTGATCTTCGTCCACAGCAACGACGCGCCGGAGGGCATCCCGATCGACGAGCAGCAGGACCTGGTCCGCAAGCTGCCGATGGAGACGGGCGTGATCCCGGCGCCGGAGATGCTGAAGAAGCTCGCCGCGATCGGGTTCGCGGGGCCGGTCGGCGCCGAGCCGTTCAGCGCCAGCCTCAACGAGCTGGCGGCGACGGACCCGCTCGCCGCCGCGAAGACGGCGTGCGAGGCGCAGAAGAAGCTCTTCGCCGCCGCCGGCCTGACGGCGTAGGGCGGATCGCGTTCTCACATTCCGTACACCAATCTCGTTAAATGTAGAAGGGGAGGGCATGATGCCCTCCCCTTTTCAGTGCCTCGGCGCACCCGTGTCGAGGTTCACCGTTCGGAGAGGATGCATAGCGTTGTACGAGACACCTGAGGACCTGATGCGCCTGCAAACGCTGCTCGACGAGAGCCACGCCTCGATGGGCGAGCACATGCGCACGATCCTCGCCGCCGAGCGGCGCATGACCGCGAAGGAGCTCGTCGAGACGCTGACCGGCATGCGGCTGCTCAGCCTGGCGACCGTCACCGCGAATAATGAGCCGCGTGTCGGGGCGGTCGATGGCCACTTCTACCGGGGCCAGTTCTGGTTCGGCTCCGCGCCCGACTCCGTCCGGTTCCGCCATATTCGCCGGCGCCCCGCCGTGAGCGCGGTCCACCTCGTGGGCGAGGCGCTCGGCGTGACGGTGCATGGGACGGCGACGCTGGTCGACGTCAACGCGCCAGAGCACAAGGAATTCCGCGACTACTGCCTTGAGCTCTATGGCGACGGGTGGCTCGAATGGGGCGCACCGGCGCAGTACGCGCGGATCGAGGCCCACCGGATGTATACCTATCGCATGGGGGACGAAGGCTGAGCCGGCGACCGCGAAGCAATCGCGCGCCGCGACACCAGCCCCGGGCATTTCAGCCCGGGGCTACTCGTCTGAGTGAAACGTCGTGAACGCGACGCCCTCCCTCCAGCACCGGATCGCGTGCGCGACGTAGGGGATGGTGTTGACGGGCAACGCATCGATCGGGTGCCACGCCAGCAGGTCGCATTTCTCCGGCTCGCGGTTCCGGATCTCACCGGACCACCGGTTCGCCGCCACGACGTAGTCGATACGCTCTTCCTCGGCGAACCTGTGCATCACCTGGACGATCCTCACGTCCGCCGGGTCGATCGAGACACCGATCTCCTCACGGGCCTCGCGGATGCCCGCCGCGACCACGGTCTCGCCGCCGTCGAGATGTCCGGCGGGAACGCTGAAGCGGCCGTCCTCGTACCCGGTGTTGAAACGACGCAGCAGCAGAACGTCGACACCCCGCGTCAGCAGCAGGTGGACGGCAACGGGCGCCCGCATGCGATCCACCCGGCTCACGCGCGTTTCTCGTCGTGCTCGATGACGACGTCCTTGCGGCGACGCCAGATGTCCTGCCAGGCCGCGACCACGGCGGCGCGGTCGTCCTCCATCTCGCCGTAGCGGACGAGCTCGTAACGGTCCCGCAAGACACGCAGGGGGGCGCCGACGCCAGGCCAGGCGTTCGTCAGGCGCATCGTGAAGTCGGCCGGCGTCTCGTTGAGGCGGCGGCCGGCCTCCTGCCGTGTGGCGAGCACCTGAAGGTAGAGCATCGCCTCGCGCGCGGAGTCAGGCGGCTGGTCGAGGTCGAGCCGCCGCGGACGCTCCGCGCGCGGCCGGCGGCGGAAGAGATCGCGCAGCTGCTGACGGGCGAGATCGGCGGAGAAGATGCTTTCGCGCTCTTCGGCGACGACGCCGTCCTCGTCCACACCCGCGCGCGCCCGCGTCATCCGCCAGATGATGATGGCGACGGTGAGGAGCACGAGCGAGAGCACGGCCCAGCGCAACAGCGTCGCGTAGGGGGGCTCCCCCGGTTCCTCCTGTTGCATCTGGAGCTGCTGCTGCGGCGGGGTCATCTGCGGCGCCTGCGGCATCTCGATCGGGCCGATGATGTCGCCGAAGAGCATGTTGAGGAGCCCGGTGATGAGCCGGCCGACCGTGAAGATGGCGTAGATGATCGCGAAGAGCAGATAGACGAGCGCGTAGCCGACCAGCCGCAGCACGAGCTGCATGCCGTCGACGAGCGCCTGCAGCACGCCGGGGCCGAGAAAGAGCATCACGATGCCGGTGAGGATCAGGATGCCGACGGTCATGCCACTGACGAGCCGCGCCCACTTGTCCCACCCCGGCGCGGTGCTGCCGCGGCGGAAGGCGATCTTGCGCGTCGACTCGACCTCGGCCGCGGCCACGGCCGCGACGCTGGCGATCATGGCGATGGGCACCGCGATCTTCGCGCTTGCGATGGCCGCGTCGCCCGCCGAGCCACCGACGATCGCCGCCATCACGATCGAGCCGGCGAGGATGATCCACGACCGCTGGACCGAGCCGCGCACTTCCTCGGCCGAGAAGAGCCCGCTGTCGTACGCGTAGCGCAGCCCCTGCCACCAGACGCCGATGCCGATCAGGAGCGGCGGCACGAGGTAGCCGTTCGCCCGGACGAGGGAGACGGGGTCCCTCAGCACCGGCACAACCGCGTAGACCGGTTCGATCGCCCACCAGAGGCCGATCGCGACGAGGCCGGCCAGGAGGGTCCATCCCGACGCCTGTCCCCGCGAGGCACCGAGCCCCCCGAGCCCGCGCGCCGTCCAGTAGGCGAGCAGCCCGAGGCACGCCAGGGCACCGGGCCAGGGCGCCTCGCGCCCGGCGGAGAGGCCGAACTGCTTGCCGAGGAAGAGCTGGATGAGCGGCGTCAGGGTCGCCGCGCCGAGCACGGCGACGAGCACCGGCAGCAGGAACAGCGTCGGCCATGCGCGCCGCACCGGCTCCGGCAGGCGCCGCCGCTCAGGCGATCCGGGTGAGCTGAATCTGCGCAATCTCATCCCAGCGCTCCTCCATGCCAAGGTGATAGACGGACACCCGCCGCCGAAACTCCGGCGAGAGGCGCGGCTCCTCGCCGATCGCGACCAGCACGAAGCGCTGGAAGCCGCCGGAGCGCGAGAGCCGCAGCAGCGTGCGCTGCAACCCCGGGTGGACGCGGCTCGTGATGATGACGATCGAGGCGCCCCACGGCAGCCGCGAGAGCTCCTCGGAGACCATCGTCTCGATGCGGTCGCCGAAGGCCGGCACCAGCATCGCCAGCTGCTCGAGAATGCGGGTGAACTGCCCCGGCCGCCGCCCCGGCGAGATGCGAACGGTGCGCGCCTGGTTGGGGATCGGCGCGTTGGCGTACATCCCGACCTGATGCTTGCCCTCCAGCATCTGCGCCGCCATCGAGGCGGCGACGGTCACCGAGAGCTCTAGCAGCTCGGAATTCTGCCCCTCCCAGAGGTGCGAGAACGTGATGGTGTCGAGGAAGATCGCCGCCACCGGCGTCGCGCTCGGCTCGAAGACGCGCGTCTGCAACTCGCCGGTGCGGGCCGTCGCCCGCCAGTGGATGCGCTTCGGGCTGTCGCCGGGCACGTAGGGCCGCACGCCGGACATCCGCATCGGGTCTTCGACGAGCGGCGCGGCGGGCTTCATGTCGCCGAGCGGCTGCCGGGCCGGGACGATGAGCTCGGTCATCGGCACGACGCGGGGGTAGACGAGCACGCCGTCGACGCTGTCGATCCGGCTGCGCCGCTGCACCATGCCGAACGGGTCGTTCGCGGCCAGCGTGACCGGCCCGAAGCGGTGCCAGCCACGCCGGTGGCATTTCATGCTGTAGCGATGGCTGACCTTCTCATACATGCCGAGGCTGAACATCGTGCGGAAGAGAAAGCCATGCGACTCCGTCGACCGCTCCATCTGCCGTCCGGTGACGACGACGTTCGGGCTGGTCGTCTCGACGACCTCGAGCCGCGAGAGTGGCAACGGCTTGGCGTTGACCGCCGTGAGCTCGATCGTCACGTCGTCGTCGTAGAAGGCGCGCGTCGTCGAGAAGTGACGACTGTAGGTAAGGTTGTCGAGGGCGTGATCCCACCAGAGGCGCAGGCCGAGCCCGACCAGCGCGATCGCGAAGGCGAGAATCGCCAGCACCGGCTGCCGGAAGACGGCCGCCGCCAGGCCTGCGACCCCGGCGACACCCAGCCAGCGCTGGATGTTGATGTCGGGGTCGCGGTTCTCCCACCAGTCGATGAACCGCTCGCGGCGGCCACGCTCGGACGGGGTGCCGGCGGTCGCGGGAGCTGCCATGCGCGTCAGACCGCAGTCTCGGCTTCGACCGGCACCGGCACCTCGCGCACGACCTCGTCGATCAGCTCGGTGGCGGTCTGCCCGAGCAGGTCGGCCTGGGCGGTGGCGATGATGCGGTGCGAGAGGACGGCGCCGGCGAGCTCGCGGACGTCGTCGGGCCGGACGTAGGTGCGCCCCCGCACGGCGGCGAACGCCTGCGCGGCTCGGGAGAGGGCGAGGGAGGCACGCGGGCTGGCGCCGACCTCAATCTTCTCGTGATGCCGCGTGGCGCGGATCAACGCCAGCAGGTAGCCCTCGACGGCCACGCTGACGTGCACCCGACGCACGCCGGCGATCAGCGCGTTCATCTCCTCCGGCGTCGTCACCGGGCTGATCGTCTCCAGCGGCAGGTCCATCCGGAAGCGGCGCAGCATGGCGCGCTCGTCCTCCAGCTCGGGATAGCCGATCGACATGCGCATCAGGAAGCGGTCGAGCTGCGCCTCCGGCAGCGGGAAGGTGCCCTCCAGCTCGACCGGGTTCTGGGTCGCGATCACGAAGAAGGGCCGCGGCATCGCGACCACGTGCCGTTCGACCGAGACCTGCCGCTCCTCCATCGCCTCGAGCAGGGCGGACTGCGTGCGCGGCCCGGCGCGGTTGATCTCGTCGGCGAGCAGGACGTTGGCGACGATCGGCCCCTCGCGGTAGGTGAACTCCGCCGACCGCGGGTCGAAGACCAGCGAGCCGGTGATGTCGGTCGGCAGCAGGTCCGGCGTGAACTGGACGCGGCTGAACTGCCCGCCCAGCGCGCCGGCGAGCGAGCGCGCGAGCATCGTCTTGCCGATGCCGGGCACGTCCTCGAGCAGGACGTGGCCCTCGCAGAGCAGGGCGATCGCCACCTGCTCGATGACGTCCCGCTTCCCGACGATGACCTTCTCGACCTCGTGGATGAGCCGGTCCGCTACGTGCTTGATCTGTTCCGACGGCGTCGCGCCATCCATCATGCGTTTCCCCCGTCAACAGGCAGTAACCGGCGCGTCGTGCGTGCGCGGCGACAACGCGCGGCGGTGACGATCAGGCGCTCTCGGTGCCACTGTTATGTATGGCATTGTGCGCCACGACACGCCCGCGCGCCAGAACCGGGGCAACAGCGTGCGGCATGCATGATGCAGTGATGCCCGCGTGACGCCGGCGTATTCCCGGCGGAGCGACGAAATCGAGCACGTATACTGAGCGGCGTGCATCCGCGCGGGCCAGTGCCCCCGCCCAGCGCCCGGGGAATCGCGCCCCGGCACGCACCCACCGAAAGGATCCCCACGCCAAGTGGTTGGCATAGACTGGGCCGTCGTTCTGCTGTTGATCGCCCTCAACGGCGTACTTTCGATGTCCGAGCTGGCGATTGTTTCCGCCCGCCCCTCGCGGCTTCAGCAGCGCTCGCGGGACGGCAGCACCGGCGCCAGGGTCGCTCTTGAGCTCGCCGAGGACCCCGGAAAATTCCTTTCGTCCGTCCAGATCGGCATCACCCTGATCGGTATCGTCAACGGTGCGTACGGCGGCGCCAGGCTCTCCGGCCCCTTCGCTGAGCTGCTTGCCAAGATCCCCGGCCTTGCGCCTTACAGTGAACAGATCAGCGCTATCTCGGTGGTGGCCATCATCACCTATCTCTCCCTGATCATTGGCGAGCTCGTGCCGAAGCAGCTCGCACTGCAGCGGGCGGAGATCATCGCGGCGACGATGGCGCCGGCGATGAAGATCCTGGCAACCTTTTCTGCGCCCGTCGTCTGGCTTCTCTCGGTGTCGAGCGACTTCGTGCTGCGTCTGATCCGCGCCCGACACTCCGACGAGCCGGCGGTGACGGAGGAGGAGGTCCGCATCCTCCTCAGCCAGGCGACGGAGGCGGGCATCTTCGAACGCGCCGAGACGGAGCTGGTCTCCGGCGTCTTCGGCATCGGCGACCGCACCGCCGGCGAGCTGATGACGCCGCGCCACCTGATGACCTTCCTCGACCTGACCGTCCCGGACGAGATCAATACCCAGCGCATGGCCGAGACCGACCACACCGTCTACCCGGTCTGCGAGGGGTCGACGGACAACGTCGTCGGCGTCGTCAACACGCGCGAGCTGTGGCACCGGCACGTCTCCGGCGACTCGACGGCGATCCGCGACGCGATCGAGCCGGCGCTGTTCGTGCCGGAGATCGCCCCGGTGCTCTCGGTGCTGGAGCAGATGCGCGACAAGCGGGCGGCGATGGCGATCGTGATCGATGAGTACGGCGGCGTCGAGGGCCTGCTGACCTTCCACGATATCTTCGGCGACGTCGTCGACGAGATCGGCGCCGAGGAAGGTGAGGATGTCGAGGGCGCGCATCGCCGGGACGACGGGACGTGGCTGGTCGACGGCGTCTTCCCCGCGCACGAGGTGCGCGAGCTCTTCAACATCAAGGAGCTGGAGGGCGAGGACGAGGGCCGGTTCGAGACGATCGGCGGCTTCGTCATGGACCAGCTCGGGCGGATCCCGGCGCCAGGAGAGACAGTGGAGATTCCGGGCTACCGGATCGAAGTCATGGACATGGACGGCAACCGGATCGACAAGGTGCTGATCGTGCCGGAGGCGCGGGACGTCGAAGACATCGCGGAGGCGGATCTGAGCTAGCGGGGCGCCGGCCCCTACGCCACAGATCGCCGCCCCACCATCGTAGCCGCACACCCCGAAGGGTGTGCGCCCGATGCCCGCAGGCCATATGAAGCGGCAGGCGGGCGCTGACGTCGGCCACAGGTGCGGCAAAAGACCCGACGCAACCGGGGGATGCCATCGCTCCCACATTCCATCGCACGGGCGGCCCTGCCCCTGCGGGCGCCCCTGCGGGCCGGAGCTGCGGGCGGTGGCCGACCCCTGGACCCGGACACGGCCCGCAGGGGCAGGTCGCACCTGCGGCCGGGGCGCCGAAACACCTGCTACCCTCCCGGCCGTTCTCGACGGCGCATCCGTGCCACGATGCGTGCTTGACACCCCTCGCGCCGGCAACGTATCGTTCGGGCGACGGATATCCGACTCGTTGACTCTGATATACGCGCTATCGCAGGAGTGCTCACGCATGTCGATTCCCCCGGCGCAGGACGCGCCCCGTGTTGCCCTCAACCGCCGCGCCTTCGCGGGCGTCGCCGCCGGTGGCGCTGCCCTGCTGGCGACGACGCGCCACGGCTTCGCGACGACGGAGCTGGCCACGCCCTCCGCCCCGGCGACGCCGGTGGCCGGCGCGAACCTGACGATCTACTGCGGCCGCAGCGAGGCACTGATCGGCGGGCTCCTCGACCACATCCGGGAGGACACCGGCGTCGTCGCCGAGGTCCGCTACGGCAACACGGCCGAGCTGGCCGCGCAGATCCTGGAGGAGGGCGACAACACGCCCGCCGGGCTCTTCTTCTCGCAGGATGCCGGCGCGCTCGGCGCGCTCGCCAAGGAGAATCGCCTCGCGGCGCTGCCGCAGGACGTCCTTGACATGGTCGACGAGCGCTTCCGCGACACCGAGGGAAGCTGGATCGGCGTCTCCGGGCGTGCCCGCGTGCTCGTCTTCCAGCCGGACCTCGTCGCCGAGAGCGACATCCCGGACTCGATCCTCGACCTGCCGGGCTCCGGCCTTGGGCCGATCGGCGTCGCCCCGACCAACGCTTCGTTCCAGACGTTCGTGACCGCGCTGCGCCTGACGCAGGGCGACGACGGCGCGCGGACGTGGCTGGAGGATCTGATGGCGACCGGCCCGATCATCTTCGACGGCAATGGCCCGATCGTCGACGCGGTCGCCAACGGCGAGGCGGCAGTCGGCCTCGTGAACCACTATTATTTGTACGAGAAGCTCGCGGAGAACCCGAACATCACCGCGAAGAACCACTACTACACGAACGGTGATATCGGCGGCCTCATCAACGTCGCCGGCGTCGGCATGCTGGCGAACAGCGGCCAGGAGCCGCAGGCGGAGGCGGTCGTCCGCTTCCTGCTCGGCGAGGAGGCGCAGCAGTACTTCGCGGACCAGACATTCGAGTACCCGCTCGCGTCCGGCGTCTCGCCGAGCGCGGACCTGCCGCCGCTCGATGAATACGATCACCCCGACATCAACCTCAACGACCTGGACGATCTTGAAGGAACGCTCACGCTCCTGACCGAGCTGGGCATGATCTAGAGGCACGCGTGCTCCGAAACCCCGCCACCATTCCAGGCAACAAGGGCGGGTCGTCCGGCGAGATCTTCGCCGGACGACCTCGCGCCGTACCCGGCGCCCGGCCATGGCGACAGCGCTACCGGGCGCACAGCGCGCCGATCATGATCTGGCTGCCGGCGCTGGTCGTCGCCGGCTTCCTGCTGGTCCCGATCCTCTACCTGATCCTGCGCGCCGCCGGCGCGGGCACGGACGTCTGGAATCTCGTCTTCCGCGAGCGCACGGCGATCATCTGGTGGAACACGATCCGCCTCGCGGCCGGCGTCGGCGCGACGACGATCGCCATCGCGGTGCCGCTGGCATGGCTCGTGACGCGCACCGACCTCCCCTTCCGCCGGTTCTGGTCGACGGTAGCCGCGCTACCACTGGTGATCCCCTCCTATGCCGGCGCGCTGGCAGTGATCGGCGCGCTCGGGCCGCGCGGGTTCGTCCAGAAGTGGCTGGAGCCGCTCGGCGTCCAGGAGCTGCCAAGCATCTATGGCTACGTCGGCGCCTGGGCGATGCTCTCGCTCTTCACCTACCCCTACGTCTTCCTCGCCGTCCGCGCGATGCTGCGGCAGATGGACCCGGCGCTGGAGGAGGCCAGCCAGAGCCTGGGGCGCGGCACGGTCCGCACGCTGCTGACGGTCACCGTGCCCCGCCTGCGCCCGGCGATCGCCGCCGGCTCGCTGCTGGCGATGCTCTACACCGTCAGCGACTTCGGCGTCGTCACGCTCATGCGCTACGACGCCTTCACGCGCGTCATCTACACCCAGTACCGGGCGGCGTTCGACCGCACCTACGCGGCGGCGCTCGGCATCCTGCTGGTGATCTTCGCGATGGCGCTGCTCGTCTTCGAGGCGCGGATGCGCGGCAAGGCCGCCTACCACCGGATCGGCAGCGGCACCGGCCGCGCGCCGAAGCCGATCAAGCTCGGCCGCATGCGCTACCCGGCGGTCGCTTTCTGCGGCCTGATCGCCTTCCTCAGCCTCGGCGTGCCGATCGGCGCGCTGGTCTATTGGATGATCACCGGCACCTCGACCGGCCAGGACCTGCACAAGCTCCCGGGCGCGATCGGCAACTCGCTGCTGGTCGGCCTGCTGGCGGCAGGGACCGTCACCGCGCTGGCGATGCCGGTCGCGATCCTGCTCGTCCGCTACCCCGGCCGTCGCGCCGCGATGGTCGAACGGCTGACCTATGTCGGCTACGCGCTGCCGGGCATCGTCGTCGCCCTCGCATTCGTCTTCATGGGCGCGCGGTTCATGACACCGCTGTACCAGACGCTGCCGCTGCTCGTGCTGGCGCTGGCGATCCGGCTGATCCCGCAGAGCGTCGGCTCGATCAAGAGCTCGCTGCTCCAGATCAACCCGCGGCTGGAGGACGCCTCGCGCTGCCTCGGCTGCACGATCTACCAGTCGGTCCGCCGCGTCTCATGGCCGCTCGCGTGGCCGGGCATCGCCGCCGGCGCCGCGCTCGTCTTCCTGACGGTGCTCAAGGAGCTGCCGATCACGCTGCTGCTGCGGCCGACCGGCTTCGACACGCTGGCGACCGACATCTGGGACGCGACCTCCGCCGGCCAGTTCGGCCGCGCGGCAACCTCCGCGCTGGTCCTGATCGGCCTCTCCGCGATCCCGACGATGATCCTCGCCGGGCGCGAATCGGGCCGCACGACCCAGCGCGCCACCCTCGACCAGTGATGCTGACCGTCACCGGCGTCCGCAAAGCCTTCGGCGACAAGACGATCATCGACGGTATCGACCTGGAGGTCCGCCAGGGCGAATTGGTCGCACTGCTCGGCCCGAGCGGCAGCGGCAAGACGACCATGCTGCGGCTGATCGCGGGCTTCGAGGACGCCGACGCCGGCGAGATTCGCCTCGCGAACCGGATCGTCGTCCACGACCACATCAGCGTGCCGCCGGAGCGGCGCAAGATCGGCATGGTCTTCCAGGACTACGCGCTCTTCCCGCATCTCTCGGTGCGCGACAACGTCGCCTTTGGCCTCCCGCGCGCCAAGACCCGGGACGCCCGCGTGCGCGAGGTGCTGGAGCGGGTCGGGCTCGGGCCGTGGATCGACCAGATGCCGCATTTCCTCTCCGGTGGGCAGCAGCAGCGCGTCGCGCTGGCCCGCGCGCTGGCGCCGAACCCGGCGATCGTAATGCTCGACGAGCCCTTCTCGAATCTCGACCCCGCGCTGCGCGGGCAGGTGCGCGCCGACGTGCGCCGGATCCTCCAGGACGCCGGGGTGACGGCGATCCTCGTCACGCACGATCAGGAGGAGGCGCTGAGCATCGCCGACCGCATCGCGGTCATGTTCCACGGTCAGATCCAGCAGATCGCGACACCGGAGGACCTCTACGAGCGCCCCGCAACGCGGGAGGTCGCCGCGTTCATCGGCGACGCGCAGTTCCTTCCCGGCGAGGCGGCGGGCGGCAAGGTCCGGACGGAGCTTGGACGGCTGACGCTGCTGGAGCCGCGTGCAGGCGCGGTCGACGTCCTGATCCGCCCGGAGATGATCGCCCTCGCGCCCGCCGGCGAAGCGCCGGGTCCGGTCACCGGCACCGTCACCAGCCGGCGCTTCTTCGGCCGCGACCAGCAGGTCGACGTCACGCTCCCCTCCGGTACCTCGCTGATCGCCCGCACCCCGACCGACCGCCGCTACGCCGCCGGGCAGGCCGTATCGGTGCGTGTCTCGCGCCCGGTGCTGGCGTTCCCCTCCGGGTGCTAGCACGGCCGGCTTCATCCATCTTTCCCACGCCTCTTGTAGGATGATCTTCCATACGGTACTGTGCGCTTTGGGGCAATGATGCGTATGTGACGCATCGAGACACAGAGCACGCGTGGTGGGTCCACGCCGCAACCGCTAGGGGAATCGGGATGACGCGGGGGTATCGTCGACGGCTGGCCACATGGCCGGCTTTTTTCATGGTAGTTGTCGTCAGCATGGCGATCCTTGCGCCGGGCCGGTCAGCCAGCGCCCAGGAGATCGGGGCCACGCCGGTGACGGCGGATCAGACCCCGGTGGTGCCGGATGATTCCGCCGAGCCGGCAATGCCGGCGTCGATCCAGAGCGACGGCCTTGTTGGACCGATGATGGTGTCGGGGCTCGCCTTCGATCGGTCGGACTACCCCCTCACCATGGGAGCCTCCGTCACCGCCACGCTGACGATCAGCATGACGGGCCCGACGACAAACGGGACCACCACGATCAGCCTTTCTCCGAACATGCCGCCCATGACGATGACGGCGACCGGCACGCCGGCGGGCGATCCGGGAGCCACCTGCAACGCGTTTCCCGCCCCGCCCGGATTGCCAGCCACCGTGCAGTTCTCGTCCCCGGGCGCCCTCCCGGCCACATGCACTGTCTCGCTGCTGATCAGCGGCGCCACGCTACCAGGGTTCACGTTTTCCCTGAGCGCGTCGGCAACGAGCCTGGAGAACCCGATCCTCACATCCGCCTTTGCCACCGTCTCCGTAGTGCCCGCCTCGACCGAGACGCTGACGGTCGCCGTCGACCGGGCCACGGCGATGCCCGGCGACACCGTCACCGTGACGGCGAGCCAGCAGGACCAGGCCATCATGCCGTTCGCGGGGTCGATCATCGGCGGCGTCCCGGTGGGGACGACCCTCGTTCCGGGCAGCGGCGCCATCGCCTGCGCGCCGATGTGCATCTCGCAATTCACGAGCGAGTTGCCGAACCAGGTCACCGGCACCTACTTCCCCTTGCCAGGGACGCCACTGACCGCGACGCTCATCTACCAAGTGCGTATCAACGACGACATCGCTCCCGGGACGGTGCTGACGATCACGAGCCAAGGCTCAACCGGCCTGCAGACCCCGACCGGGCCAGCCACCGCGACGGTGACGGTGCTTGCGCCGCTTTCCGCCACCGACGCGTCGTTCGACGTGCCGCATGGGGGCACGATTACCGAGTCGGTCTCGGCCACCGGCGGCATCGCGCCGATCACCTACTCGCTTGTCACGGCGCCGACCAAGGGCACCATCGTTCTCAACGCGAACGGCAGCTTCATCTACACCGCGAGCGCAGACGAGGCAGGAACCGATACATTCGATTTCTTGGCGCAAGACGCGTCCAGCACGACGGACACGGGGACCATCACGTTCACCATCGCCGACCCGCCGCTGGTCGTGGCCGACAATACGCTCGTCGTGCCGTTCGAGGGCAACGCGGACGGAGCCGTCACGGCCAGCGGTGGCGCCGCGCCCTACACCTTCGCGGTCGACACCGCCCCGGCCAAGGGCACCGTGACCCTCAATGACGACGGCACCTTCACCTACTCCGCGAACGCCGGCGAGACCGGGGCCGACAGCTTCACCGTGCTCGTCCAGGACGCGGGCGAGCCCCGGCAGGAAGCGGTTGCCACCGTCGACGTCACGATCCTTCCCGAGGCGCTGGCGGTCGAGGGTCTGTCGCTGACGGTCATGGCGGGCGAGACAGTGACCGGCGACCTGAGCGACCAGGTGCGCGGCGGCGTGCCGCCCTACACGTTCGCTGTCGACACCGCGCCGTCGCAGGGAACGCTGGCGCTGAACCCGGACGGGACCTTCACGTACATCGCGAACGATGACGCGACGGGCATGGACAGCTTCACCTACACGGTGACCGACAGCGACGAGCAGGAGGGGCCGGTCCTCCTCGCCGTCACGACGGGCACGGTGGACATCACGTTCGCCGCCCAGCCGGTGACGCCGACGCCGACCACCGAGCCGACCGTGGCGCCGTCACCGACGGTGGCGCCGACGGCCACCCCATCGCCCACGGTTGAGCCGACCGTGGAGCCTACGGTGGCACCGACCACGGCGCCGGCTCCGACCGTCGCGCCGACGCAGGAACCAACGGCCGCGCCGGATCCCACGCCAACGGCGACGCCACCGGTGGCGACGACGCTGCCGAGCACGGGCACGGGGGCCGATTCCGGCCCATGGACGCTCGCCTGGCTGCTGCTGGGAAGCCCCGTCGTCGTGGCCGCTGGCGCGCTCGGCTGGCAGCGCCGGACGCGCTGAAACCGGACGAGATGACCGTCGCCCCCGTCGATATCGACGGGGGCGACGTCGTGTTCGACCGCGCTATGCGTAATCCATGCGGGCCACGGATCCCTGGTCCCGCCGCTCGCTGGCGAGTGCGCGGAGCTGCTCGATGCGCTTCTCGTACTCCAGCTCATAGATCGCGCGCACGTCGAAGCTCATCAGGTCCATGTAGGGTTGCAGGAACGCGGTGACGTCGCGAGGATCATCGTAGTCGATGATGAGAACGCCGGCCCCGCCGCCGACGAGGTTGTACCACCCACGGATGCGCTCCTGGTGGTTGAGCCCGGCGTCGTGCTGCTGCACGACACGGTGGGCGACCTCCTCTCGTGTCGTGCCGGGGAACCAGGTGAACTCGCAATGGTAGAGCATGGCGATAGCCTCCACGGGGCCGGAACGAACGGGTGTCGCTCGACATGCGGCACAACGGATGCCATCGTCCGTCGAGCACCCCCGCAAAGGGGGTCAGGAGCCAGCAGGAGGGCGTGATGAAGATTGCAGCGGTAGACACCGAGATCGTCGAGCACCCCGTGCCGCACCCGTTCGTCTGGCGGGAGGGTCTGCCGGGCTCCGGCAGCCACACCATCTCGACCAGGCTCACGATCCGGACGGACGACGGCGTCGCGGGCATCGCCTACGCGCCACGCGGCGCGATCATGGTCGACCTCGTCGACCGGCGACTGCGGGACATGCTCATCGGGCAGGACCCGCTGCTCAAGGAACGGCTCTGGCACGACGTCTGGGAGATCGACCGGATCGAGGAGCTCCCGATCTACGCGCTCGGCGTCGTGGACATCGCGCTCTGGGACATCACCGCCAAGATCGCCGGCCTGCCGCTCTACACGGTGATCGGCGGGGCGCGCACCCGCATCCCGGCCTATGCCAGCACCGTGACCTTCCGCGACACAGCCGAGTTCCTCGACGTCGCCGATCAGTGCCTGGCGCACGGGTTCCGGGCCATCAAGCTCCACGCATGGGGAGATCCGAAGCGCGACGCCCAGCTGGGACAGGACCTCCGCGCGCACGTCGGGCCGGACATCGAGCTGATGTACGACGGCTCCGCGGGCTTCGACCTGCTCGACGCCATCTATGTCGGCCGCGCGCTGCACGAGGCAGGGTTCCTCTGGTACGAGGAGCCGATGCGCGAGTTCAGCATCGATGCCTACCGGCGTCTGGCGGAGGCGGTCGACATACCGCTCCTCTCCGGCGAGACGAGCGACGGGGCGCACTACAACATCGCGGACTTCATCCGCTTCGGCGGCGCACATCTGGTGCGGACGAGTACCCACTATAAGGGCGGGATCACCGGCGGCCTCCGCATTGCGCATCTGGCCGAGGCGTTCAACCTGCGGGCCGAGGTCCATGGCGGCGGGCTGCCGAACCTCCATCTCGCCTGCGCCATTCCCAACACGACGTACTACGAATCGCTCGTCACCAGCAACCCGATCGAGGTCGAGGCCGGCATCGGCCCGGACGGATGCATCTCCCCGCCCGACGCGCCGGGCATCGGCTGGGAGACCGAACCGGCGTAGAGCGGGCCAACCGCGGGCCGTGGCCGGCACACGGTCGGCCACCCCGAACCTCAATCCCCCCGTTCGCCATGCCAACTTCGGAACGGCCCAGTGGGGAACATTCGTTTCGTGGAGCGATTGACGTGAGGCGAGGTTGACGCGAAGATTGGGGCAACGGCGCCAACCGGTCGCCGAGCCGTGGAGCATCCACCCCAGCCGGGGTTCCATGGGCGAAGGGGAATCTGCCCTCTCGGTCATTGCGATCACAGGCCATCTTCCGACACCGCGTCGCTGGGGGACGAGGGTGTACCGAGGAGGCTTGTTCATGACCAGGCACGGCAGTTTCAAGAAGGTCGTCCGGCGTCACGCCATGGCAACCGGACAACGCTACACCGAGGCGCTTACCGATCTCGAGGGTCTCGAAGATCGGGTGATCCACGAGCCCTCCCCTGAGCACCTGCTCGCTCATATTCGGGATCACTACGGCGTCGACGCCACGGCGGCCACCAAGATCAGCGTGCACAAAACGTACGTCTTCCGCATCGACCGCGCCGGCGGCGATCCGTGGGTCGCGCGCGCGTTTCCTCCCGCTCGCCCGACGTCTGGCGTCGAGGGCGACGCCGCCATTCTGCGGTTCCTGGAGCAGCAGGACTTTCCCGCGGAGCGTCTCGCCGTCGACGACGCGGTGTCGGATTTCGACGGGAGCACGGTACTCGTCACCCGGTTCGTCGCGAACCGACCGTTCCCGGGGGTCCGCGAGAAGCTTGGCATGATGGGCGACCTGCTCGGGCGTCTCCACGCGCTGCCTCTCGACGAGTCCGTGAGCCGTCCTGGTGGGGCCAGTGGCGAGGATCCGACCCACGAGGGAAGTCCGCGTCAGGACCTGATGGCGGCGCTCGCGTTTCTCGATGCCGTCGCGACCAAGGTCGCGGCACCCGAGCGCGAGCGGTTCGAGCACCTGCGCGACCTGGTGCTCTCCGCGGACGACGGTCACGGTCTGCCGGAGGCATTGCTCCATGGCAATCTCCTCCATAACCCCGATCACGCGCTCCTGACCGACCACGGACCGGTCGGGATCAACTGGAAGGCGGCCGGGCGCGGTCCGCGGCTCGCCGATTTCGCCTGGCTGATGTGGGGCACCTGGCAGAATCCGGTCCTGATCGACGCTGTCGTGGGCGCGTACCGTCGGCATATCGAGTTGACCGACGAGGAGCTCGACCGGTTCGAGGCCGTGATGTACCTGCGACCGCTGTACCTGGCGGGCTTCGTCGTCCGGCGCAATGTCATGGAAGGGAAGGACGAAGACGCGTTGGCCTTTGTCGACCCCGACTACTTCCGCGCAACCGCCGAAGCAACCCGGAAGGCGTTTCGCCGGTAGCCTCCCTGCGAGGAGCCAGTCGCGGTCTGTCAATCGACGAACCGGACGGATGTCGTTCCCCGCCCGACGCACCGGGCATCAGCCCGGTTGGGAAATGGAGCCGTAGGGCAGCGACGCAGCGCTCGCTGTGTCGCTGCCCGGTTGGTGCGGCGTTAGCCGACGAACTGTGCGAGCCAGTCGAGCACGACCGCCGTGTCGAGACGGTGGTTCAGCGACGAGAGACGGCCGCAGAGCGCGCCGTCGAAGCCGAGGCGATAGCCGCCCGTGTGGATCGCCACCAGCGTGTAGGTGTCCCCGAGGAAGATCGGGCCGCCGGAGTCGCCGCCACAGCCGCTGCCGTGCCGCGAGCTCGGGTTCGCCTTGAGCGTCAGGTGCAGATCGGTCAGCCCATGGCCGACGCCGACCATCTGGTTGTTGCCGGGGTGGTAGGTCTGTGTCGACATCCGACGCTGGAGCGGGAAGGCCGGCTGCGGCGGGCCGCCCCCGGTGTCGACGCCGGTCTGGCCGTAGCCGACGTCGGTGAACGTCTGCTTGCTCGCGCCCTGCGCGGGGATGTAGTCGC
>DATLHE010000136.1:0-4031 GCA_035540335.1 Thermomicrobiales bacterium | reverse complement strand
TAGGGGAAGCCGTTCATCGTGAAGACGTAGAGGCCGTTGGCGTCGAGCCACGCGCGCAGGCGGTGGGCGCGGTCGCCCTCCAGGGCCTCGCGGCTGGCCTCGCCGGCGAGGCGGAGGCCGACGCCGAAGGGGGTGTCGCCGTCCGGGGCGAAATGGGCCTTGAGGGGCGGCAGGTGGGTCTTCAGGTTCTCCTCGACCTCGTCCAGGGTCAGGCCGGGATGCACATTCATGCAGTAGGTGAGATGTCGGGAATGCTCATCCGCGAGCCGCAAGGTGAGGGTCCTTTCCGGGTTTCCACAAGGGGTAGGGGCGGATCTTGTGTCCGCCCGCGTCAGTGGGCAGGCATTAAAGCCTGCCCCTACATGATTGCACGCCGCCAACAAACCATCGTCATCCCGGGCGAAGCAAAGGGTCGCCCGGCCGAGGCGTGGCCGAGAAGCGGAGCGGGCCTTTCGCTTTTCGCCCCTGCGGGGCTCACCCGGGCGAGCCCTTGCTGCGCTCAGGATGACGGGATTTGTTGGCGAAGGGCAAGCATCTTCGTACGGGCCGCCCAGGTCGGTCACCGCCCGCAAGAGCAGGGCTGGCCGTACGGAAACGTCATGCCGACCACAGGTGCGGCACACGACCCGGCGCGACCGAGCGAGTGGTGACTCCGGCCTCGACGCGGTCGATTGCCAGCGCACCCCGCACATGAGGTGCGGGGCTACGAGGGCGAGCCGCCATGCCATCATCGTCGAATCGTTGCTGGCCGCAACCCCGGGCTGCAATGCCCGGGGCTCCTGGTGATCGACGCTAGACCGTTGCTGTGTCGCGGACGCCGCGCTTGAGCTGGAATTTGGGCGACTGGCCGAGGAAGGTCTTCGGGTTCTCGAAGACGATCTCCCGGATCAGCGCGTCGTCGTGGCCGCGGCGGCGCATCTCCATCGCGAAGCGCGGGACGGCGGTCGGGTCGCTCGGCCCCCAGTCGCAGGCGGAGGCGACGCAGATCCGCTCGGTGCCGTAGCGCTCGAACATGTCGACCGCGCGGCCGGGCGAGGTCTTGGTCACCGGGTAGAGCGTGAGGCCGGTCCAGAAGCCGTTCTCGAGGATCATCGGCAGCGTGTGCTCCTCGGCGTGGTCGATCATCACCCGGCTGGGGTCGATCCGGCCGTCGGCCGCCAGCGTCTCCACGATCACCTTGGTGCCCTTGTACTTGTCCTCGAGGTGGGGCGTGTGGATGTGGATCATCTGGTTGTGCTCGAGGGCGAGCTCGACGTGGTCCTTGAACGAGTCGAGCTCGTTTCGGGTGACGCGATTGAGGCCGATCTCGCCGATGCCGAGCACGGTCGGGCGCTCGAGGAACTCGGGGATCATCGCCAGCACCTGGCGGGTCAGCTCGCGGTCCTCGGCCTCCTTCGGGTTCAGGCAGAGCCACGCGAAGTGCTGGATGCCGTACTGGGCGGCGCGCTTCGGCTCGAAGTCGGTGATGTGGTTGAAGTAGTCGGCGAAGACGTCGGCCGAGCGGCGGTCGTACCCGGCCCAGAAGGCCGGCTCGGTGACGGCGACGCAGCCGGCGATCGCCATCCGCTCGTAGTCGTCGGTGTTCCGCGAGACCATGTGGGCGTGCAGATCGATGTATTCCATGGTGATGCTCCTCTCCCGGCCTCAAGTGGCTCGGAATGGTTGACGGCCAGTGATGCTCCCGGTCGCCGCTTGAGGCACCGATTGAAAGAACAAGCGGTGTCATCTGCGATGACACACGCTCTACCGGATCGACGCGCCGTAGGCGGCCTTGCGGTCCAGCTCGTCCAGCAGCTCGGTGTTCTGGTCGCTAAACGTCATCTGCACGCGCTCGACGCGGCCCGGCTCGTCGGAGATGAGCTCGTGGACGGCCTTGCGCAGCGCGACGATGCGGAAGTCGTCGTTCGCGTTCTGCTCGGTGACGCGGTCGAGCCGGTCGAGGAAGGCGGCCAGATCGAGGATCTTGGTCCGCTGCTCCATGAAGAACTCGTCAATCAGCTGTTGCTGCGAGAGTGGACTCGCGATCTCGGAGGTGCTCGCCATGGGATGACTCCTTGCTGGATCGTGCCGCGTGCTCGTCCCGGAGCACGCGCATGCTGTCGGTAATGACGCTGGTGTCCATGGAATGGACTTCATAGGGAACGCCGATGCCGCGGATGAGCATGATCGTCAGCTCGCCGCCGAGATGCTCGCGGAACTCTTCGAGCCCGGAGAGCACCGAGCCGGGGGCGCCGGCGTGCGCGAGCGAGTCGATCAGCTCCGGCGCGAAGATCGGCAGGCCGACGGCGTCGAAGACGTCGATGATGCGTCGCCAGTCGGTCTCTGGAAGCAGCCCCTGCCGCCAGGCGTAGGTGGCGTCGAGGCAGATGCCGATGGCGACCGCCTCGCCGTGGCGCCATGCGTAGTTCGAGATCTGCTCCAGCTTGTGCGCCGACCAGTGACCGAAGTCGAGCGGGCGGGACGACCCGAACTCGAACGGATCGCCGCTCGTCGCGATGTGCTGGAGGTGCAGCTCGGCGCAGCGGTAGATGAGCCAGTCCATCGCGTCGGCGTCACGGTTCGCCAGTGCCGCGGCGTGGTCCTCGATGAACGCGAAGAAGGCGGGATCCTTCAGCAGGGCGACCTTGACCGCCTCGGCGATGCCGCCGCGCCATTCGCGGTCCGGCAGCCGCTCGATGAGCGCCGCGTCGTTGATGACGGCGTAGGGCGGGGCGAAGGTGCCCAGGAAGTTCTTCTTGCCGAAGGCGTTGACGCTGTTCTTGACGCCGACGCCGGAGTCGTTCTGGGAGAGGATGGTCGTCGGCACGCGGATGAGGCGGATGCCGCGGTGCGCGGTGGCGGCCGCAAAGCCGGCCATGTCCAGCACGGCGCCGCCGCCGATGGCGATGACGTAGGAGTGCCGGTCGATGCCGCCGCGGTCGATCTCGCGCTGGATGGCCTCCAGGGTCGCCGTGTCGTTCTTGATCTGCTCGCCGCCCTCGACCAGCATCGGTGCCCGCGTCAGCGTCAGGTACTCCCCGTGGGCAGCGACGTAGGCCGTGATGTCGTCGGTCAGCCGCGGGTAGGCCGCGGCGACGCCGGCGTCGAGCACCACGAGCACCTTGCGCCGGCGGCCGGCGCCGTCGCGGGCGCAGACCTCGGCGAGGGTCGTATTGTCCGGAGCGAACACGTCACGCGTAAAGCGAACCGGGTAGGAGTAACGGACCTCTATGTCTTGCTCGATCGTGCGGGATCGACGTGTTCCCATTCGATGTTGTCCTTCGGGCGCGTGCCATGGGGCGACATGGCCCGTTCGTCGGTGAACGACCGCGAATGCGTCACTCGCTCGCGGGGTGAGGAAAGCGATCCCATCTGTCTGTCTGTGGGCGAGCGTACGGACCCGAGAGGAAAGACGCGCACAGCAACGCAGCGGTTGCATCGGCGTAGCTGGGATCTCGGATCGAACGCTCCCCAGCGTGCAGGGTAGCAAATCGCCGGATAGGAGAAAAGGGCGTGGCCCCGTCCCCTCCACACGGGACGTCGCTGCATCGACGCGTTACGCCATGGGCCTGACACCATTATGCCTGCCTGGCACAGGTTTGTCCGCGAATGTGGATAACTCCGGCGAGCGTGTGGATAACGGCGGTGGATTGTGGACAACCTGCCATAAGATGGTGGTGAACGTACACCCCGGCCGTGTGCAAGGGATGGAGTAGCCGGGACGGCGGTGGGGATTGTCACAGGTGCCGAATGAGCCGCCAGTGGACGTGTTGACAGGGGTTCCGGCTTGTCCACACGGGAGTTTGGGCGCGATGACGCGGGAATCCGGGGTTATCCACACTATCCACACCCCCTACAACGGTAACGAGTTCTCTCCATACAACAAAGAGATACGGGAGACCCGAGACACAGACCGATCCACACTGTGACAGAGGGATGTACGTCACACCGTGCGTATCTGGATCGTCGCGTGTCTGCATCGCCCCGGGCCTTGTGGCTGCGGACGGTGAGCGGGGCTGGTCCGATGGGCGCACACCCTTCGGGGTGCGGCG
>DATLHE010000135.1:0-21565 GCA_035540335.1 Thermomicrobiales bacterium | reverse complement strand
CGTCGGCACCGGGCCGGACGCCTGCCCCGCGATCTTGGTCGGCCGTGTCGGTTGCGGCGCGGCGGACACCCCGCCGGGGATGACATCGGGGGTCGGACCGCCGACACTGCTTCCGCCGTTCACCGCCGTGGAGACGGTATCGCCGGCCCCCTTGATCACGATCGTGATGGTGACCTCGCTCATCGCACCCTCCCGCCGCGCTCGGCTGGATCGATTCCGGCATCCCCATCGGTGCTCCGAGCAGATGGGTCGTGCCGTTGTGGCAATTCGCATCGATGACGATCAGCGGACGGAGTCCGGCGCGTTACAGCATGTACATCGTGAAGAGGAACTGGTCGTCGGCAAAGACGTTGGTCGGTCGGCCGTTCGCGACCGCGAGGCAGCAGGCGGCGAAGACGTTGCTGACGCCGTCAGGGGAGCCGTCCTTGATCCGCCGCCACCCGAGCCCATTGATGTAGACCCATGCCCATTGCGTCGTGTGATGGGTGAAGGTCCCGGTCATCGTGACATTGTTGTGCCAGGCGGCGGCCGTGGGCGCCGCGCCCAGGCTCACATCGGCGGTCACGTTGTCGCCGGCGCGCTGGATGTTGATGACAGCGATCTGCGTGTCGCTGCCGTCGTAGGCGTCGCTGTTGGGCGTGCTCGTGCCGTCGAAGGTGGAGTTCGAAGCGGTGGGGAATGGATCGGTCGCGTCGCCGCGGTTGGCGTTCTTGTTGAGGTCCTGCTTGCCGTCCGCCTGCTCGAGGTCGACCAGGTAGTGCGTTTCGTCGGTGTTATTGGCCTGGTTCTCGTCGACGTGCTCGATGATCAGGCCCTCGCCGGGCAGGTGACTGTCGAACCCGGTCTTGTGCCGGTCGGAGAGCAGGAAGTACTGCGTGCCGCCGGTCCCGCCAACAGGGAGCATATACACATCCGGCGTGGACGCGTACGGGGTGATCGTGACGCCCTGGGCGCCGGTGATCGTCGTGGGCGTGACCCAGCCGACCTTGGTCTTGCACCAGGCGCATGGGTGCGCGGGCGTGTCGCCGCCGTTGTTCCAGCTGCCGCCCGCCATCAGGTCCCAGTCGCCGGTGCCGGACGAGCTGTAGTCCGTGTCGTAGAGGTCGGGCCAGCCCATGAGCAGGTGGCCGAGTTCATGGGCCATCACGCCCACGCGGCCATCCTCCGGCGCCATGAAGTACTCGCTCACGGTCACGCCGTTCAGCGTCCGGGGCGTGATCGCCCACTTGTGCGACCAGATGTCGTTGACGTCGCCGGTGGCTTCGCCGCCGGAGCCGGCGGCGATGATGACGAGCGCCTCGACCGTGCCGTCGCCGTCGTTGTCATAATCGGCGAAGTTCACGTTCGGCGCGGCGAGATCGAGCACGTCCTCGACGAGCTTCTGGGCGTTCTGGGGGTAGGTGCCGAAACCGTAGTCGCCGTTCGTGTAATAGGCCTTCGCATTCGGCGCGCGATACCACGTGGTGCTCGACGTGCCGCCGCTGACCTCGCCGGTCACGTCGAGTTGGCCGTACGACGCCTCGTGGTAGAAGTCGCGCATGCTGCCGGTGGCGTAGGCCCCCTGGGAGAACAGGAGATCGCGGAAATGGTCCGGGGGCTCGGTCGCCGCCTTGTCGGAGAAGTCGACCAGCAGCACGAGGGCCTTCCGGGTGCCCGTGACCGGCGCATACTGCCGCGTCGGTGAGACGAGCGTGTGCGCCCGCGTCTTTGGCGGCCGGGTGAGGATCTTTGTCAACGTCGCCGCGTCGAAGAGATTGCCGGTTGCGCGGTCGGGCAGTTTGTTGCCGGTCTCCGCGCGCCGGATGGACGCGACGATGCGGTTGTACACATCGGGCGCGGGCGGCATGATGCAGTGGATATCCTCAGTGCCCATGATCCCTCCCTGATGCAGCGATCGACATGACGATGGGATGGATGTTGTGGGACCCGGCGCGGCGATGGCGCCGCAGATCGGCATGCTGTTGGTGCTTCTTCTTACATATTACCGCGCCCGTCTATCCGCCAGATGGGGCTATGCCGGTCGGAGGAGGATGCGCCATTGATGCCGCCACGTAAAACGAGCGCGACGCCGATAGACCGGCGTCGCGCTCGTCACGTGGCTGTCGTTCAGGTTCTAGACGGGCAGCAGTCCCTGCTCGCGGAACAGCTCGGCGTTGAGGATCGACGCCCCGGCGGCCCCGCGAACCGTGTTGTGGCCGAGGACGACGAACTTCAGACCGAGCAGCGGGCACTCCCGCACCCGTCCGACGACCGACGCCATGCCGTTGGCGTCGTCGCGGTCGAAGACCGGCTGCGGCCGGTTCGGCTCGCGGCGGACGATCACCGGCTGCGGCGGCGCGCTCGGCAGCCCCAGCTCCTGCGGCACGCCGCGGAAGCCCTCGAACACCGCGATCGCCTCCTCCGGCGTCGCCGGCGTGCGCAGCCGCACGGAGACGCACTCCGTGTGGCCATCCCGCACCGGCACGCGGGTGCAGTGGGCGCTGAGCACGAAATCGGCCGGGACGAAGCCCGCACCGGCGTCGTAGCCGCCGAGCAGCTTCTGCGACTCGGTCTCGATCTTCTCCTCCTCGCCGCCGATGTAGGGCACGACGTTGTCGATCATGTCGAGCGAGGGTACCCCCGGGTATCCGGCACCGGAGACCGCTTGCAGCGTCGTCGCCAACACCGCGTCCAGCCCGAAGGCGTCGCGCAGCGGCTTCAGCGCCAGCACGAGATGGATCGTCGAGCAGTTCGGGTTCGTCACGATGTAGCCGGACCAGCCACGATTGCGCTTCTGCGTCGCGATCGCCTCGGCATGATCGGCGTTGACCTCCGGGATGAGCAGCGGCACATCCGGCTCCATGCGGTGGGTCGAGGTGTTGGAGAGCACCGCGTGCCCCGTGCTCGCTAGGCGCTGCTCGATCTCCCCGGCAACCTCGCCGGGCAGGCCGGAGAAGACCACCGGGCTCTGCAGGTCGGCGTTGTAGTCGAGCACCGGGAGGCCGGAGGCCGTCTCCGGCATGCGCGCGCCGAGCCGCCAGTCGGTCGCCTCGCCGTAGCACTAGCCCGCCGACCGCTCCGAGGCGACCAGCTCCGCAACCCGGAACCAGGGATGGTCCGCCAGTAGCTGCACGAAGCGCTGCCCCACATTGCCCGTCGCACCGAGAATCGCGACCGGAATCCGCCCGTCAGACATGAATTGCTCCATTTCACCGTACGGTCGGCGCCCGCGGCTGCGAGCGCCGACCTGCGTTCGCTTGCAGACGACCGGTTCAGCCCACTCGCACCGATTCGCCGAGCATCTCGGCGCGCCGGCGCCCGCCGGTCCGGCGGCGGGTGGCCGCTGGCCGGATGAAGGCGTCGTGCACGACCTGCACCGCCTGGTCCGAAACCGCCTCCGGCACCACGACGAGCATCGCCGCGTTCGAGTTCTGCTGATTGGTCGACAACACCGGCAGGTCCGCCCGGTGCAGCACGGCGAGCATCCGCGCCAGTGCCGACGGCGAGTTCGCCGCCCCGTCGCCCACCGCGGCGACCACCGCCACATGCTCCTCGCAGCCGATGTTGGCCTCGACATCCTCCAGCTCGGCCCCGATGCGCTCCTGCAGGCGGGCGCAGCCGCCGAGCACGGCGTCGACGAGGAAGGTCATCCGCCGGCGCGAGGACGACTGCGATACGGTCACGATCTCGATCCGCTCCTCGTGCATCACGCGGAACGCCGCCGAGGCCGCCGGGGCGAGATCCTCCAGTTCCGGCACGTCCAGCGTCAGGAGGATGAGCCCCTTCAGCGCGGTGACCGCCTTGATCCGCTGGCTGCTCGCCGCCGTCGTCACGACCGTGCCGGACTGCGTCGGCGCGAACGTCGAGAGGATGCGCACCGGGATGTTCTGGCTCGTCGCCGGACGGATCGTGCGCGGGTGGAGCACCTTGGCGCCGAAATGGGCGAGCTCCTGCGCCTCGTCATAGCTGATCTCGGAGACGACGCGGGAGCTGGCTACCTTGCGCGGGTCGGCGGAGAGCACGCCCGGCACGTCGGTCCAGATCTGGACCTCGTCGGCGTCGAGCGCCGCGCCGAGCAGCGTTGCACTGTAGTCGGAGCCGCCACGTCCGAGCGTCGTCGTCGCGCCGTCCGGCCCGAAGCCGATGAAGCCCGTGCAGACGACCATCGTGCCAGCGTCAAGATGCGGTCGCACGACCGCCGCGGCGCGCTCGCGCGTTTCGGCGCGGTCCGGTCGGGCCGATCCGTGGCGGCCATCGGTGGCGATGACGGCATCGGTGAAGACTGCCTCGGCCGCCGCCCCCATATCCCGCAGCGTCGCCGCCATCATCCCCGACATCGCCTTCTCACCGTGGGAGACGACGCGGTCCGAGAGGCGGGGAGACAGTTGACCCTCGGCGAGAATCTCGCTGAGGGTGGCGTCGAGGGAGCGATGGACCTGGTCAACGGCGGCGCGGGCGCCGGCACGTACGTCGTCGTTGCCGAGCCCGGCAAGGACGTTCGCGTGGCGGGCGTGGACGTCGGCCACACAGGCGGCGACGGCGGCGCGGTCGCCTCGACCGGCGGCGCGGGCGGCGTCGAGCAGCAGGTTCGTCACGCCGGCGGCGGCGGAGACGACCAGCACCTGCGCGCCGGGTTGGGAGAGGGCCAGGCGGGCGGACTCGCGCACGCGGCGCGCGTCACCAACCGATGTCCCCCCGAACTTCAGTACCTTCATCGAACGTGCTCCTCACCAGGGCAGATGGTGGGCCAGCGCCTCGACGCTGGCGATGTTTGGTGTGACGCGTGGCCACGATGCCGCACCGTCACGTCGGTGATTCCCTAGACCCAGGTGGAAGCCACGCTGCTTGCCGTGAGCCGGCGGATGGTTCCGCATGAATGTCGCGTTCCGGACCAACAAAAAGCGGGAGCCGCCTTTGCGCTCCCGCCTGCCGTTCCGGTGTTGTGTTCGTTGACTCTACTCGTTGCGTCAGCAAACACCCGGCCCGGCAGGCCAGCGAATAATCATCTCGATGGTGGTCATCGAGGTGTGCTTCCGCTTGTTCTTGCCGGTTGTGATGCCACGCACAATGTTCATGCGGATGACTATACAGCCCGGCGGGCATCGGCGCAAGGGGCGGGATCATTCGCCCGCTTGCGCCATGGCCGATCTACTGCGGGTTGCCGGTCTCGTACGGTACCTGCAACAGCTCCTCCCAGCATGCCTCCGGAATCTCGCGCCGCGCCAGGTCGAGCGTCTGCTCGATGCGCTCCGGCCGCGACATGCCGACGATCGTCGCCGTGATGCGCGGGTCGCGCATCGAGAACTGCAGCGCGGCGGCGGCCAGTGGCACGTCGTGGCGGGCGCAGATCGCCTCCAGGTGCTCCGCCCGCGCGACCATCTCGCCCGGCGCGCTGGAGTAGGCGTAGCGCGGGTACTGCGACGGCCCCTTGGCGAGGATGCCGCTGCCGTAGGGCGCGGCATTCAGCACGGCGAGCCCGCGCTCGGACGCCACGGTCAGCAGCGGGTCGGCGTTGCGGTTCAGCAGCGTGTAGCGGTTGTGGGTGATCACCGCGTCGAAGATGCCCAGCTCCACGTACCGGTTCTCCATCTCGACCGGCCCTCCGGCGACGCCGAGATGGCCGATCAGCCCCTCCTCCTTGAAGCGCTGGAGTGCCTCCAGCGGCCCGCCCGGCGCCGTGACCGCCTCGAATGTCGACCGCTCCGGGTCGTGCAGGAAGACGAGCTCGATGCGCTCCATCCCCAGCAGCTCGAGGCTGCGCAGGAAGCGCCGCTTGATCGCGTCGGCGCTGTAGTCGTTGTCGGGGCCCGCGCCCGCCTTGGTGTCGAGGAACGCACCCGCCGGCAGGCCGCCCATCTCCTTCAGCACGCTGCCGATACGCCGCTCGCTCTCGCCGTCGCCATACCACGCCGCCGTGTCGAGCCAGTTGATGGGGCTCTCCAGCGCTGTCCGGATCGTGGCGCGGGCGTTCTCGGTGGAGACCTCGTAGTCGAAGGTGTCCGGCATGTTGCCGAGGGGGGCGCAGCCGATGGCGATGGCGGGCACCTGGATGCCGGTGCTCCCGAGCGGCCGGGGCGCGAGCAGGTCACGTGTCATGCGAAGCTCCGTTGGCGGTAGTGAACGAGCGAGCGCCGGATTCCTCATTGGAATCCGGCGCTCGCGACCGGTGTTCCTCCGGCCATCGTCGCACAGGTTGAGCCGCGCGCGTAGGGCTCCTACGGGGTCGCCTCTGGCGTGCCGGCCGTCGCCGCGCCAGAGACCGGGGTGCCGCTCACGTTGCCCGACGGGATCTGCCCCTCCGGCGTCGGCTGAACGACCGGCACGCCGGTGATCTCGGCGCGGACGGCGGCGACCTGCTCCGGGCTCACGGCCGCGGCGTCATTGCCCCACGCCTGGCGCACGTAGGTCGTGATCGCGGCGATCTGCTCGTCATCGTACGGACCGGCGAATGGCGGCATGCCGCCACGGCCGGTCAGTACCGTCCGCACGAAGTAGGTCGGGTCCTCCGTCGTCAGCAGCGGGTTGCCGGCCAGCGGCAGGTAGATGCCGTCGACTCCCTTGCCGTTCGGCTGGTGGCAGGCGATGCAGACGTTCGTGTAGATCTTCTCGCCCTCGGCGATCAGCTCCTGCTCTGTGGGGGCGGCGGCCGGGGCGGCGTCTTGCGCCTGCCCGATCAGCGGCACGCTGCCGAGCGCCAGGAACGCGACGGCGCCGACGATCGTCGCCGCGCGACTTCGAACACTGGAAAACCTGGTCATGTTCTCACCCTGTTGGCACTGATGCGCTCACCTCGCGCAAGCGAGGCGGCGGCTCACGTCAAATCCATCCCGGTGGTGGCCCGTCAGCCCTGCATCACGCGCGTGTGCAGCTTCTCGACCTGCATCCACGCGGCCTGGACTGCCCCCTCGATCCACGCGTTGACGTTGCTCAGGTGCTCGCCCACGAGATACACCCTCCCATCTGGCTCCTGCAGCTTCGGCATGGCCCCCGCGCGCGTCCGGGCGTTGTAGCTCGGCCAGGCGCCCAGGCTATACGGCTCCAGGTGCCATGCGACGGAGAAGCCGGAGATGTACTCCTCCTTCGCCTGCGGGTGGATCTTGCTGACGTGCTCGAGCGCGAGCGCGTACTGCTCCTCGTAGGGCAGCGAGCTAATCCGCGCGGCGTTGTTGCCGAAGTTGTACATGCTCAGCATCGCTCCCGCGGCCGCGTTGTAGTTGTCGTCCGGATAGTCCAGGATGCCGAGCTCGGGGATGTTCGTGAACGACTGCCCGCCGTAGATCCAGTCGTCCTCCTCCCAGAAGCGCCGCTTGTAGCCGATGCCCATGCGCAGCGCCATGGCGTAGGGGACCGCTCGGGTTGCCTCGCGGAACTCGGGGGAGAAGTCGGTCTTCAACTTGATCAGCACCGACAGCGGGATATTGCACACGCAGTAGTCGCCGCTGATCTCCTCGGTCTGCCCGGTCTCCTTGTTCAGGTAGACAACGCGCACGCCATCCTCGCTCTGTCGGATCTCGGTGGCCTCACAGTTCAGCTTGATGCGGTCACCCAGCGCCTGCTTGAACCCTTCCTCGTAGAGCTGGCCCACGCCCTCCTTCGGCTTGACGAGCGTCGTCTGCCAGTCGAAGGTCGACGTCGCGGCGAGGTAGCCGCCGGCCGAGCGCAGGGCCGCCGCCGCGAACGGCAGCAGATCCGTGAACGGATAGGGATCGGCAATCTCGCCCGCCGACTGTGTGTCCGGAACCGTCGTGTAGCCCCGATGGTCCGACGGGCCGTAGGTGAGGCTCATCTCGTCGAGGATGCCCCAGTTGGTGAGGTACTGCTTGAAGAGCTCCTCGTCCTCGGCCGTCAGCGGCTGGTCCAGCGCACCCTGGTCGATGGCGGTTGCGAGGTACTGCGACGTATAGCCCGCCATGTCGGCCTGCAGCTCGTGCAGGCGCATCTTCTTGCCATTCAGCGGTCCGTCGATGTTCTCCGCGTAGACCCACCCGTTGAGGTTCAGGTTCTTGTGGTCGATCAGCGGGATGTTGAACTCTTTGGCGTAGTGGAAGAACGAGCGATGGTAGAACGGGATGCGCGACGGCCCCGCATCCCACCAGACGCCCTCCGGCCAGTCGCAGACCTGCTCGTCCTTGCCGTAGGCCTGCGTCTTCGCGCCGCCGCGCACGGTGAAGACGTGGCCGCCGACGCGGTCGCGCGCCTCGATCACCGTCACGTCGTAGCCCAGCTTCACCAGCTCCCATGCGGCGGGGCAGCCGCCCGGCCCGGCGCCGATCACGATGACTTTGGTCCCGTTGCCGTTGCCCTGCAGCTTCGGCGGCTCCGTTTGCCCGCCCATGGGCATCTGGCCCCACGCGGTCAGGACGTTCATGACCGCCGCCGAGCCCGCGGTGGCGCCGACCATCTGCAGGAAGCGACGGCGCGTGATGATACCTGGATGCCGGGCAGACGCTGCCCCGGCTCCTTCGACCCTATCCATTCTGTTGTCTGCTCCTCCGAAATCCCCGCAATGCCAGTCCTGCACGCGGGGAAATTCCCACAACGATTGATCTCGGGCCATTGTGGCGTTGCGCATAAGCTTCGTCAACGCATTTTTTGATCAGGTGCAGGGGTGCCCGATCGCTTGCACATCCCGCGTCTGTGTGCGATGGGCCACGCACGCGCGAGCGCCGGTTCCCCGCGGGGAATCGGCGCTCGCGAACGACTCGGGATTGTCCAGAACCACCCTACGGCGTCGCCTCCGGCGAGACCTCCTCACCTGGCCGCTGGCCCTTGGGTGTCGCGACCGGGGCCGGGGTGCCGTAGAGACTCTCGCGCACGGCGGTGAGCTGCTCCGGGCTCACCGGGCCCGCGTCGTTGCCGAGCGCCTGGCGCACATAGGTCGTGATCGCGGCGACTTGCTCATCGGTATAGAAACCCTGGAACGACGGCATGCCACCGCGGCCCAATCCGGAGCCGGGACGGCGCCCGCGAACGAGGCACCGGTTCAGGAGAATTCGATGACCTCCACGGCGTCGACCTCGGCGGCGGGCGGCCCCTGATGGCACCACGCCACGAGCTGATCGATCGCGCCGCGGGCGCCGCGCATCTCGATGCGGACCGAGCCGTCCTCCAGATTCTCCGCGGTGCCGGAGAGACCGAGATTCGCGGCGTGCCTCCGCACCGCCGCGCGAAACCCAACCCCCTGCACGCGCCCGGTGATCCGGATCCGGACCCGAACGTTCTCCTCGCCGGACTGTTCCTTCACGGACGATTCCTTTGCCCGTTCCCGGGTCGGTAGCTCGTGCGCTGGGCCAGCATGTTCCATGCCCGCACGCGATGGCTCACGCCCGCTGCACGCCAGGGGTGCCCGCTTCGGTGACGAAAGTGGCCGTGTGCGTGACGCCGGAGGCCGGATCCTCCATGTCGTCGACCACGACGTAGTCGGCCCGCCAGAGCTCGCTCGTGGCCTCGAGCAGCGTGTACCCGCCACGCCGGCCGTCGAAATACTTGATGTAGTCATACTCGGCCATGTAGGCGTTCCCGCGCGTCGAGCGCGTCTTGCCGCCGGCGGTGACGGACGTGACGACGTACTCCGAGCCGATGGCGGCAGCGCCCGGCTCGCTGAAGTCCAGTCGCAGGTCGGCCGCCCATGCGCTGTGGATGTCGCCGGTCAGCACCACGGGGTTGCGGATGCTCGCCTCGTGTAGGTGCCGCAGGATGCGCTCGCGCGCGGCGGGGTAGCCGGACCACGTGTCGTCGGCAAAGTCGGGCACCTTGCCGTTGTCGACGGGGAAGTAGGTGTCCGCCATCATTACTTGCTGAGCGATCACGTTCCATGTCGTCGCGGAGGCGTCGAGGTTGCCGAGCAGCCACCGTTCCTGCTCCGGTCCGAGCATCGTCGCGTCGGGCAGCAGTGCCTTCGGGTTGCGCGGGTACTCACCGGTGCTGACCGGCTGGTCGGTGCGGTACTGGCGGGTGTCGAGCACGTTGATGTCGAGCAGATCGCCGTAGGCGAGGCGGCGGTAGAGACGCATGTCCGGCCCGACCGGCAGCGACTCCGCCCGCAGCGGCATGTGCTCGTAGTAGGCCTGATAGGCGTCCGCCCGGCGCTTGCGGAACCAGGCCACGGAGCCGGGCGTGTCGGCGTAGTCCCCGGCGTAGTTGTTCTCGACCTCGTGGTCGTCCCACGTCACGATGCACGGCGCGCTGGCATGGACCGCCTGCAGGTCCGGGTCCGTCTTGTACTCCGCGTAGCGGTTGCGGTACTCGACCAGCTTCGTTGCCTCGCCGCCGGTCACGAGCCGCAGGTTCTGGGGCTTGCGCACGTTGTAGTGGTTCGGCGCGTACTCGTAGATGTAATCCCCGAGATGGACGACGACATCGACGTTCTGCCGCGCGATGTCGCGGTAGGCGATGAAGTAGCCGTGCTCGTAGTTCGCGCAGGAGACCATCGCCAGGCGCACGGCGTCGACCGGCGTTCCCGCGGCGGGCGCGGTCCGTGTGCGACCGACCGGGCTGACCTCGCCCCCGACTGCGAAGCGGTAGTAATAGTCCCGAGCCGGATCGAGGCCGCTGACGTCGACGTGGACGCTGTGCGCCAGCGCGGGATCGGCGAGCGCGACGCCCCGCTGGACCACATCGCCGAAGCCCTCGTCGGTGGCAACCTCCCAGGCGACCTCGTACGGCACCGGCGCGATGCTCGCCGGATCGAGCGGGTCGGGCGCGAGCCGCGTCCAGAGCACCACGCCATCCGGCAGCGGATCGCCCGAGGCCACGCCGAGCGCAAACGGGTAGGCGTCGAAGCGCGTCGCGGCGACAGGAGTCGCGGCCGGGCTGCCGACCGGCGAGGCCTCCGCCGTGCCGGCGGGCGTCGCCTGGCGGGCGTAGAGGCGCGTCGGCGCCCTGGCGAAGGAGACACCGAGCAGGCCAGCGCCGCCCACGGCGAGCCGGCGCGTCGTCCGGTGTTTCAGCAGCTGCTCAAAGGACGCACGATTCATTCGGACCCCTTCTCCTGTGCGTGTCACCCATCAACGGCTGCCATTATGCACCCTCCGCCACTCCCCCTCGCCGCACCCTTGATCGGACGCTCTTGCTGGCGCCCGTCGCACACCACAACACCCCCTCATCCAGAGCGAAGCAAAGGGTCGCCCGGCCGAGGCGTGGCCGAGAAGCAAAGGGCCCGCTCCGCTTCTCACGCTGCGCGCTCGGCCATGGCGAGCCCTTGGCGGGGGGAGCCCCATCGATGCGCAGTGTCGATATGGTGTCGACGGGACGCTCCGTCGCCCGTCGGCGCCGCGCGTCTGGTCGTCACGATATGCCACTGTGGGCCATCCGCCGCACACGCTTCGAGGTGCGCGGCTACGACGGCGAAAGGCGCACCTCGTCTCTTCGTCGCCGGCCATCGTACGGGCGGCTGGCCGCACGCTCGCCACCCTCCCGCCGCTCACCGTCATACGGTCGGCCCTTGCGGCCGACCCTGCCAGATGTCTGGCCGACGGTCACATGCGCCAGCCCCTTCGAATGCCTTCTGCTATCCACTTAGGATTGACGAATCGGATAGCGATGGCTAACATGGGGCGCGTCGGTCACCGCTCAGTAGGGAGCAGTCATGTCGGAGCACACGCGATTCGAGCCGATGCCGTTCCAGGTCGTGTCGGACCTGCGGCAGCTCAAGGCCTTCACCGATCCGATCCGCAACCGCCTCCTCCACATCCTTGCCGACCGCAAGGCGACCAACCAGCAGCTCGCCGCGCTCCTGGAGGAGCCGCAGGCCAAGGTCCTCCACCACGTGCGCTTCCTGCTCGATGCCGGCCTGATCGTCCTCGTGGATCAGCAGGTGCGCGGCGGCAACGTCGAGAAGTTCTATCGCGCAACCGCGCGCGTCTACGGCTTCCGTCCGAACCCCGGCGACATCGAGACGCTGTCGGGCCCGGTCTCCGGCGCGATCTTCGAGTCCGTGACGCAGGAGCTCGTTGCCAGCTTGAGGCTCTGGCCCGAGCAGGAGCTCTATTGGGAGACCCGCCGCGCCCGCCTCACGCCCGCGCGGGCGGCCGAGTTCGACCGCAGGCTGCTCGCGCTGATCGACGAGTTCTGGGACACCGCTGACGCTCCGGATGATCCGGACGCGGTGCGGATGGCCGTCGCCACGACGATGTATCGCTTCCCCGGTGACGGATCATGACCCGCGACCGGCTGTCCATCCTCGCCCTCGTCGCCGCGAACTCGCTCTCGTTCGTCGCCGAGGCAATCGCGATGGTCGCCATCCCCTGGTTCGTGCTCGATCTCACCGGCAGCTACGCCCGCATGGGTCTCGTCGGCTTCTTCACCGTCCTGCCCCGGGTGATCGCGACCTTCCTGGGCGGGCAGGTGGTCGACCGCATCGGCTTCCGCGCCGCCAGCGTGGCGTCCGACCTCCTCAGCGGTCTCTCCGTCTGCGGCATCCCTCTTCTCTACGCGGCGGGCCGCCTCGACTTCGCGTGGCTGATCGTGCTGGTCATCGTGGGCGCCTTCTTCGATGGCCCGGGCGCGACCGCCAAGGACGCGATGGTCCCCGAGCTGGCGGCCCGTGGCCGCATAGACCTCGATCGCGTCAACGCGTTCTTCCAGGGGGCGCGCCGGCTCTCACTGTTCATCGGGCCGATGGTCGCCGGCGTTCTGGTGTCGCGGGTCGGCCCGAGCAATGTGCTCTGGGTGAACGCCGTCGTCTTCGGTCTTGCCGCGCTGCTGACGGTCGCCTGCATCCCGCCCATCGTGGCGGCACGAGTCGAGACCGGTCCCGCGTCCTTCTGGGCGCACACGCTGTACGGGTTCCGCTTCATCCGCCAGCACCGGCTCATGCTGTGGCTGGCCGGGATCGTCTGCCTGATGAACGTCCTCGACGCGCCGTTGGCGACCGTCCAGCTGCCGGCGCTTGTGCGCGAGAACTACGGCTCCGCCGAGTTGCTCGGCATGCTGCTCGGCGCCGAAGGCGGCGGCGCGGTCATCGGCACCGTCATCTTCAGCGCAATCGCGCCCCGGCTCTCCCGCCGGGCAACCTTCATCGGCGGCTTCCTTGTCACCGGCCTCGGCTTCCTGGTGCTCGCGACGGCGCCGCCGTACCCCGTCGTCCTCGCCGCCATGCTGCTCATGGGCCTGGCCTCCGGACCGCTCAATCCGATCCTCATGTCGATCCGGCAGGAGTTCGTCCCATTGGCGTCCCGCGCGCGCGTCTTCGGCACGACGACCGCGATCGCCTTCATCGCGATCCCGTTCGGACAGCTTGCCGGCGGCTACCTCGTCGAGTGGTTCGGCGTCCGGACCGTGATCGCGGGCATCGCCGTGATCTACCTCACCGCCGTCGCCTCCTTCGTCGTCCATCCGGTCCTGCACGAGATGGACCGGCGACCGGCGCCCGCTTCACTGGCGTCACCGGCGCGCTGACGTTGAACACGGCACGGAAACGCGCCGCATGGTGTTACGGATCGGGCGGTGTGGCGTTGTTCCAGGAGATGATGAGGACGGTGAGATGACGAATGAGGCCCCGTTTCTACCCGGCGTCGAGCTGGCGCGACGATTCTTTGACGCCGCCGTAGTCCACCTCATGGCCAAGCACGCGCCGGGCCTGCCTTATGCCGCCGGGCTCCTCGGCACCGGCTCGGATGTGCTCGGCTATGACACCGCGCGGTCGATGGACCACGACTGGGGGCCCCGCCTGGTGATCCTCCTGCGCGAGGACGACCTGCCCGCCTGGGGGCAAAGGCTCGACCGTATGCTCCTCGAGTGCCTCCCCGCGGAGGTTGCCGGCTTCCCGTCCCGCTATCGCGAGTTCGCGGACGATCCCGGCATCGTCCACATGGCGATCGACGGGGACCGCCACCGGGTCGCGATCACGTCGCTGCCGGCCCTCCTTGAGCGGCATCTCGGCATCCGCAGCGCGGCGGAGATCGACGTCGCGATGTGGGTGACCGTCGCCGGGCAGCAGTTGCTTGAGCTCACGGCGGGCACGGTCGTCCATGACGATCTGGGCGAGCTCACGCGCCTTCGGGAGGCGCTCGCCTGGTATCCCGACGACGTCTGGCGGTACCGGCTGGCGGCGCAGTGGAAGCGAATCGCCCAGAGCGAGCCATTCGTCGGCCGCGCGGGAGAGGTCGGCGACGATCTCGGCTCGCACGTGGTCGGCATGTCGCTCGTGCGTGACGTCATGCAGCTGGCGTTGCTGCAGGCGCGGTGCTACGCGCCGTACGCGAAATGGCTCGGCACGGCGTTCGCGCGGCTGCCTGTCGCGGCCGAGCTGACGCCCTGGCTGGACCGGGCGCGGTTCGCGACGACCTGGCGGGAGCGCGAGGCGGGCATCGTCGGCGCCGTTTGCGTGCTGGCGGAGCGACATAACAGTCTCGGGCTGACCGGGCCGCTCGATCCCTCACCACGCCCGTTCCACGACCGCCCCTTCACGGTCATCGACGCTGGGCGGTTCGCCGCCGCGCTGAGGGACTCGATCCGGGACCCGGCGGTGCGGGCACTGCCCGCGCATCTTGGCGGCATCGACCAGGTCATGGATTCGACCGATGCGCTGGTGAACGCGGACCTCCGGCGTGCCCTGCGGGTATGGCTCCGGGAGGGTGGATCGCGTCGCGACGATCGCCACCTCCTCCGGTAGGGGCGGGCCTTGTGCCCGCCCGATGTGGGCTGACATCGGCGATGCGATTGTGCTCCTGCACCGTCGCCTTCGTTCCATGCGAGAATGCGACGCATCGAGAAACCACGCGTTGACCGCACCCGGAGGCAGGCGGCTCCATGGAAGACACAGGCACACCCGCAACATGGCGCATCGGGCTGGCGTCCGCGCGCAACGCGCCGTCGATCGAAGAGCGGTTGGCGATCGTCGACCGCTTCCTGGCGGAGGCCGCCGAACAGGATGTCGCCATCGCCTGCTTCCCCGAGACCTACCTGCCCGGCCTGCGCGGCATGGACTTCCCGGTCCCCACGCACGATCAGGCGCGACAGGGCGAGGCGCTCGAAGCGGTCCGCGCGGGGGCGAGACGGCACGGCGTCGCCGTCGTCATAGGCATGGAGTGGGAGACCGCCCTGGGCGTGCACAACGTCGCGTTCGTCATCGACCGCGACGGCGAGGTGCTCGGGTATCAGGCCAAGAACCAGATCCCGCCCGAGGAGGAGCCCTACTACGTGCCCGATGGCCAGCGGCGGCTCTTCGCGATCGACGGCGTCCCGTTCGGCATCACCATCTGCCATGAGGGGTGGCGCTACCCGGAGGCGGTCCGCTGGTCGGCCACGCGCGGCGCGAAGGTGGTCTTCCACCCGCATCTCACCGGCAGCGACATCTCGGGCGTGACGCCCGAGCGCTGGGGCGACCCAGCCTCTCCCTACTACGAAAAGACGATGGTCGCCCGCAGCGCCGAGAACACCATCTACTTCGCCAGTGTCAATTGCGCGATGCGCTACCAGGACTCCGCGACCACCCTCATTGGTCCGGACGGCGCGTGCCTCGCCTACGTCCCCTACGGCGAAGAGCGGCTCCTCGTCCACGACCTCGACCTGTCCCTGGCCACCGGCTTCTGCGCCCATCGCTACAACGCCGCTTTCTACCCGGCGAGCGATCCCTCGGAAGGACCGTAGGGGAGGGGATTGACCGCGCGTTCGGTGCGTGACCGTTTGGGTGAGTGAGCGCGGTCAATGCCCTCCCCGCCCGATGCCACAGCTGTCCCGGTAGACCTTCTGTCGTTATTGTCAGGCTGCCAAGTGAAAGAACTTGGCCAGTGGCCACCTAAGGCTTTTGGGGGTCGTTCTCGTTGACATGACGGGAATTTTCCAGGTGGCCACGTTGTTCAGGGAAACTTGGCCACCTGGGAGAGGTTATGGAAGGCTGCCCAGACGGCCAAGTTGTGAGTAAAGGGGTGATTGGCCACCTGGGACGCCGTGATCGGCTCTTGTGGGTGAACACGGTGGCGGCGTTCACCCTTCGGTGGCACGGCCACGGCGATATGCTCCTGCGCACACTCTCCGAAGTGCGCGGCTACGAAGTGTTTCCGGCGCGCCGCGCTCCCCGTCTCACCTGTTCGCCCACCGCACAGCGCGCCGAAGGCTGCCAATGCTCCCCATATATCCGCAATATGGCAGTGTGGCAGCCTGACGCCAGGCTGCCAGAATGGCTTTGATTTCTGGCATGCCCAAGAGCCCCATAACCACGGGGAAATCCACCCAGGCTGCCACACTGCCAGAAAGTTTCGATTTCTGGCAGACTTGCGGTCACGATCCGACGTCCGCGAAACAAAAACGAACCGCCCCAAAGGGCGGCCCGTTCTTGTTCGATGGCAGGGATAACCGCGGCTACGCTGTCTTCGCGTAGTCGATCGGCGTCTCGTTGACCGAGAGCAGGATCGGCCGCGTGCGGTTGTTGATGACGTTGGCGTCGACCACGCACTTGCGGACGTTGTCCAGCGACGGGATCTCGTACATCACCTCGAGGAGGACCTCCTCGATCGTGGTGCGGAGACCGCGCGCCCCGGTCTTGCGCTCCTCGGCCTGCTTCGCGGCAGCCTCCAGCGCGTCGTCGGTGAAGACCAGCTCCACGTCGTCCAGCGCGAAGAACTTCTGGTACTGCTTGACGACCGCGTTGCGCGGCTCGGTCAGGATCTGGATCAGCTCCTTCCGCGTCAGGTGATCCAGCGACACCGACACAGGCAGGCGGCCGACGAACTCGGGGATCAGCCCGTACTTGAGCAGGTCGTCATGGTTGAGCTGGCTGAGCGGGTTGGCGATCGTCTCGTTCTTGTCGTTTGTCTCGCCGAAGCCCATCAGGCTCTGCTTGCCGATGCGCTTGGAGACGATCTCCTCCAGACCCTCGAACGCTCCGCCGCAGATGAAGAGGATATTGCGGGTATCGATCTGGATGTATTCCTGGTGCGGGTGCTTGCGGCCGCTCTGCGGCGGCACGTTGGCGACGGTGCCCTCGATGATCTTCAGCAGCGCCTGCTGCACGCCCTCGCCGGAGACGTCCCGCGTGATGCTCGGGTTGTCGGCCTTGCGCGCGATCTTGTCGATCTCGTCGATGTAGATGATGCCGTGCTGCGCGCGGGTCACGTCGCCCGCGTTCTGGATCAGCCGGAGCAGGATGTTCTCGACGTCCTCGCCCACGTAGCCGGCCTCGGTCAGCGCGGTGGCGTCGGCGATCGAGAAGGGCACGTCGAGCAGCTTGGCGAGCGTCTGGGCGAGCAGCGTCTTGCCGGAGCCGGTCGGGCCGACGAGCAGGATGTTGCTCTTCTGGAGCTCGACGCCATCTTCCGCCTCGAGGCCGGCGTTGATGCGCTTGTAGTGGTTGTAGACGGCGACCGAGAGGATCTTCTTGGCGCGATCCTGGCCGACAACGTAGTTGTTGAGTTGCTCGTAGAGGGACTTCGGCGTCGGAATGGAAGTCGGGGCGGCTTCGACGCGAGGTGCTGCAGGCTCCTCTTCCTCGATGATCTCACGACAGAGCTGGACGCACTCGTCGCAGATATACACCTGGTTGGGGCCGGCAATCAGCCTGCGAACTTCTTCCTGGCCCTTGTTGCAGAACGAACACCGATAATGCACACGAACACCTCATGAATTCTGATGACGACCCCGACGCGACGACGACGATGGCCCTGTGAAGCGGAGCGAATGGTGGGTCTTGTGAGGAACACAATACCCATTTCCCGATGAATGAACAACGTCGCGCGGACGTCACACGGACTCCGGCGGCACAGTCGCCGCCGGAGTCCGGAAGGGACTACAGGCCGGCGCCGCTCGCGCCGATGCCCGCCGGGAGCTGGACCTGCGCCGGCGTCAGCACCTCGTCGACCAGGCCGTACTCCTTGGCCTCGTCGCCGGTCATGTAGTAGTCACGCTGGGTGTCGGTCTTCACCTTGTCGAAGGGCTGGCCCGTGTGCTCGGAGAGGATGTTGGTAAGCGTGTTCGTCAGCTTCAGCGTCTCGCGCGCGGCGATCTCGATGTCCGGCACGTTGCCGCGGAAGCCGGCCGATCCCTGGTGGATCATGATCCGGCTGTTCGGCAGCGCGTAGCGCTTGCCCGGCGTGCCGGCCGCCAGCAGCACGGCCGCCATGCTCGCGCCCATGCCGACGCAGTAGGTGCGGATGTCGGGGCGGATCATGCGCATCGTGTCGTAGATCGCTAGCCCGGAGTAGACCTCGCCGCCCGGCGAGTTGATGTAGATGCTGATGTCCTGCTCGGGGTCATCATGATCGAGGAAGAGCAGCTGGGCGATGATCAGGTTCGCCATCTGGCTCTCGACCGGCGTGCCGAGGAAGATGATGCGGTCCTTGAGCAGGCGGGAATAGATGTCGAAGGCGCGCTCGCCCCGGTTGGTGCTCTCGACCACCATGGGGACGAGGTTCTCGATCGTTGGGATCTCCATAGGATGTCTTGGCCTTTTCTTTCAGCAGAGCGACGGATCGGCCCCGCATACCACGAGTCAGCTTCCAGGCGATGGGCCTATCCACTTGTCATTCAATCATAATGCGCGGTGTCGAGTTCCTCACCTACCCATAGAGGTTGAATGCGCCCCCGGCCCATCCTCGCAGAGGATCGCCCACGGCGCGCCGGTGACGCGCGTCATGGCGACCGTCAGGCGACGCGAGCCCGTGCCGCGCAGCCGCTTCGTGATCGCGTCGACGTCCCCGGCGAGGCCCCGCCGCCGAACATCGACCGGGCCGGCATCCAGCTCCCGCAGCACGGCCCGGACGCGCTTCTCGTGCCACGGCAGCGAGGCGAGCACTCGCAGGCCGCGTGCGAAGGGCGTCGCGACCGGCTCGCGGGTGACGAGAAAGCCGATCTCATCATCGATCTTGGCCGCGCCGAGGGCGCGTGCGAGGTCTTCCACCAGCCCGGCGCGAGTGACGGCCGGGTTCGGGTCGAGCAGCGAGTCGCCTGCCTCCGGCGCGCGCAGGCCCGGCGCCTCTCCGGGCACCGCACGCAGCTGATGGACGTCGGCGCCGTCGATGACCGTCGCCGTTCGGTTTCCCGCCGCCAGCGCGGGTGACCAGAGCACGGCCTCCTTCAGGTCGGTCCCCAGCGCGATCGTCTCCAGCTCCCAATCCGGCGGCACGAGGTCATGCGGAATGCCCGGCGCCGACTTGATGCCGACGCGCGCCACACGCTCCGCCAGCCTGATCGCCCACGACAGCGGCGGCTCGCTGGCGACGCCGCCGAGCCGGCCCTGCGTGCTGCGCCGCGCGGGGTCGATAAAGACGGCGTCGACCTCGGCCAGGCCGACATCGCGCACGTCGGCGTCGATCGTCGTCACCTCGAGCCCGGGCCGGACGATCGCGGCGTTGGCGGCCGCGAGCAGGAGATGGATCGGGTCGCGGTCGACCGCCGTCAGCCGCGCCACGCCTGGCAGGGCGGCGAGCGCCATGAGGTCGCCGCCGATGCCGCAGCAGAGATCGACGATTGACGCACAGCCAGCGTAGCGCCGCGCCCGGTGGCGGGCGATGACGTCCGACGTCGCCTGCTCGAGCCCCTCGCGGGTGAAGACCATCCGATCAGCGTGGCCGAACTTTGCGGCGGCGCGGGTCCGGAGGTCGTGCTGCGTCATCGCCAACGCCACGAGGTCGGGGGGGAAGCGCTCGCGCAGCCGCTCCGCCAGCCGCAGCGCCGGCGTGCCCGCCGCCGTCTCCGCGGCGACCGCCGCGAGCACGGCCCCTCCGTCCTCACTCATCAGCCAGCGGTAGCGCGCGATCTCTTCGTCTGTTCGGGAGCTGGAGGTCATCGCGAATAGGCCCCGGAAAACAGATCACGAGCGGTGCGCGAGGCATCCGCTCGTGATCTCGTGAGCTGCGGTTGGCGGGTGGCGCGCTACTCGGCGTTCTTCGCCTGCTCCGCGGCCTGCTCGACCGCCGACGCAGCGGTCTCGGCCGCGCTCTCGCCGGCCTGCTGCAGCGCCTTCGGCAGGCGGTAGCCGGCGGCCTCGGCGGCCTCCGGCGTCGCGAAGTAGATCTCGGCGATCGTATTGTTGTACGACGGCGACGCCTCCGGGTGATAGATCTTCGAGCTGGCGTTGCCCTTGATCGGGAACCCTTCGGGGATGGTGTCGGTGCCGTCGCCGGCGACCCAGTCCGTGCCCTCGCCCTCAGCCGGGAGCTTGGACGACTTCGCGGCCGGGGCTTCGTCGGCCGACTCCGCCTCGTTCGTCGCCTCGGCCGGCTCCGGGGCGGTCCAGCCGTTCAGCACGGCGCCCTTGCCCTCGGTGGCGATCTCGACGACGCGGTCGGTCAGCTTGCGCTCGAAGAGGTCGTTGCGCAGGATGTTGCGGAAGTAGTCGCTCTTGTAGAGCTCACGCAGCCGCTGCGCGCGTGCCTGGGCCTCCTCGTCGTCGCTGGCCGGGTTGATATCCGGACCCGCGGCGCGCTCGATCTCGGCCTCGATGTCCGCGTCGCTGACCTCGACGTTCTCCCGCTTGGCGATCTCCTGAAGGATGATCGAGTTGCGCAGCCGGCGGGTCGCCTCCGGGAACATGTCGTCGTGGATCTCCTGCTCGCTCTTGCCGCTGGAGCGCACGTATGCGTCCCACGCGATGTTCTGGCGCTGCAGGTCTTCCTTGAGGTGGTTGAGCTGGTGATGGACCTCGTCGTGGATCATCGCCTCCGGCAGGTCGATCGTGGCCTGCTCGGCGATCGCGTCGATGGTCTTGTTCAGGACCTCGCTGCGGCCCTCGTTCGTCTTGCCCTGGTGGACGTCGTCGCGAATCTGCTGCCGCAGGTCGTCCAGCGATTCGGCGCCGGCGACCGTCTTCGCGAACTCGTCGTCGACGGGCGTCAGGTCGCGCTGCTTGAGGCTCTTGAGCGTCACGTTATAGGTGAGCGCCTTGCCGCGAATCTGCGGGTCGGCGGTCTCGTCGTCCTCCTCAAAGACGAGGTCGAACTGCTCGGTGTCACCGACGTTCATGTCCTCGATCTTGTCGCGCAGCGGCTGAAGCAGGTTGGTCTCGCCGAGGATGAAGACGGCGTCCTCGACCGGGTCCTGGAACGGCGTCTCACCGTCGTGGACGGTGTAGTCGACCGTGACCTGGTCGCCCTCCCGCGGCTTGCGGGCCTCGGTGACGTCGACCCACGGGCTTTGGGTGCGCTGCAGGCGGTCGATGACCTCCTGCACGTCCTCGTCAGTCACTGCGGCGTCGACCGGGTCGACGCGGACGGCGGCGTAGTCACCGAGGTCAACCGTCGGGTAGACCGGCACGGTGACGATGAAGTTGACCGGCTCCAGCTCGACGATCTCGACCTCGGGGTCGCCGACCGGGCGGAGGTCCTCCTGCTCGAGCGCCTGGCGGTAGAGGCGGTCCATGACCTCGTCGGCGGCGTCCCGGAGGAAGGCCTCGCGGCCGTAATACCGCTCGATCATGGCGCGAGGCGCCTTGCCCTTGCGGAAGCCGGGAACTTGCAGGCTGCGGGCCTGCTTCTTGATCGCCTTGTCCAGGGCCTCCGCGAACTCCTGCTCCTCGGCCGTGATGTTCAGCTCGACCAGGCTTGCGGGCTTTCTCTCAACGCTCAGTTTCACGCTTGTCGCGTCCCTTCTTACATATGGCGTGTACGCACGGGACGCCGGAATCGCCCGACTCCGGCCCTCGCGGTTGTGC
>DATLHE010000134.1:0-25832 GCA_035540335.1 Thermomicrobiales bacterium | reverse complement strand
ACCGTCGTGCCCTGAGCGTTGATGTCCTTGATGATGCTGAAGATCTGCTCGACGAGGATCGGCGAAAGGCCCATCGACGGCTCGTCCAGCAGCAGCAGGCTCGGCCTGGCCATCAGCGCCCGGCCAATCGCCAGCATCTGCTGCTCGCCGCCGGACATCGTGCCTGCCTTCTGGTTGATGCGCTCCTTGAGCCTCGGGAAGAGGCCGAACACCCGGTCCAGGTCCGCCGGGTCCACCTTGCGATGGATAAACGCGCCCATCTGCAGGTTCTCCAGCACGGTCATTCGCGGAAAGACGCGCCGTCCCTCGGGCGACTGGGCGATCCCCATCGACGACACCTTGTGTGCCGGCAGTCCACTGATCTTCGTGCCCTGCACCCGCACCTCGCCCGAGCGCGGCGACAGCAGGCCGGAGATCGTGCGCAGGGTCGTGCTCTTTCCGGCCCCGTTGGATCCGATCAGCGTCACGATCTCGCCTTTGCGGACGTCCAGCGAGATGCCCTTGAGCGCGTGGATATGGCCGTAATAGGAATGGACGTCCCGAAGCTCGAGCATGGTTCCGTTGTTCATTGATCGCTTTCCACATCCGCGCCAGGCTGCACGGGAGACGCGCCGTGCCCCCGCGACAGCCGCTCGATGACCTCGGTGGAGCCCGCGCCAAGGTACGCCTCGATAACCTGCGGGTTGGCCCGCACCTCCGCGGGGCTTCCATCGGCAATCTTCACACCGTGGTCCAGAACCGCGATGTGGTCCGAGATTCCCATCACGACCTTCATATCGTGCTCGATCAGGAGGATCGTGAGGTCCATCTCGTGCCGCATCCGATTGATGAAGCCAGTCATGTACTCGGTCTCGCGCGGGTTCATGCCGGCCGTCGGCTCATCGAGCAGGAGCAGCCTCGGCTCGCTCGCGAGCGCCCGGGCAATCTCCAGCCGCCGCTGGTCGCCATAGGACAGGTTGCGCGCGGTCGTCCGCGCCTGGCGGCCAAGGCCGACGTAATCGAGCAGGGCATGCGCCTTCTCGCGCGCGTCGAACTCCTCCGCCCGGACCCGCTGCGTGCGCAGGATCGCGCCGAGCGGGGAGGCGGAGAGCCGCACATGCATGCCCATCAGGACGTTCTCGATCGCGGCGACGTTCTGGAACAGGCGGATATTCTGGAATGTCCGTCCGATGCCGATCGAGGTGACCTGATCCGGCCGCAGCGAGCGCCGCCGGGCGTTCTCGGTCGAGACCGCCTTGCCGTCGAACCAGATCTCCCCCGCCGTCGGCCGGTAGATGCCGGCGATCATGTTGAAGAACGTCGTCTTGCCCGCGCCGTTGGGCCCGATCACGCTCGTGATCGACCCCTTGGCGATCGCGAGATCGACGCCATCGACCGCGACGAGGCCGCCGAACGACTTGGTGACGCCACGGGCCTCGAGCACGACCTCACGCGGCCGGTTCCCAGCGGTGGTCGACGGGGTCAGGGTCGCTACCATCACACTTCTTCCCCTCGCGCGCTGCGCAGCGTCTGGTTCATCTCGAACTCGTCGAACTCGAAGTTGTCCTGATCGCCCGCCATTTCGGCCGCGCGCTGGCTGGATGGGAACAGGCCACCCGGCCGCAGCAGCATGATCAGCACGAGCGCGAGCCCGAAGATCAGAAAGCGGTCGGAGGTCAGGTCATGGTTCGCCAGGAAGTCGCCGATCGGCTCCAGGGGGCCCCAGGTGAGCTGCTCACCGAGCCAGTTCAGCGGGGTATTGAGCTTCTCCGCAAGGATGCGGTCGAAGCTGCCGATGATGAAGGCACCGGCGATCACGCCGTAGACGTTGCCGATGCCACCGAGGATGACCATTGCCAGGATGACGATCGACAGCGAGAACTGGAACTGGTCCGGATAGACGACGCCGACGTATCCGGCGTAGATCGATCCCGCGAAGCCCGAGAACGATGCGCCGAGCGCGAACGCCCAGAGCTTGGTGCGGACCGGGTTGATGCCCATGCTCGCCGCCGCGATCTCATCCTCGCGGATCGCTTGCCAGGAACGCCCGAGACGCGAATCGTAGAGGCGGGTGATGATGAAGAGCGAGAAGAGGCCGACGGCGAGAATGAGCCAGAACCAGTTCCACTGATCGGTCGTAGCAAAGCTGATGTCGTACCCGCTGAACAAGGGGATTGCGGGCGGCTTGGTGATCTGGCCGATGCCTTGCGGCCCGCGCGTCACGCCGACCGCATTGGTGAAGAAGTCCGGCACGATCTCGCCGAAGCCGAGCGTGACGATGGCAAGGTAGTCGCCGCGCAGCCGCAGGGTCGGCGCACCCAGGAGGACGCCGAAGATTGCCGCGACGACCCATGAGACGGCCATGGCCGGCCAAAAGTTCTGCATGAACTCCGGCACCCAGCCGTTTTGGACGAACTTGCTGCTGGGTGACGTCAGGAACGCCTGCGCATAGGCGCCGATCACGAAGAAGGCGACGTACCCGAGGTCGAGCAGGCCCGCGTAGCCGACGACGATGTTGAGCCCCATCGCCAGGATGACGTAGACCATGATTGGGATCCACGATCCCAGCAGGCCAAGGCCGAGCAGCGAGTCGACGAAGGGGTAGAGCGCGACGAGTCCCGCGACGATGAGCACCTTCTTGAGCCGGATGCGCTCCTCGGCCCGCCGCTCATCGAAGAACGTTTGCGCGCGTTGCGCGGTGGTTGCGATTGCCGCCATGCCAGTCTCTCCTCAGTGGCGTGCGATCAGACCTTGTCTGGCGTGGCTTGGCCCAGGAGGCCGGACGGTCGGAAGACGAGCACCAGCACGAGGATGCCGAAGATCACCGAGTTGGTCCACTGGCTTCCCCAGCCCGGGACATAGAGCCCCATGAAACCGTCGCTGTAGGACCAGATGAGCCCGATCAAGAACCCACCGATCACCGCGCCGGTGAGATTGCCGATGCCGCCCAGCACCGCGGCGGTAAACGCATAGAGCCCGTATTGGAAGCCCATCTGGAAGCGGGCGGAGTCGTTGTAGAACAACGCCACCATGCCGGCGGCGCCGGCCATTGACCCGCCAAGGAGGAACGCGATGCCGATGGTCCGGTTGATATCGATGCCCATCAGCGCGGCCGCCTCACGATCCTGCGCGGTCGCGCGCATCGCGGTGCCGATCCGGGTCCGATAGACGAACCAGGAGAGCATGATGAGCAGGGGGATGGTGACGGCGATGACGAAGAGGTCAAGAAGGCGCAGGCGCAGCGTGGAGTCGGCGAACCAGTCGCGGAGGATCGGCCACTCCTTCAGCACGTTGTAGGTGCGGTACTTGGACGGGATCAGGTCGGGCGCGGGAAATGGGTAGGCACCCTTCCAATAGATGCCGACATTCTGGAGGATGAAGCTGACGCCGATCGCGGCAATCAGGGGGGCGAGGCGAGGCGCCTGGCGCAGTCGCCGGTAGGCGACGCGATCAATCCCGGCATTGAGCAACGCGCTGAACGCCATCGACAGAATCAGCGTGATGAACATGGTGCCGATGATGACCGGCCCGGCCGAGTCGCTCGTCACGCCGATGATGGAAACGATGGTCGCCGCGAACATGGCGCCCATCATGAAGACCTCACCGTGTGCGAAATTGATGAGCTCGATGATGCCGTAGACGAGGGTGTAACCGAGTGCGATCAGCGCGACCAACGCGCCGGTCGAGAGACCGATGATCCTGAACTGAAAGAAAAGCGTCCACTCCATACAGTGTCATTCCGGTCTATGGCCCGCGCGGCTGCCGCCGGCCGCCATGGATATCGATCTAGGGCCAGCGCCGCCGGATGTTTCCGCCGTTCACGGCGAACCGGGACACCCGCGATACCCGGGAAATGCGCCAGCCGGGCCGGACAGCTGTCCGGCCCGGCTGCGTCCCCGATGGGGGTCTGCCTACTGCGGCGGCGTAATCGTCTCCTGGAAGGTAATGACGCCGTCCTTGACGTTGTTCACCGACACCGTCGTGGAGTCGGTGTCACCCGTCTCGGTGAAGCTCCAGGTGCCGATCAGGCCGCGGAACTCCTTGGTGGCCATCATGGCGTCGAGGATCTTCGCGCGGTCCTTCTCGCCCACCGCGTCGATGGCCTGCAGGGCCACGACGGCAGCCTCGAACGAGTAGAGCGCGTATGCATCCGGCTCGTGCCCGAGACGCGCCTTGAACTGCTCGTACCAGGTCTTGCCCACACCCTGCAGCTGATTGGCCGGCAGACCGGCGAACGTGATCAGCGCGCCTTCGGCGGCGTCGCCGGCGCCATCGATGAATGCCTGGTTGACCAGACCGTCCGGCCCCATGAACGCCACGTCATCGGGCGACATGATGTTGCGCATATCCTGCAGCAGCTTGCTGGCGTTGAGGTTGACGATCGCACCGAGGTAGAGAAGATCGGGGGCTGCGTTCGCGATCTTGGTCATCAGCGCCTGGTACTCCGGCGCGTTCGCGTCGAAGCCCTCGAAGCCGGCGACCTCGCCGCCAAGCTCCTTGAAGGTGGTCTGGAAGACTTCGGCAAGTCCCCGCCCATACGTCTGCTGGTCGTGGATCACATAGGCCTTCTTCGCGCCCAGCGTGTTGAACGCAAAGTTCGCGCCCGCCGCGCCCTGCAGGTCGTCCGCAGGGACCACGCGCATGTAGTTGCGCTTGCCGGACGGGTAGAGGACATCCGGGTATCCCGGCGGGTTCGCCGGGTTCTCCTTGGTCAGCTGCACCGCCGTATTGGCCGGCGAGATCTGCGCCAGGCCGGCCTCGTTGGTGATCGGGATCGCCGCCTCGGCGGCGCCGGAGTTGTAGGTTGCGATGTAGGCCACCGCATTCTCGTCGTTCACCACGCGGGAGGCGTTCTCCGCCTCCTTGGCGGCGTCCCAGGCGCCGTTGTTGGCGGCCAGACCATCGTCCAGCGCCTCATACGTGATCGCGAAGCCGCCGGCGGCGTTGCCCCAGATCTCGACGGCGAACTTCACCGCCTCCGCCGAGTCGCCGCCGATCTGCTCGGAGGCGCCCGACATCGGCCAGGAGGAGTAGAGCTTGATCTCGCCCTTGCTGGTGTCCGTGCTGTGCTCGACACCCGCCATGCCAAGGTTTTCCGGGGTCAGCTCATCCGAGCCCCCGGACGACGCCTCCGGCGTGCTGTCCTGGGCCGCGACGGGCAGGCCCCGCATGATTGCCGCCGACGAGATGCCCAGTGCCGCCGCACGCGTCAGGAAGGTGCGGCGATCGATGACACCGGCGCGCATCTGCTCGACAAGCGTCGAAAACCGTGGATCGACCATGTTCCGTGTCCTCCGCAGATCGACCGGCTCGTCCGGTCGCGTCGATAGGATCGAGAATGGGATGCTCCCATTCGGTACGGACCGCGAACGCTCGCGGCTGAGCCCCTGGAACCCACATGTCATGCGCGGTGGGACGACGCGCCATCCGGTATAGGTCGATGCCACCTTGAACCGGCAGTGATCGCCAGCCGGGCCACATCGCGTCTGTGTTGTCTACGTGGCCGGTACAATACTGAACCACTTGTTCCGTTGTCAACGTCAGATTGGCATCCAGGAAAATCATGGTGCCCGCCTGCATGATCCGGCATGCCGGACCACAACCACCTTTGCGCCCGGTTCCCCGTACAATGCGTGCATTCCGGGCCCGCCACTCCGGCCGGCGGGCCGCGACACCACCCTCGATGCCCGGCAGGAGTGTTTCCAGCGTGTCCTCACCCTTCGACCATCCCGAACTCGACGACTTCGACCCCCGCGATGTGATCGCCCGCGATCGCCTGGCCCTTGCCCCGGTGCTCGACGCGCTCAAGGCGGCGGATTTCTATGCGTACGGCACGCTCGACGACCAGTCGCGGTGGACGATCGCCGTCGACGATGAGCTCGGCCGCGTCGATGTCCGCGTCGGCGACGATGGCTTCGAGATCGTGCTCTGGATGTCCTCCCCCGGCCTCTACGCCGATGAAGAGAACGAATGGAAGCGACGCTCGCGCTCGCGGCTGGCGCGGATGACCATCCCGCGTATCGCGCAGGGCTTCCTCGAACCGCACCAGTCCGCGATGTGGGACGAGGTCGACGAGGGTGTCGCCGTCTCCGAGCACTACCAGCTGCCGTTCAACCGCGCGGGCGACGTCGGCCAGTTCGTCCGCACCCAGCTGCCGCAGCTGGAGCAAGTGCTGGCGCTCATCGAGCGCCAGCTCGGCTAATCCGGCTCATCGACCAGAAAGGCTTCGCCGCGATGTCCGAAGAACTCTCCGCCGTCCAGGCCGCGCACAATATGTGGAAGTGGAAATGGCGACGTCGCGTCGCCGTCGCGCAGGGCCAGTTCCCGGCCGATCTCGTCCTCACCGGCGGCCGGGTGCTCAATGTCTTCACCGAAGAGCTGATCGAAGCGGACGTCGCCATCGACGCGGGAACGATCGTGGCCATCGGATCCTTCCCCGAGGCCAAGACGACAATCGATGTCCAGGGCGGGATCATCGCGCCCTCCTTCATCGACGCCCACATCCATCTCGAGAGCACCATGCTCTGGGTGCCGGAGTTCGCGCGGGCCGTCGTGCCGCGCGGGACCGGCGCGGTCGTGACCGACCCGCACGAGATGGCGAACGTCGCGGGGCTGCCGGGGGTCGAGGCGATGCGCGCCGCCGCCAGAGGGTTGCCGCTGCAGATCGCCTTCACCGCTCCGTCGTGCGTGCCCGCCAGCGCGCACGAGAGTCCGGGCGCGACGTTCGACGCCGATGAGATCGCCCAGATGCTGGCCTGGCCGGAGACGGTGGGTCTCGGGGAACTGATGAACTACCGCGGCGTGCTCGCTGGCGATCAGCGCGTCGCCGAGATCCTCGCGCTCTCGCGCGGCCACCTGCGCGACGGGCACAGTCCGATGGTGCGGGGGCACCAATTGCAGGCGTACGTCGCCAGTGGCATCGGGTCGGACCATGAGTCGACCGCGCTCGACGAGGCCCGGGAGAAGCTGCGGGCGGGCCTGATGATCATGATCCGCGAGGGATCGTCGGAGAAGAACCTGCGCGAGCTGCTGCCGCTGGTGACGGACTCGACCTACCCGCGCATCTGCTTCGCATCCGACGACCGCGACTGCCACGACCTGCTCGAGGTGGGGCACGTGGACGACATCCTCCGCCGCGCGATCGCGGGCGGGCTCGATCCGGTGCGGGCGATCCGGATGGCGACGTGGAACGCCGCATCGTACTGGCGGCTGCCGGAGACGGGCGCCGTCGCGCCGGGGTATCTCGCCAACCTCGTCGTGCTCGACGATCTGGAGTCAGTCAGCGTTGCGAAGACCTTCTACCGGGGCAAGCTCGTCGCCGAGAACGGCGCGATGGTGGCGGACATCCCCGCCAGCGAGCCGCCCGCCGAGCTGCTCCACACCGTGAACGTCGCGCCCGTCCGACTCTCGCAACTGGCGGTGGCGGCGGATGCGGTGTCGCAGGGCGTCGAGGTCGTGCCGGGCCAGATCGTGACGAAGCTGATCGACGTCACGCCGGCGACCGAGGGCGATCTGGCGGTATCCGACACCGGCCAGGACCTGCTCAAGCTGGCCTGCGTCGAGCGTCACCACGCGACGGGGCGCACCGGCACCGGCTTCGTGCGCGGGTTCGGCCTCCGGCGCGGCGCGCTGGCCTCGACCATCGCCCATGACGCGCACAACATCATCGCGGTAGGGGTCGCCGACGAGGATATGCTCGCCGCGATCGCCGCCGTCGCGGAATCGCAAGGCGGGCTGGCGGTCGTGGCGGATGGGCAGATCCTCGCCCACCTGCCGCTGCCGATCGCGGGGCTGATGTCGGACCGGCCGGTGACAGAGGTGGCGTCGGCGTATGCCGCCCTGCAGGACGCCGCGCGGTCGCTCGGCTGCGCGCTGGACGATCCCTTCGGCCAGCTCGCGTTTCTCGCGCTCTCGGTGATCCCGGAGGCGCGCATCACGGATCGGGGGCTGCTGGACGTGTCCGCGGCGTCGTAGCCCCGCGAGATCTGTGATTTATGGAAGGCTGCCAACGCAATTAACTTGGCCGGTGGCCACCTAAGGCGAATTGGTTAATCTGGCGGGCGTTTCCAGGTGGCCAGGTTGTTTCGGAAACGTGGCAGCCTGGGGAATGTTATGGAAGGCTGCCCAGATGGCCAAGTAGCGGGTATAGGGGGTGGTTGGCAGCCTGAGGCGACGGAGGCGCTACGCGCCCATTGGACGTGCTCTCGCTTCACTGCGCACGGGGGTTCTTCGCTTCGCTCTGAATGACGGAGTGTTTTGGGTGCGGCCGCCGATGTCGTAACCGCGCACCCCGAAGGGTATGCGTCCGATGGGCCCCAGCCAGCACAGCGATGTCTTGGAGGCGGCACGGGACGACTTGAACGCGCGCAGTACCGTCGTCGCCCGCCGCGTATGCGCGTTCAAGTCGTCCCCTACGGTTGAGGTCCCCGAGCGCCCCTTGCGCGAGTTCGTGTCAGTGCTACACTAACCGGCCAATTGGCGGTGTTCGCGCGAATACCGCCGTGGCCCCGCCGCACGCTTCAGGAGGCCGTTGGACGACATGCTCCCTGACCCCACGTCTGTTCGCATCCCCATCGCCTGGTGGGAGCATCGCACCGACGCCGACGTCGTCATCATCGGCGCCGGCATCGCCGGGCTCGCCTTCGCCCTGCGTCTCCCCGGCACGCTGCGCGTGATCCTCGTCACCAAGGGCGCGCTGGGCGAGAGCAACACCCGCTACGCCCAGGGCGGCCTCGCCGCGGCCGTCGGACCGGACGACGACCCCGCGCTGCACCTGGCCGACACACTGGAAGCCGGCGCCGGCCTCTGCGACGAGCAGGCAGTCCGCGCGCTCGTCGAGGGCGGGCCGGAGGCAGTCGCCTGGCTCCTGGCGCAGGGCACACACTTCGACGTCGAGAACGACACGCTCGCGCTCGGCCACGAGGGTGCGCATTCCCGCCACCGCGTGCTGCATGCCGGCGGCGACGCGACCGGCGCCGAGATCGAGCGCGCGCTCGTCGCGCGGATTCGCGCCCGCGCGCGGACCACGATCCTCGAGCACACGACGGCGATCGACCTGGCCCGCACCGAAACTGGCGAGGTCGCCGGGGCGCTCGTCACCGGCCCCGACGGCGAGGAGATCCGCCTGCTGGCCGCGCCCGTCACCGTCCTGGCGAACGGCGGCGCCGGGCAGCTGTGGGCAGTCACGTCCAACCCGCCTGGCGCAACGGGCGACGGCATCGCGATGGGCCTGCGGGCCGGGGCGACAATCGCCGATCTCGAATTCACGCAGTTTCACCCGACGGTGCTGAACCTGCCGAACGGCACGCCGTTCCTGATCTCCGAGGCCGTGCGCGGGGAGGGCGCCTATCTCCGGGATGCGAGCGGCGGACGCTTCATGCTTGACATCGACCGACGCGCCGAACTGGCCTCGCGCGACGTCGTTGCCCGCGCCATTCAGCGCCAGATGGCGCTCGACGACACGACGAGCGTCGATCTCGACCTGCGTCATCTCGACCCGGCGCTCGTCCGCCACCGGTTCCCGACGATCGCCCAGCATCTTCGCCGGCAGGGGCTGGACCTGGCGGGGGACCTGATCCCGGTCGCGCCGGCGGCGCACTACTTCATGGGCGGGATCGTCGCCGGCACGAACGGCGCGACGTCGCTGCCGGGCCTGCTGGCCGTCGGGGAGGTCACCTGCACGGGTGTACACGGAGCCAACCGGCTGGCCAGCAACTCGCTGCTGGAGGGATTGGTGTTCGGGCTGACCGCCGCCGACGAGCTCGCCGCCTCATCGCTGCCCGCGCCGGGCGCGATCTGCCGGGCGCCGTTGAGCGACGAGAAGCCAGACGACATGGGACAGCTCGGCCTCGCTCGGCAGCGCCTGCAGGATGCCATGAGCGCGGACGTCGCCGTCGTCCGCAGCGCGGAGAGTCTCTCGCGGGCGCTTGGGGCCGTCAGCGCCCTGCCCGCGCCGGGGTGCCTGCGGCGCCGGGAGGGGCTGGAGCTGCAGAACATGCAGCTGCTGGCGACGGAGATCGTGCTGTCCGCGATGGCGCGGGAGGAGAGCCGGGGCGGCCATTTCCGGTCGGATTTCCCGGCGCGAGACGCAGGGCTGGACGGGCAGCACCAGATCGTGCGGCTGATCGACACGATCGCGACGCGGGCGTTCGGGGACTTGTTGCCGGAGCCGACACCGGTGGGGTGAGGGATCGCAGGGCAATCCGGCGTGAACGTGGGGGCGCCCGGAGAGGCAGGGTCGACGCGACCATCACGAACGCGTAGCGGCGCACCCCGGAGAATGTGCGCCTGGTGGGACTCAGGGCGACATTGTTTGGGCGACGTGCGCGTGTTGACCGATGCGCTTCGCGTAGGGTTCCTCACTGCGCTCGGAATGAGGGGATTATTGGAAACGAGCGCGCCAGCGGCGAACCGTCGCCATGCCTCCCAACGCCGGCCAAAGGTGCGGCACACGAGGCCCGGAGCTACCGGGGCGATGGACCGTGCTGCTGTCGTTGCGTCGTGGCGGCGGGCGCACCCCGGGCACCGTGGCCCGGGGCTACCGGGGCGTGCCCCCTCGAGCCGTCATCATGCCAGCCGACGCCGGGTACAGGACCCGGCGCTACCGGGGCGTTTCCGAGGGCGGACATGAAGGGCTCGCTCCGCTTCTCGCCTTCGTCTCGGCCATGGTCCGCCCGTACGGAGGAATTCCCCGGCCGCGGGCGCGACATGAGGTGCGGAGCTACGAATCACTACTCCAGTCCAGCCCCAGCTGCCAACCGATGAAGCCCCATTGGTCGGCGGATTCGGCGACACGCTTGTTGAGCGGCTTGCCCTGACCATGGCCGGCGTTCGCCTCGGCCCGCAGCAGGATCGGCCGGTCGGCGCCGCCGGCGGTGGCCCACTGCAGGAGCGCCGTCATCTTGCGCGCGTGCATGGGATCGACGCGGCTGTCTTCCTCGCCGGTAGTGATCAGCGTCGCCGGGTAGACCGTTCCCTTCTCGACATGGTGATAGGGCGAATATGCCAGCAGCCACTCGGCCTGCTCCGGGTCGTCGGAGGAGCCGTACTCAGGGATCCAGAGCCGGGCGATGCGGAAGTGGTGGTAGCGGACCATATCCAGCAGCGGAACGCCGCAGAGCACCGCGCGGAAGAGGTCCGGCCGCTGCGTGAGCGCCGCGCCGACCAGCAGGCCGCCGTTGCTGCGACCGGAGATCGCGAGCCGCTGGGGCGATGTATACCCCTCGGCGATCAGCCATTCCGCCGCCGTGATGAGGTCGTCGAACGTGTTCTGCTTGCGGTCGAGCATCCCGTCGCGATGCCACGCCTCGCCGTACTCGTTGCCGCCGCGCAGGTTCGGCAGCGCATAGATACCGCCCTGCATCAGCCACGCCGGCAGCTCCGGCACGTACTCGGAGCCACGAGAGAGGTTGAACCCGCCGTAGCCGGTGAGATAGAGCGGGTGCGAACCGTCGCGCGCGAGGCCCTTGCGATGTACGAGGAACATCGAGACGAGCGTGCCATCGCGCGAGGGGTAGCGCACCTGGCTGATCTCGTAGTCGTCCGGCACGAACGCGGACGGCGCCGGCACCGGGTGCAGCTCCCGGCCGGCCGTACCGTCCGGGCCGTAGACGAGCGCGGTGTGGGGCTGCACGAACGAGAAGTAGCCAACCACGACGACGTCGCTCGCGGGCGAGGCGTCCAGCGAGAGCACGCCGCCGATCCCCGGTAGCGGCAGCTCGCCCAGGGGCGTGCCGTCCCGGCCATAGTGGCGGATGCGGCCAATGGCAGACTCAAGCTCGGCGGTGACAACACCGCTCGCCGTGAGGCGAAACGTCTCGATCACCCGCTCGGGGCGCTCGGCGACGATGGTCGACCAAGCGGTCTCCTCGCCGGCCGCCAGGTCGCGGGCGATGACCCGGAACATCGGGGCGTCGTGGTTGGTCAGGGCGTAGAGCGTGCCGTCGTCGATCTCGATCGCCTCGAAGATGGCGTCGACGACCGGCGTGACGCGGCGAAAGCCGGCGTCGGGCCGCTCGCGGTCGAGCACATGCAGCGACGCCTTCGCCCAGCCCTCGAACACCTCGACCACCAACCACCTGCCGGTCGCGTCGGTCCGCACACTGAGGAGATCCTCGGGGCGGCATTGCTCGCCGAAGACATCCGGGTCGGCGTCGGGATCGCTGCCGAACGCGTGGAAGAAGACGTGCCGGTGATAGTTCTCTTCGCCGGCGGGGACGGTCCCCGGCTCGGGGTAGCGGGTGTAGTAGAAGCCGCTGTTGTCCGGCAGCCAGGCCACGGAGCAGGAACGGGCGCGGGGGATGGATATGTCGCGGTCCTCGCCGGTTGCCACGTCGAGGACGCGGAGCACGCTCCACTCGTCCCCGTTGGCGGACAGCCCGTAGGCGAGCAGCGAGCCGTCCTGCGAGGGGTACCACCAGTCGAGCGCGACGAGCCCCGCTGTGCCGCGCTCGTTCGGGTCGACCAGCGGCCGCTCCGCGCCGTCGACGCCATCCTTCACGTAGAGGATCGGCTGGTCCTGCGTGCCCTCGCGCCGGGTGTAGAAGAACCGACCACGCACATGCCGCGCGCCGGTGAGCGACCCAACTTGCAGCAGCTCACCGAGGAGCGCCTCCAGCCGCTCGCGGCCGGGGACGGCGTCCAGCACCGCGGCGGTGCGCTCGTTCTGCTCCCGCGTCCAGGCGCGCGTCTCCGGCGACGCACCGTCTTCCAGCCAGCGGTATGGATCGACCAGCTCATGACCGTGCACAATGTCGCGGACGTCGTCACGCCGGGTGACGACCACGGGTACGTCGACATTCTTGGTGTCCATTGCCTCTCTCCTCTCCCCATGCATCCCATGGCTCGATCCTCGCATCCTTTTCCGGGTGCGGGAGGGTCATACTCGGATACGCTTCGACGCCCACATGGGTCCGAAAATCGGCTAGACAGGATGCCGGAGCAAGAATATATGCCCCTCGACGATAGCTATCGCACCGCGCTTGCCGCGATTTGGGACCGCTCCGGCTACGACCGGGGATTCATCAGTGACCCGTTCGCCGGGGACGAGGCGGCTCGGCGCGGATTGAAGCGCACCAGCGCCGTGCTCGACGCGCTGGGCAACCCGCAGGAGCATCTTGCGCTGCTCCACGTCGCCGGCAGCAAGGGCAAGGGCTCGACGACCGTGCTGCTCGACGCGATCCTGCGCGCCGCCGGCCTGCGGTCCGGGCGCTACATCTCGCCTCATCTGCATTCGTACCGGGAGCGCATCGTCGTCGACGACGCGATGATCGGCGAGGCAGAGTTCGCGGCGCTCACGGCCGACGTGATGGCCGCGGTGGCGAGCGCCGAGGCCGCGCATCCGGATCTCGGCAGGGTGACGGCCTTCGAGCTGACGACCGCGATGGCGCTGGCGTGGTTCGCGCGGTCGGGCTGCGAGATCGCCGTGATCGAGGTCGGGCTTGGCGGCACGCTTGACGCCACGAACGTCATCGAGCCGCTGGTCTCCACGATCACGCGGCTGGACTACGAGCACACCGCGATCCTCGGCGACACGCTCGCCGAGATCGCGTCGAACAAGGCCGGGATCATCAAGCCGGGCCGGCCGGCCGTGACCATCGCGCAGCCCGCCGAGGCCCTCGCCGTGATCGAGGCGCGGGCCGCCGAGGTCCGGAGCCCGCTGCTGGTGGGCGAGCGCGACTGGTTCATCGACGGCGACGAGGCGGGCTTCGCCGTGCGCGGGCCGTGGGGCACGACCGGCGACCTGCGGACGGCGCTGGCCGGCCAGCACCAGGTCGAAAACGCCGCGCTCGCGGTCGCGGCAATCAAGGCGAGCGGGCTGGCCATCGATGACCGCGCGATCCGCGCGGGGCTGGCGCAGGCGCGGCATCCGGGGCGGTTCGAGCGGGTGGCCGTCAACGCGACGACGACCGTCATCCTCGACGGCGCGCACACGCCGATCGCCGCCCAGGCGCTGGCGGCCGCTCTGGCGCGCCAGTTCCCGGACATGCCCGCCGTGGTCGTCGCCGGGATGCTGCAGGACAAGCCGCCGGCGCCATTCCTCGCGCCGCTGACGGATGCCGCCGAGCGCTGGCTCGTCACCGAACTCGCCTCGCCGCGCACGATGCCCGGCCCCGTGCTGGTGGACGCGCTGCGTGGGCTGGGCCAGCCGGTGGAGCCGGCGGCATCGGTGGCGACGGGGCTCGATGCGGCGATCGCCAGCGCCGCGCCGCTGATCGTCGTCACCGGGTCGCTGACGACCGTCGCCGAGGCTCGCGTGGCGCTTGGGCTGGCGACCAACGACCCGGCACCGATCTCGCCATAGGTGGGGTATCCTTTGTGACGTGGAACACGAGCAAGCGGCGATCCGCATAAAGCCAGCAACCGCATCACTCCTCTTAAGGTGAGCCACATGATACCCGTGAGAAAACCTCCGATCCCCACCGGACGTATCTCTGAGCAGACCGGTGACGCGGCGTCCGCCCCAGGTGGATCGATCCAGTGACGCACGAGAACCAGACCGACACCCTGGACGTCACGGAGCTTTCCGACCCCGAACTGGTGGACCTCGTGGCTGCCGGCGATGCCCGGGCCCTTGCGGTGCTCTACGACCGGTACTCGCGCGCCGTCTTCTCCTTCGCCCTCCGAATGCTGGGCGACCGCGCCACGGCGGAGGAGCTCGTGCAAGAGGTCTACTTCCGCGCGTGGCAACAAGCTCGCAAGTTCAGCGAGGGACGCGGAACGTTCATCACCTGGTTGTTGAGCATCACGCACAACATGGCGATCGACGAGATTCGCCGCCGAAACCGGCGTCCGCAGCGCGCGGACAGCGCGGATCCGGTGCTGATGCTGACGAACGTGCGTGACGAGACCCCCGCCGTCGAGGACCAGGCCATGATGACGGCGATCCGCGAGCAGGTCGCGGTCGCGATGGCGGCCCTGCCGGAGGCGCAACGCAGCGCAATCGAGCTGGCGTACTTCCGGGGCCTGACGCAGCGGGAGATCGCCGATCTGCAGGGCGAGCCTTTGGGAACGATCAAGACGCGCATGCGCCTCGCGGTGCGCAAGCTACGAGAACACCTGGACGAACATGAGGTGGAGCTGGCGTGACCAGTCAGAATCCTGAAAACGGCGTGTCACCAGACAGCCGACATGAAGCATGCAGGCAGGTCACGGAGAATGCCGAGGCGTTCGCGTTGGGCGCCCTCGATCACGCCGAGCATAGCCGTATCGAGCAGCACATGGTCCTCTGCGGCGCTTGCCGCCGGGCGGTGGCCCAGGCGCGCCGGGTGACGGACCTCCTGCCGTTCCTCGCCGAGCCGGCCACGCCGTCGGCAACGGTGAAGACGGCGCTGCTCGACCGTGTCCGCGCGAACCGGGACGAGGCGCAGGCGCCACTGCCGAACCTGAACCCGTGGATGCCGCAGACGGCGACCGGGGGCGCGCCGACGGCGCGGCCCGGCGGCATGAGCTCGCAGGCGACATCGTGGCGGCGCTGGCTGCCCGCGGCGGTGCTGGCGCCGCTCGCGCTGGTCCTGCTGGTGACGGCGGCGTGGGCGAACTCGCTGCGCAACGAGGTGAACTACCTCGAGGCGGAGCGGGATTCCAACACCTCGCTCGCGAGCACGCTCGGCACCGGCAACGATATGCGGCTCTACACCTTCAAGCCGGCCTGCCCGACCTGCAACCAGGCGAGCGGGCGCTTCGGCGGCGACCCCAACGGCAGCGTCGGCGTCGTCGTGGCCTGGAACCTCGATCCCAACGAGCAGCACCAGGTCTGGTGCGTGGACGACAAGGGCGACAAGTGGAAGGTCACCGACCTCGACGTCGAGCCCTCCGGCAACGTTGTGCAGACGATCAGCTTCCCGCAGCCGCTGGGCGGGTATCAGCAGATCTACGTCGCCCGGCACGACGGGAGCGCGGATCCCGACGCCGAGCTGATGGTGGCGATGGACGAGCAGGTGCCGGATAGCCAGCCGACGTCCGAGCCGTCCGTGCCATCCGGCACCTGAGGCCGGATTTCACACCAGAACGTCGCCGATGCGATGGCGCCGGAGCGTTTGCGTGCCCGGCGCCATCGGTCTATAGTCCATGGGTTAGCTGCGCGCCCACGGGGAATGCTGCTTGGGCGACGACCATCCTGGGAGTAGATTCACCGTGCAAGCTGCGTTAACCACGTCATCGATCGCCCGCGCGGGCGTGACGGGCGGCGAGACCGTCTCCGAGGTCAGTAAGGTGTCGCCCCGGCTGGTGGCCGACGTCTCCGAGCAGCCAATCGGCTCGCTCACCATCCTCATCCCGGTCATGAACGAAGAGGGCAACCTGCCCGAGCTCTACGCACGCCTGACGGCGAGCCTGGGCGAGATCGGGCTGCCCTACGAGATCATCTTCGTCGACGACGGCTCGCGGGACGCCACCTGGGCGCTCATCACCGACCTCAGCGCGAAGGATCACCGCGTCATCGGTCTGCGTCACCGCCGCAACTTCGGCAAGGCCCAGGCGCTCTCCAACGGCTTCGCCGCAGCGCGGGGCGACGTCGTCGTGACGATGGACGGCGACCTCCAGGACGACCCGGACGAGCTGCCGCGCTTCCTCACGATGCTGGACGAGGGCTATGACCTCGTCTCCGGCTGGAAGCAGCGCCGGCAGGACCCGCTCGGCAAGACGGCGCCGAGCAAGCTCTTCAACTGGACCGTGCGCAAGGCGTCCGGCGTCCAGCTCCATGACTTCAACTGCGGCTTCAAGGCCTACCGGCGCGAGGTCACCTCGGCGATCCGCCTCTACGGCGAGCTCCATCGCTTCACGCCCGTTTTGGCGAGCGCGGAGGGCTTCCGGATCGGCGAGCTGCCGGTCACGCACCACGCACGGACGTGGGGGCAGTCGAAGTACGGCTGGTCGCGGCTCACCAAGGGCTTCCTCGACCTGCTGACGGTCGTCTTCCTGACGCAGTACCGCCAGCGCCCGATGCACCTCTTCGGCCTGCCGGGGCTGCTTTTCATGACGGTCGGCGTGCTGCTCGGTCTCTGGCTCACCTTCGAGAAGTTCGCGCTCGGGCACCCGATCGGCGCGCGGCCGCTGCTGATGCTGTCCGTGCTGCTGATCGTGATCGGCACCCAGTTCTTCGGTCTCGGCCTGCTCGGCGAGTACCAGTCGTTCGGGTCGAACGCGCCGCATCCCGACCGGCCGATCCCGCTGCGGTCGACGGTTGGCCTGGCCAACCGCCCGGCGCTGGAGCGCGCCGACCGGGCCGGTGGCACGCATTGAGCGATCCGGAGACCACGCCCCCATCGACGCGATCCCCCTTTAAGAGCGCGATGCGCCGGCTGGGACGCATCCCCACGCCGGCAATCTTCGCGGCCAGCGTCATCCTGGCGGTGGCCGTGCTCTGGTGGCAGGGGCAGATCCAGGAGATCCTCGACGTCACCGGTGACGCGTCGGCGCGACCACTGCTGCTGGCCGCGCCGATCTACGTCGCCAGTCTCTGGCTGCTGTGCTACCGCTGGCATGTGCTCGTTCGCATGGCGCAGGGGACGTCCGACCTGCCGCGCGCCTCGGAAGCCTTCCTTACCTCCGTCGTCATCAACTACGCCGCGCCGGTCGGGCTCGCCGTGCCCTCGCGCGCGGCGCTCACCAAGCGCGCGCTCGGGCTCGACGCCCACGCCACCGGCACGATCGCCCTCTGGGAGATCGGAGCCGATGTCATCGTGCTCGGGCTGGGCACCGTGCTATGGATGCTGATGGCCGAGGGCTCGATGTCGGCGGTGGGCGGCGAGCTCGAGAACTCCGCCAGCCGTTACATGATCGTGGTCGGCGCGGTGATCGTGGCTGGCCTCGTCGGGGCCGTCCTGCTGCTGCGCACGCCGCGCCGGCGGCGCCAGTTCGCCGGCCTCGTCAGCCGGATCATCCTCGCCCCGAAGGAGCGGCCGCTGGAGGCCGCCTTGGCACTCGGCGTGACGGTCGTCTACTGGATCGTCCAGGGCGTCGTGCTCGGCCTGCTCGTGCACGCGATGCACGTCGATACGTCGTTCGAGTTCATCCTGGGGCTGACCAGCCTGCCGATCCTCGTCGGCATGCTGAGCCCGATCCCGGGCGGCGCGGTGGTCCGCGAGGCGCTGATGTACGTCGTCGCGCGGCTGGCCGGCGTCCCCGGCGGCGAGGTCGTGGCCGCGGCCGTGATCTACCGCATGGCGCTGTTCGGCGCGATCCCGATCCTGTACGCGCTGACGCGCTTCTGGATCTCCCGGCGCAACGGCGACCGGCCGGAGATGGCGCCGCCGAAGCCTGTTCACTCCACACGAGCCTGAAAGGACACGCCCGTTCATGAGCATCAGCGAGACCTTCAAGTACGAGCCGGCGCTGAACGTCGAGACGAGCAACTTCAAGAAGCACACGAGCGACAACCCCATCCAGCGGAGGCTGATCGGCCGGTTCCATGACAAGATCACGCGGATCGTGAGCGACCTGCGGCCGTCGACGCTGCTGGACGCGGGGTGCGGCGAGGGCTTCGTGGCCGACATCTTCCTGAAGGCGATGCCCGAGCTGCAGATCACCGGCTTCGACGTGCTGGAGGATTCGGTGAAGCTCGCGCAGCTGCGCAACCCGCGCGGCACGTTCAGCACCGGCGACATCTACAACATCGCGCAGCCGGACAAGAGCTTCGACGTCGTCGTGTCGTTCGAGGTGATGGAGCACCTACACGAGCCCGACCGGGCGCTGGCCGAGATGGCGCGCGTCGCGAAGCGGGCGGTCGTGCTCAGCGTGCCGCATGAGCCGTTCTTCTGCCTCGCCAACGCCGCGCGCGGGAAGAACCTCGACATCGACCCCAAAGGCAGCGATCCGGACCACCGGAACTTCTGGTCGCGCGAGGCGTTCGGGCGGTTCATCGAGCGCGAGCTCGATGTCGTGACGCTGACCGGGTCGTTCCCGTGGACGATCGCGGTGGGCACGCCGAAGCGGTAATGCCCTCAGGCCTCTGACCCGCGATCGGATCAATCGTCATCCTGAGCTTGTCGAAGGATCTCCCGGCGAAGCCGGTCATCGATGCGAGGCGCTCATATCTGCTCGTCCGCTTCGCGTAGGGTTCTTCGCTTCGCTCAGAATGAGGGTGGTTTCACGGGTCTGGCCCGCCCACCACGCCCTCGTCGTACAATGACGCTATCGACGAGGGCAGCCAGATGTCATACAACCCGGACCCGAACGTCCACCACGCCACCAACCCGCTCGGCGGGCCGGTCCACCAGCGACGGGCCCGGGCCGCGCTGCTGCGCCAATGGTCCGGCTATGTGGCGCTGGTGCGGGTCTGCCCCGCCTGTCACGCCGAGAACCCGGAGACGAACCTCTATTGCACCGAGTGTGCCTCCAGCCTCGACGGCGTCACGCCGACCCCGGCGGAGACCGCGCAGGCGGGGCTGCGGCACATGCAGCGGCGGCTCGCCCAGGAAGAGCTGTCGCGCCGACGGAACCGCCTCGAGGCGGAGCGCGGCGGCAGCGGCTGGCTGATCAGCGGCGCCGCGCTGATCGCCCTGGCGGTGGTCGCCCGCACCGGCACGTGGGTCACGCTCGGCATCTGGATCGCGGGACTTGCCTGCGCGATCTGGGGCCTGTGGCAGCTGCGCGGCGACACCGGCGCGTTGCGCGGCTGGGGCATCGCCCTGGCCGGGGCCGCCTGCGGCCTCTTCGTGCTCGTCGGCACGCGCTCGCTCGCGACATCGGAGGGCGAGGCGCCGCCGCTGGCGATCGTGGCGACGCCGCCGGCCACCCCCGCCGCGACCGCGGTCACGACCGCGCGGGGCGACTTCGCGCCGGTCGCGATGCTCGGCGGCGATCCCGCGCACACCGGACAGCAGCCGGGCCCGGCGCCGGCGGGCAACCCGCGCCTGGCGTGGCGCTTCGATGCCGGCAGCGAGGTCTACGGCGCCCCAGCAATCGAGAACGGCATGCTGTACGTCACCAGCAAGCACGGCGAGCTCTTCGCGATCGACGCCGCCACCGGCAAGCAGGCATGGCGCTTCAGCCTGAGCGATTATGTCGTGCGCTCCTCGCCCGCGGTCGTCGACGGCGTCGTCTACGTCGGCGGCGGGTTCAACCTCTTCGCCGTCGACGCCGAGACCGGCAAGCAGCTCTGGAAGGTTCCGCTCCGCTACGCCGGGCAGTCGGCGCCGACGGTGGCCGGGCGCGTGGTGGTCGTCGCCAGCCAGGAGGGCTGGGTCTACGGCATCGACAAGAGCACGGGCGCGATGATCTGGCGGAGCCCGGCGGACGGGCTCGTCTTCGGCGCGCCTGCGGTGGCGCACCGGTCAGTCATCTTCGGCACCGACGCCGGGAATGTCTACAGCCTCGACGTCAGCGACGGAGCAGTGATCTGGCGGAGCAAGATCGATGGCGCGGTGTACGCCGGGGTATCGGTCGTCAGCGACGTCGTGCTCGTGCAGTCGACCACGGGGCACCTGCAGGCGATGACGCTGGACACCGGCAAGGTGCTCTGGCAGGGCGCCATCGGCGGCGACCGGTCGATCTCGGTGCTGCCCAACGCGGGCGGCGCGGGCGGCGCGTCGATCATCGTCACGGCGAACGACGGCGGCGTCTACGCGCTGACGGCGCGGGACGGCAAGCAGCTCTGGCTGCACCCCTCCGGCAGGCCGGAGTCCGGGCCGGCGGTCACCAGCCAAGACACGGTCGTGCTCGGCAGCGGGCAGAGCCTGATCGCGCTCAACGGCACGACCGGCGCGCCCGTCTGGACCTACCTCGCGGGCGACACCATCTCAACCGCGCCCACCGTCTCCAGCGGCTACGTCTTCTTTGGCGCCGAGGACGGCTTCCTCTACGCGGTTACCGACCGCTGACGGCCCGGAACGCCTCCGCCGCCGCGCTCACCGTGCGGTCGATGTCCTCGTCGCTGTGCGCGGACGAGAGGAAGAGCGTCTCGAACTGCGACGGCGCGAAGTAGACGCCCCGGTCCAGCAGCTCCTGGAAGAAGCGGCCGAACTGCTCCGTGTCGCTCGTGCGCGCGTCGTCGTAGGACGTCACCGGCCGGTGGTTGAAGAACATCCCCGCCATCGTGCCGACGCTCGCGGCCTGGACCGGAACGCCGGCCTCCGCGGCCGCCCGGCGCAGGCCGTCGACGAGCTTCGTGGCCTGGGCGGCGATGCCGTCCCAGACGCCGGGCCGCTGCAGGGCGCGGACCGTCGCGATGCCGGCCGCGGTCGCGACCGGGTTGCCGGAGAGCGTGCCCGCCTGGTACATCGAGCCGGCCGGGGCGACGTGCTCCATGATCGCGCGGGTGCCGGCGTAGGCGGCGAGCGGGAAGCCGCCGCCGACGACCTTGCCGAAGGTCACGAGGTCGGGCTGGATGCCGAAGAGGCCGACGGCGCCGGTCGGGGAGACACGGAAGCCGGTCATCACCTCGTCGAAGATCAGCACGGCGCCGTGGGACCGCGTCAGCGCGCGGATGCCCTCCAGGAAGCCGTCGACGGGCGGCACGAGGCCCATGTTGCCGGCGACCGGCTCGACGATGACGGCGGCGATCTCCGCGCCCTGGGCGGCGAAGATCTGGTCAACGGCGGCAAGGTCGTTGTAGGGCGCGACGAGTGTGTCGGCGGTCGCGCCGGCCGGCACGCCGGGGCTGTCCGGCAGGCCGAGGGTCGCGACGCCGCTGCCCGCCTGGACGAGCAGCATGTCGGAGTGGCCGTGGTAGCAGCCGGCGAACTTCAGGATCTTCGCGCGGCCGGTCGCGGCGCGGGCGAGGCGCAGCGCGCTCATCGTCGCCTCGGTGCCGGAGGAGACCAGCCGGACCTCGTCGACACCGGGGATGCTCCGCGTGATGAGCTCCGCCAGCTCGGTCTCGGCCACGGTCGGCGCGCCGAAGCTGGTGCCCTTCTCCAGTGCCCTGGTCGTCGCCTCGATGACCTCCGGGTGCGCGTGGCCGAGGATCAGCGGTCCCCAGGAGAGGACGTAGTCGATGTACCAGTTGCCGTCGATGTCCTGGAAGCGGCTGCCAGCGCCGCGTTCGACGAACAGCGGGGCGCCGCCGACGGCGCGGAAGGCGCGGACCGGGCTGTTGACGCCGCCGGGGATCACCCGCCTGGCGGCCTCGAACGCTGTGGCGGACCGCTCGACTGGACGCGAAGAGACACGGGATTCGGTCACTGGGCTATTCCTCCTGGTTCGGAAATCACGTCATCTACGCTTGTGGCGAAGTCAATCCCGGCGATGCCGCCGGTTCGGGCAGATTGGTCAGGTTGGTCGAGGCACCCTGCGCGAAGCGCTGTTCCCCACCTGAACGCCTCACTTGGTGGCGCTAGGGAGTCCGGCGCTGCGGCGCCGGGGGATCCTTCGCTGCGCTCAGAACGAGGGTCTTCGAATTGGCAAAGGGTTCTGAAGAACCGGTCAGTCCTCTGACTTCTCCACGCCGAACGCGCGAAGGATTGCCTCGCGCTCACCGGCGTCCCGCACGGTGCGCAGCTCCTGGATCGGCGTGTGCAGGAACTTGTTGGTAAGCCCGGAGGCAAGGGCGCGGACGACGTTCTGGTCGCGCTCCGAGAGATGGCCCAAGCGGCGCAGGGCGCGGTCCAGTTCGGTGTCGCGCATCTCGTCGGCGCGGCGGCGAATGGCGGCGATGGCCTCCACCCCGCGGCGGCTCTCGATCCACGCCCGGTAGTCCAGGCTCGCGTCCGAGACGAGCGTTTCGACCTTGCGCACTTCGGACTCATACTGCCGCCGGGTCTCCTCGGCGATCTGGTCCAGCGCGTCGACGTCGCGCACGGAGACGAGCGGCAGGCGCGCGAGCGACTGGTCGATCACGCGGGGCACGCTGAGGTCGATCATCAGCACCGGGGTGCGGCGGGGGGCGATGTGGGCGGGCGTGATGAGCGGCGCATCGGAGAGCGCCGCGCCAATGACGAGCTCGGCGGATGCCAGCGCGTCGTCGAGCTCCGTGAGCGGCAGGGCGACGCCGTCGACGGTCTCCGCCAGCTCCCGCGCACGGTCGAGCGAGCGGTTGACGATGCTGATCTCGCCGACGCCGCGCGCCCGCAGCAGCTTGGCGGCGAGCGTCGCCATCTTGCCGGCGCCGATGATGGACACCTTGAGGCCGGCGAGGCCGTTGAGCTCCTGCTCGGCGAGATCGACCGCGGCATGGGCGATCGAGACACGATTGCGGGCGATGTCCGTCTCCGTGCGGGCGCGCTTGCCGACGCGCAGGGCGTCGAGCGCCAGGCGCTGGAGCATCGGCCCGACGGACTGCCGCTCGCGGGCCAGGTCGAGCGCATCGCGAATCTGCGACAGGATCTGCGGCTCGCCCAGCACCATCGAGTTGAGGCCGCTGGCGACGCGAAAGAAGTGATCGACGGCCTGCTGCCCGGAATAGACGTAGGACGCGCGCCGGAGCATCGAGGGGGTGACGCTGTGGTAGCCGGTCAGGAAGCCGAAGATCTCCGCCTCGACCTCGTCCTGGGAGTCGCCGACTGCATAGATCTCGGTGCGATTGCAGGTGGAGAGGATGAGCCCCTCCGGCACCCGGCGCTGCAGGGCGTCGAGACCGTCGACCAGACGATCGCCGGAGAATGCCAGTTGCTCGCGCACGTCGACCGGGGCATATTCATGGTTGGATCCAACGACCACAATCGCTGGAGTCGTCAAGGGCATCTGGATGCGCTCAGTGGAATGCTCGGGGGGCGAGACCCGTCGTCCGGACCCGTCGCTGGCCCGGCTCAACCCATCTGCAAGGATACCCGAAGACGGCCATCTCGCGCCGTTGCCGTGCAGTCCTTCAGGAATCATTCTCATCTGGAACGGCATGCCCGGCAACCCCTTCCACGCTTTGCGCATTTCCCGGCAAGGCGATAGAGTGCCACCGAAACCCGAGCGCGTGTGACCGCCTCTCACACGCCTCCTGTATGACGATGTACGCACGAGTGGCCCGAGGAGTTCGACCCATGTCCGATACCGTGACCAGTACCACGATCGACGCCGACTACCGGTCCCGGTTTGCCGGGTCGCAGGCGATGCACGAGCGAGCGCGCCAGGTGATCGCCGGTGGCATCACGCACGACGGCCGCTTCCTGAAGCCCTTCCCGCCCTACATCGCGAAGGCGAACGGGGCCCGCAAGTGGTCGGTCGAGGGCCATGAGCTGATCGACTACGCCATCGGCCACGGCTCGCTGATCTTCGGCCACAACGATCCCGAGCTCACTGCCGCGATGACGAGCCAGGTATCGCAAGGCACGCACCTCGGCGCGGGCCACGAGGGCGAGGTCCGCTGGGCGGAGAAGGTCGTCGAGCTCGTGCCGTCAGCCGAGCTGGTGCGCTTCACCGCCTCCGGCACCGAATCGACGCTGCTCGCGATGCGCGTCGCGCGTGGCTACACGCAGAAGAACACGATCCTCAAGTTCGAGGGCCACTTCCACGGCTGGCAGGACTACGCGTTGAAGGGCGAGAAGCCGCCGTTCGAGAAGGCGTCCGTCCCCGGCATCCCGAACGAGACGCTCGGCACCGTCGCCGTCGTGCCGTCCAACGACCTGGCGATGCTCGAGGAGCGGCTGGTGCAGGGTGACATCGCCGGCGTGATCGTCGAGCCGAGCGGTGCGTCGTGGACGACCATCCCGCTCAAGGAGGATTTCCTCCAGGGCGTGCGCGACCTGACCGAGAAGCACGGCGCGGTCCTCATCTTCGACGAGGTCATCACCGGCTTCCGCTGGGCGCCGGGCGGCGCGCAGGAGCGCTTCGGCGTCACGCCGGACCTGACGACGATGGCGAAGATCGTCGCCGGCGGCATGCCGGGCGGCGCGGTCGCCGGCAAGCGCGAGATGATGGAGATGATCGCGTTCAAGGACGAGCCGGGCTGGAACAAGGACCGCCGCGTGCCGCAGGCGGGCACCTACAACGCGAACCCGCTCGCGGCCGCGGCAGGCGCGGCCTGCCTCACCAAGTGCGCCGACCCGTCGGTGCAGCGCTTCTGCGACGACCTCGCCGCGAAGCTGCGCACCGGCCTCAACGAGGTGTTCGAGCGGCGCGAGATCCCCGGCTTCGCGTGGGGCGAGAGCTCGGTCTTCCACATCGCCGTCGGTGAGCTGGCCACGAACCGGCGTGGGAGCGACCTGCGGATGCCGGAGGGCGTTTCCGCCGAGTTCCTGAAGGGCAGCGGCGGGACGGACCTGGCGCAGACCCTGGAGATTGGTGCGTTGCTGGAGGGTGTCCACCTCTTCCACGCCGGCGGCTTCCTGAGCACGGCGCACACGCAGGCGGACGTCGACACCACGGTCCAGGCGATCGACACGGTGCTCGGCCGGATGGACGCCGATGGGTTGTTCGGGTAGTTCGGGTTGAGCACCCGTGCGGGTGCGACCGCTGCGAAGCACGTCGCCCTGCAAAAGAAACGCCCGTCATCCTGAGCGAATGCGAAGAACCTGTCCTGAGAAGGCGACGGCATCGCCGCACGAAGGAATACCCCGGCGCCGCAGCGCCGGTCTCTCCGTGGCCGGTCGGGAACGGCCGTGCCAGTGGTGCGCAATCTGAACCGGACGCACCATATCGTCGCCTACGGCGCCGATGGGGATCCCTCGACTGCGCTCGGGATGACAGAGGGTGGGCGTGGCGAGAGGGAGCCGGGTAGTGGCGCACACCGCTTCGCGTCGGGTTCCCCGGCCAAGGGCCCGCTCCGCTTCTCGCCGGCAAGGCCGGCTCGGCCGAGAAGCGATAGCGGGCCCTTGCATTCGCTCAGAATGAGGGGTTTGTTTGGTGCGGACGTGCCCAAGGCGATCAGCACGTCGTACGTCGATACGTATTCAGGGAGCAACATGGCTGTGGAGCTTGTGACCCGGAAGCCGCGTGAGCTCGGCTTCGACACCGACCTGCTGGAAGAGGCCTGGATCGCGCTGGTG
>DATLHE010000133.1:0-5343 GCA_035540335.1 Thermomicrobiales bacterium | reverse complement strand
ACGTCGTAGGGCACCAACTGGACGGAGGTCGCAGGCGCCGTGCTGCGCGGCGCCATCGCTGGCGTGTGGCCGCCGAGCGAGGCCTTACGCCTGCCGATGGCATACAGGTGGTCCATCGAGGCCACATAGACGCGTCCGTCGGCGACGATCGGCGACGCGACGATCGCCTCCGGCTCAGCGGGCGTGCCGAGCACGTCCTCGTCGAGAACCTCGACGGCCGAGGCGGACGGCCGCAGGATGAAGAATTTCCCGTTCTCCGTCCCGACATATAGCTTGCCGTCGGCGAGCACGGGGGATCCCTTCTGCAGCGTGCCCAGGGTCTTGGTCCACAACCGGGCGCCGGTCTTCAGATCGAAGGCGCCGACGATGGCGCCGTTGTCCATCGTGTAGAGCCGCTCCGCGTCCATCACCGGAGAGGCAAACGTCGGCAGGAAGCCGTGCGTCGTCCACTTGAAGGCATCGGCCGCAAGCGTGCCGGTCCGGGTCGCGTCGATGGCCGACACCATCCCCATTTCGGTGGTGTCCATGTTCTCTTCGCCGTGAGTGACGTAGGCGACGTTGTCGCGGAAGATCGCGCTGTTGAGAATCGCGCGCTTGCTCACTTCCACCGACCAGACCTTCTCGCCGGTATTGACGCGCAGCGCGTGATACGCGCCGTCGGTGCCGCCGACGATGAGAGACCGGCCCTGCGGCAGATCGACGACGATCGGCGTGGAATAGTTGGTGTCGTAGTGCCGCGCCTGCGGCGAGCTCACCCACACCGTCTGGCCGGTGCGCTTGTCGAAGGCGAAGTAACGGTTGCCGGGTCGATTGAGGTCGCCCCACGCGAGCACGAGGGTATTGAGAATGACCAGGTCGCCTTCGACGATCGGCGATGTGGTGCGGCCGCCGTGCGTCGTGACCGCGCCGAAGTCCTCAGGGAGCGATCGATCCCACACCGGCTTGCCGTCTGGCGAAACGCAGAAGAGCTGCGCGCCGACGGTGAAGACGTAGATGTTACCGGTGGCCGGATCCACGGCGGGCGACGCCCACGCCGCGCGATGCTGCGGCACGTCGCTCAGATAGATGCTGAACCGCCGCTCCCAGAGCAGCTTCCCGGTCTCGGCGTCGAGGGCGACCAGCCGTTCCTGGGTATGGGCGAGATCCCCGACCACGGTGTTGATGTACACCCGATTGCCGAACGCGACCGGCGACGAGCGACTCCCGTACGGAACCTTCCAGGCCAGGTTCTCACCCTGCGGCGACCATTTCTCCGGAAGGCCGGTCTCACTGGAGCGGCCATCGCGCCCGGGGCCGCGCCACTCCGGCCAGCTCGTCGCGTCCATCCCGGCAATGGTCCCGGCGACGAGCGAAGCGGTCACGATCGAACGGCGAAGCAAGAGGGTCAGCATGGTCCGTGACTGAGTATGAACCGGGTTACGTGCCTGCCGCTACCGTCGTTTACCGGCGATGGGAGGGCGTCCGCCGGCGTCTGTCACGCGGTCTGCCTCATCCGCCTTCAACAGCCAGCCGACGATCGTCACCCTGGTGCCCCACTCCACCGGCGTCACTTCGTGCATCTGTGAGGACCTGAAGGCGACGAGCATCCCGGCCACGGGCGTGATGTCGAGGATGCCACGCGGGACCGCCGCCACCTCGTGCAGGCGAAGGGAACCGCCGCCAAAGTCGGCGGCGGGGTGTGGCGATCCCGTGTTCACGAACACGACGATCGAGACCGCGCGGCGATGAAGCCCGTAGGCGTCGCGGCGCTCTGCCCGGTCGCGGTGAGTACGGTAGAACGACCCGGGGGGATAGCGCACGGCGGCCACTGCCTCGCAGGGGTCCAGCGCCACGCTGAAGAACGTCGCCAGCTCCGCGCGCAGCCGCTCGATGCCCCCAGTCAGCCGGTCGTGCAGGTCGTCCGGCAACTCCACTTCCCAGGCACGCCGCACCTCGTCGTCCACCGCCAGCGCCGCGCCGGGCGTGCGCTGCACGGCCGCGGGATTGCCGCCGGCGGTCTCGGTGTGCTCGCGAAGGGGAATCAGCAGGCCTGAAGGAAGGAAACGCCGGCGAACGTAGACCCCGGGGATGGGCGCCATACCCCGATCCTCGCGTGCGCGGCGGGGTGCACGCAAGGCCGTGGCTCAGGGTTTGAGGAAGTCGCTCGGCGGCGCCGGTGGCGACATCGGCGGCGGGGTCTCGGAGCGGCGATCCGGCGGCGCCGCGAAGATGCTGCGCACGATGAAGGCAATACCCACGATCACGACGGCCCCGCCGATCCCGACGCCGGCGTCGAGCGCTCCGCCCGCGATGCCGATGAGGAACATGAGGGCGAAACCCAGGCCGACCACGACGATGCCGAACGACAGCGACCGCTGCTGCAGGCCTCGGCTGAATACGATCTGAGGATCGAACTCAGGCGGCGGCAGCATGCCCTTGTCGATCATCGCCAGCCGCTCTTTGTGCCGCAGCTCCCGAATCTGGGTGCGGTAGCGCAACCCTGCCAGGATGATGACGACCCCCCCGAGCAAGGTGGCCAGGCTGAGCACCACCGCCAACAGTTCCCCAGCCTCCATCCAGCGCTCCTTTGTTGGAGGGGTCAACCCCTCAGCTCACTCGGGCTGACAGCAGGCTCAACTCGAGTTAGTGGAGGGCTTAGACTCGGGGCGGCACAAAATTGTTTCAGCCGGCCCGGATGAAACAATCCCGTCCGATCACCGCTCTAACCCCTCAATTCGCTTGAGTGGTCAGTCCATCCGCTCGCTGACACGATGGAAACCGGCGCGATCGAGGGGAGTCCCGGCTGATGGCATGCTCAACTCAAGTGAACTGTGGGGTTAATGGACCCGTTGATGGACGAGACTCCCGAGCGCGTGCTCGTCGCGCGGTGCCGCGAGGGCGACGAGCAGGCGTTTCGGGAGCTGGTGGACCGCTACAAGGGACTGGTGTTCGCGCTCGTGGCACGAACCATCCAGGATGCGGGCCGCGCCGAGGAGGTAGCGCAGGACGTCTTCGTCCGGGTCTACCGCGGACTGCCGTCGTTTCGGGGGGATTCGCGGGTCTCCACCTGGATCTACCGGATCACGGTGAACCTGCTGGCGGCCGAACGCCGGCTGCCTGCGACCGAACCGCTCGAGGGAACGGGCGAGGTCCCGCGCCAGTTCGGCTCTCCGGATCGAGCGTTCGACGAGCTGACCCTGCGCGACCGGATGGAGAAGGCGCTGCGGCGCCTGCCGACGAACTACCAGGTGCTCATCAACGGGCACTACCTGAAGGGCATGCGTTACGAGGACCTGGCCGAGGCGCTCGGCCTGCCGATCGGCACGGTGAAGACGCACCTGCACCGTGCCAAGCGGCAGCTGAGACACCTCCTCGAGACGGAGTATCGCTGACGTGCGTTGCGAAGACCTTGATGACCTGATCGAAGCCGTGGTCGCGGGCGATCCGTTGCCCGCCGAGGCGGACGCTCACGTCGCCGCTTGCGCAAGCTGCCAGGCGCGGGTCGATCTCGCGCGCGCGATGGAGCGATTGCTCCTGGCGCGAGAAACACCCGACCCGCCCGTGCACTTCACGCTGCAAGTGATGCGCCGCGTCAGCCAGGAGCGGTGGCGCGTCGAGCAATTCGTGGACGTCGGCTTCAACCTCGCCCTCGGCGCGGGCGTGCTCGTCGTCCTCGGCGGCGTCGCGGGGCTGCTCTGGTCGCTGGGGTGGTTCTCGATCGATGTCGCCGCGCTCACGACCGCGACTGCGACAGTCGCGCCGTGGACCGCCCGTCTGATGTCGGAAGCGCAAACGCTGGTCCTGGCCGCGCTGCTGCTCTCGTCGGCGCTCGCGCTCTGGTGGTGGATGGAAGGCGGCGGCGAACCGTCGTTGTAGGCCTTCGTCCGCGGCTCAGCCGAAGAATCGACCGAAGGCCTCAGACGCGAAGGGGCGCCTTCGAAAGAGCCGCCCTGTAGAATTCCCCGGTGCGTACATTCCTGAAGTGGGCAGGCGGGAAGCGACAGCTGCTCCCGCGCCTCCGTCCCTTCTACCCGTCCACGTTCGGCGTGTATCACGAGCCGTTTCTCGGCAGCGGCGCCGTGTTCTTCGACCTTGTCGCCCGCGGGCACCTTGACAATCGCCCGGCCGTGCTCACCGACGAGAATCCCGACCTGATCGGCACCTGGCTGCGGGTCCGCGACTCGGTGGGGTTGGTGCTCGCCGCGCTCGAACGGTTGGCGCGCGGCCATGCCCGGGATGGCGCCGACCACTACCGGCGAGTGCGGGACCGCCAGTTCAACCCGGCGCGGCGTCAATGGTACGACGCCGGGGCCGACCTCGCCGCGTATCGGCCGGAGATGGCCGCGATGCTGATTTACCTCAATCGCACCGGCTACAACGGCCTGTTCCGGGTCAACCGCGCGGGTGGGTTCAACGTGCCGCCCGGGCGTTACGCGCGGCCGCGGATCGCCAACGCGGCGCTGCTCGCCGAGGTGTCCACCACCTTGTCCGCGCCCGGCATCACGCTGTCACTCTCGCCGTTCGAGTCGGTTATCGATCGGGCGAGCGCCGGAGACTTCGTGTATCTGGACCCCCCGTACGCCCCTCTGACCGCCACGGCCAACTTTCGGTCCTACACCAGACAGGGGTTTGGCGAGGCCGACCAGGGGCGCGTCCAACAGGTGATGCTGCGGCTGGCCGCTCGAGGCGTCCACGTGCTGCTCAGCAACTCGAGCGCGCCGCTGATCCTGGACCTGTTCGAAGGCCGCGACGAGGCCCGCGCCGCCGGACTCCAGGTCTACCGGGTGCCGGCTCGCCGCGCAATCAATACTCGCGCCGACCGCCGGGGGACGGTGGACGAATTGCTGGTGACGACGAAACAGTGAACAGCTACGCTCCTGGCAGCCAGACGAGCCGTTCGCAGGACGGACACGCGTAGGCCAACCGCAGGTCGCCGACGAAGGAGACGAACCCGCCCTCGGCCGACGCGGCGCAAGACGGACAGATGGCCCGGGCGGGGCCCTCTATCGTCGCGATCCGCAACGGTCGCCCGGTCTCGGGATCGGGTAGCGACGTCGGTCTGGCCGAGCTCCGCACCAGCGAGGGCGCGGCACCGTCATTGGCGGCCGCGATGAACAGTCCAAAGTAGGGATCTAGCACAGTGTCGATTGGCGGCATTGCAGGGTCTGGATGGTAGCACGCAGAGGTGGACACCGCAATCCGTTGGGGTTGAGCGTGGGCTTTCGCCCGAAAACCTCGAACCGTGCTACGCTGACCAAACGAGATTCCAGCCCACCACCGGCGAAAGTGGCGGAACTGGCAGACGCGCCGGACTTAGGATCCGGTAGCCGCAAGGCTATGGGGGTTCGACTCCCCCCTTTCGCA
>DATLHE010000132.1:0-8496 GCA_035540335.1 Thermomicrobiales bacterium | reverse complement strand
CCCCGGCCACAGATGCGGAACCAAGGCCTGGAGCGAGGAACGACGTCGCAGCCTACCTCTCCACCAGGTGCTGCGCGGAGGCGCGTCCCATGTCGGTGAGCAGCAGGTGCCCGTCCGTGCGGTCGATCCACCCGCGGCCGGCGGCCCGGTCGATCGTGTCGCTGGCGTGGCCGGGCGACCAGTGCAGCGCCGCGCTGACGTGCCCGACCGTGCTCTCCCGCGCCTCCGCGTCGGTCCGCTCGTGCGTCAGCAGGTGCACGATCAGCAGGTCCACCGCGAAGCGCTGGCGATTCTGCCGGTTGCGCCGCCACTTCGCCACCAGCCCCGACGACGGCGAGAAGAGCAGCGCGAGGAGGAAGAAGACGCCCGTCATCGTCACGATCGCGCCGGAGACGGAGCCGTCCATCTCGATCGCCAGCCAGTAGCCGAAGACCGCCGCCAGCGCGCCGATCATCGCCGAGTAGGCGATCATCTCGACCAGCCGCTCGGTCAGCAGGTAGGCCGTCGCCGCCGGCACGATCACCAGCGCGACGACGAGGATCGCGCCGACCGCGGTAAACGCCCCGACCGTCGTGATCGAGAGCACCAGCATCAGCCCGTAGTGCACCAGCAGCGGCGAGAAGCCGAGCGCGGCCGCGAGGCCGGGGTCGAACGTGGTCAGCTTCAGCTCCTTGTAGAACAAGGCCAGGAACGCCACGTTGATCACGAGCAGGATGCTCATTACCCACAGTGATTGCGGGCCGAGATCGCGATCGCCGACGAAGAGCCGCTCGAAGAACGAGAACTCGATGTTGCCGTAGAGGATCGCGTCGGTGTCGAGGTGCACGTCCGAGAAGAAGCGCGAGACGAGCACCGTGCCGAGCGCGAACATCGCCGGGAAGACGATCCCCATCGCCGCGCCGCCGTCGAGGCGGCGGGTGCGCTGCAGCGCCTCGACCAGCGTCACGGTCAGGATCGCCGCGCCGGTGGCGCCGACCGCGCCGGCGAGCAGGTTCGGCCCGCTCGCGAGGAAGTACCCCGCGACGAGCCCCGGCAGGATCGCGTGGCTGATCGCGTCGGTCATCATCGCCATCCGGCGCAGGATCAGGAACGACCCGAGCAGCGAGCAGGCGACGGCGCAGAGCACGCCGGTGAGCAGGATGACGGTGCCGGAGGTCATGAGCGGCCCTCCGTCAGCCCCGGCAGCAGCGCGGCGCGGTGATCAGCGTCCAGGCGTCGCGCCTGCCGACCGGCCCGATGATCATCCTGTCGCTGACGGTGATCGTGCTGGTCTCGCTCTTCTTCGCGCCTCGCCACGGCATCGTGCCCGACCTGCTGCGCCGTCGCCGCAACCGCGCCGACGACCCCGGCGACGCCGCCGAAGAGCGCGCCGAGCCCGAGCATGGCGTGGAGGTTGTCCGTCCACTGCCGCGCCGCCGCGCCGGGGCCGATCACCATCGCCGCCATGAGCACGACGCCGACCGTCTGCAGCCCGATCATCACCGCGACGACCAGCAGCGACGTCAGCAGGATGTCGAGCGCCCGCGTCGGCAGCCCGAGGCTCGCGGCGAACTCCGGGTCGAACGAGAGCAGCTTGAACTCCTTGTAGAAGAGCGCGACGACGACCAGCGCCGCCGCCCCGAGAATCGCGAAGGTGCGCACGTTGTCCGCGACCAGCGCCGCCGCCTGCCCGAAGAGGTAACGGTCGAGCCCGGCCTGGGTGGCGTCGTTGCGCTGCTGGATGACGGTCAGGAGCAGGATGCCGACGCCGAAGAAGACGCTCAGGATCACGCCGAGCGCGGTGTCCTCGCTCAGCTTCGTGTCCCTGACGATCCGCAGCAGCAGCATCGTGCCGATCCAGCCCGCGATGCCGGCGCCGATCAGCAGCACCAGCGGCGTCCGCGCGCCGGTCACCATAAACGCGATGCAGATGCCCGGCAGCGCCGCGTGGGAGAGCGTGTCGCCGAGCAGCCCCTGGCGGCGGAGCACCGCGAAGCCGCCGAGGACGCCGCTGACGATGCCGAGGAGCATGGAGCCGAGGGCGACGTTGCGCAGGGTGTAGTCGAAGATCAGGTCGTGCAGGACGCTCATCCGCCCACCTCTTCGCCGGTGAGCTGCCGCTGCAGGCTCACGCTGCCGCCGTAGGTCTTGGCGAGGTTGTCGGCGGTGAACGTCTCCGGGAAGGGGCCCGATGCGATCTTGCGAACGTTCAGCAGCACCAGCCAGTCGAAGTACTCCGGGGCCGATTCGAGGTCGTGGTGGACGACAACAACGGTCTTGCCCTGGCTGCGGAGCGTCTGCAGGAGGACGACGATCGCCTTCTCGGTCTGCGCGTCGACGCCGGCGAAGGGCTCGTCCATGAAGTAGAGCTGAGCGTCCTGGACGAGCGCGCGGGCGAGAAAGACCCGTTGCTGCTGGCCGCCGGAGAGCTGGCTGATCTGGCGATGGGCGAAGTCCTGCATGCCGACCTGCTCCAGCGCGTGCATCGCCCGCTCGTGCTCCCCCTTGCCCGGGCGCCGCACCCAGCCGAGTTGGCCGTAGGTGCCCATCGTCACGACGTCGAGCGCGTTGGTCGGGAAGTTCCAGTCGACGCTGCCGCGCTGCGGCACGTAGCCGACGAGCCGCCGCTGCTTCTCGTAGGTGTGGCCGAAGATCTCCACCGTGCCGGCGGCGACGGGGACGAGGCCGAGGATCGCCTTCAGCATCGTGCTCTTGCCGGCGCCGTTGGGGCCGATGATGGCCGTCAGCGTGCCGGCGGGGATCGAGAGGTCGACGTCCCAGAGGACGGGCGCGTCGCGATAGGCGACGGTCAGGTCGTGGACGGTGACGGCGGCGGCTTCGTCCGCCAACTGGGGTGTCGCCGTCCGGCCGTTGAGGAGGTTCAGATTCATAGGCGTGCGTCCTGTGTTGATCTCATCGTAGGGGCGGACTCCATGTCCGCCCAGGGCCGGCACAAGGCACGGCCCGTACGGTCGCCCCTGCCCCTGCGGGCGCCCCTGCGGGCCGCAGCTGCGGACGGTGGGCGACCTCCTCGAAATCGGCCACAAGGGCCGGTTGTACGGATCATTCCTCGCCCAGCAGGGCGGAGACGATCGTCGTCACGTTGTGCCGCACCATCCCGATGTAGGTGCCGTCCTCCGTCCCGTCCTTGCCCATCGCGTCGGAGAAGAGCTCGCCACCGATCTGGACGTCCCAGCCCTTCGCGCGGCAGGCCTCCTGGACCGCCTCGACGGTCGCGCGGGGGACGGACGATTCGACGAACATGGCACGAATCTTCTGGTCGGCGATGAACGTGGCGAGGTCCTGCACGTCGCCGGCGCCGGCCTCGCTGGCGGTGCTGATGCCCTGCAGGCCGCGCACCTCGAAGCCGTAGCGGGCGCCGAAGTAGCCGAAGGCGTCATGCGCGGTGATCAGCACGCGCTGGCCCTCCGGCACGCGGGCGACCTGTGCCTTGACCCACGCGTCGAGCTCGTCGAGCCGCGCGAGGTAGGGCGGGGCGTGGGTCTGGAAGGTCTCGGCGTGGTCGGGGAAATGGCGCTCCAGCTCGGCGGCGATCGTCTCGGCGGCGATCTTCCAGAGCGAGACGTCGAACCAGATGTGCGGGTCGTGCTGGCCATTGAACGCCGGCGGCGTGTGGAGCCGGTCCTCCGGGATGTTCTCGGAGACGGCGATCGTCGGCTTGCCGGCGCGGGCGATCTTCTCGAACGTCTCGACCATCCGCCCCTCGAGGTGCAGCCCGCCGTAGAAGATGATGTCGGCGTCGCCGAGGAGGTTGATGTCGCCGGCGCTCGGCTTGTAGAGGTGGGGGTCGATGCCCGGGCCCATCAGGCCGGAGACGGCGACGGCGTCGCCGCCGATGTTGCGGACGACGTCGGTGATCATGCCGACGGTGGTGGTGATGCCGATCTTGCCGCCATGGTCGGCGATGGCCGGGGTGTTGGTGACGCGAACGCCGGCGGCGACGGCGAGGGCGGTGAGCGCCGCGCCCGAAAGCAGGCGACGGCGCGAGAACGAGGCGTGGGTATCCACGAAAGGCGTGTCCAGTCCTGGCGGGTGCGTGCGGGCCGATGTCGTCGTTGACGGCCACGGCGGGTCCCGATAGCGGGGATTTAGCCATGGCTAAATTTATGGTACCCGATTCTCGTATTTTGTCCACATGGCGCACAAGGACGGTCTTCGTCGCCCCGCACCTTGTGTGCGGGGCCGTTCGCAACCATGCCAGTTTGATGCTCGGATGGCACTTCGCCCCGGTAGCCCCGGGTCTTGTGCCGCACCTGTGGCCGGGGTCCGCTCGCATGACGGCCAATCGATGCTGACGAGGACGTTCCTGACCACCCCTCATCCTGAGCCTATGCGAAGGATCCCCCGGCGTAGCCGGTCATCCTGATGAGCGTGGCGTGTTGTCACGCGCGCTTCGCGTAGGGTGCTTCGCATGCGCTCAGCATGAGAGTGGTTCTTCGCGCAGGGCGAGCAGCTTCGCCACGTGACGGTTGGATGCAAACGCCGGCCGCAGGTGCGGTGCAAGACACGGCGCTACGAGAGGAGCCTCCATCCCACGACCAAATCGTCGTCGTGGCGGAACGACCCGGGCACCCAGGCCAGGGGCTAGCGGGGCGAACCGCCGTTCCTCCATGAACACGCCGCGTCCCCTTGCAGAACCCAGGCACCGCTGCCCCGAGCCGCCGTCGCGATGGGGTAGGATCATCCGCAGCAGACCGCCGCCTTCACCTGACGAAAGACACCGCCCATGGGAACCACCCGCTTCGCTCAAAACGACCTCGCGCGCCTCAGCTACGAGGTCGCCGGCCCAGTTGATGCGCCGGTCGTCGTGTTGTTGCACGCAACGCTCACAGACCGCATCTCCTTCGCCCCCCTACGCGACTGCCTCGACGGCGCCGCCCGGGTGCTCGTCCCGGACGCCCGCGGCCACGGCGCGAGCTCGGCGCTCACCGACCGCTCGTACTCCAGCACCGACATGGCGAACGACGTCGTCGCGATCCTCGACGCGGAGGGCGTGCGGGGGCCGGTCCATCTCGTCGGCCACGGTCAGGGCGCCGTCGCCGCGCTGGAGGTGGCGCACTGGCGGCCGGACCGCCTCGCCTCGCTCGTCCTGATCGAGCCGGACGCGCTCTGCGTGCTCGACGGCGAGGACGATGCCGACGTGATCGCCGCCCGCGAGGAGGCCCGTTCGGCCAGCCGCGAGGCGTCCGACCAGGCGTACAAGGGACTCGCCGACCGCGCGCTGAGTCGCTATCTCGACCGGCGCTGGGGCCGGGGCTGGGCGGAGCGGCTGCCGCGCCCGCGGCTGGCGGCGGTGCGGCGCAGCGTGCAGGCGCTGAGCCCGTCGCTGGACGCCGTCGCGCGCTTCCGGATCCTGCCGGAGCACCTCGCGCCGCTGACCGTTCCGGCGCTGGTCGTCACCGGCGAGGACTCCCCGGCCGCCGAGCGGGAGGTCGCCGCGCGGCTGGCGGCGTGGATCCCCGGCGCGGAGACGCTGACGGTGCCGTCGCTGCCGGGCGGGACGCCCTTCGCCGGGGACGGCGACGCCGCCGGTGCGGTGGCGGCATGGGTGCGCGAGAAGATGGGGTAGGTACTGCGCGCCCGCGCCCATCAACACACCTCATTCTGAGCGAAGCAAAGGGTCGCCCGGCCGAGCCGGCAGTGCCGGCGAGAAGCGAAGCGAGCCCTCGGCTTCGCCTCGGCCATGGCGGGCCTTTGGCCGGTGAACCTTACGCGACGCGCACGAGCCGACATACGTGTTTCGTATGGGAGATCGGCTTCGCCGGGGGATCCTCCGGCCGAGCCGCAGGCGAGAAGCGGATCGAGCCCTCGACAAGCTCAGGATGACGGGGTGTTTGGGGTCCGGGGCTACAGGGCGCGGCGGCATGCCATGCGGTGTGTCAACGCGGCTCCAGGCCCCGGAGAAGGATGTCGACGACCTGCTCGGCCAGCGCCTCGTCGGGCGGGGCGATGATATCGGAGAACTTCGCGAGCTGAACCTGGCCGATCAGCGTCGTGAAGCAGACGCGCGAGGCCACCTCGGGATCGACCGGCGCGATCTCGCCGCGGTCGATCGCCTCGCGGATCGTCACCGCCAGGTAGTCCCACGGCGGCAGGAAGTCCTTCCAGATGCCATCGTGGCGCTCGCGCGCGATGTGCTGGTGCATGTCGCCGGAGAGGCGGTTGAGGTCCGAGCGCTCCGAGCCGAAGAGATAGACGGCCAGCGCCAGCAACTTCTCGCGCAGGGTCGGGCCGCTGCCGATGGCCCGCATCATGCTCTCGTTGGAGCGCGCGAGGCCGAGCCGCACCACCTCGAAGAAGAGGTCTTCCTTGTCGCGGAAGTGGTGGTACAGCGTGGCCTTGTTGACGCCGGCGGCATCCGCGATCTGCTGCATGGAGACCGCGGCAAAACCCTGCTCGATGAACTTGTCGTAGGCCTGCAGGAGGATACGCTCGCGCCCTCCCGCCGCCGATGCTGGTGTCGTCGCTGTCACTCGTACCTTCTTTACGGCGCCGCACCGCGTGCGCGCCATCGGCGGGGCCGACCCGACCGGCCGCCCCGACCCACCAAACCACGCCCATGCCTCAACCGGTTGACGTGCGCGGCTCCCGTCATTATAGTAGGGAACCGGCCGCCAACCAACCGGTTGGTTAGTCCGGTTTTTTGATGCGGTTCGACCGGCCCGGCGCCTCCTCGACGACGATCAGGAACTGTCCGCCGGCAGAGCAGACACCTCAGGAGAACCCCTCGTGGCACAGCAGCGCACCGCAACGGTCTCCGCGACCGGGACGGCGGATCCCGGCGACGGTCACGCCGGTCCCCAATACCTCTCTCACAACCAGATCATCGGCGTCATGTTCGGCCTCATGGCCGGCATGTTCCTCGCCGCCCTCGACCAGAGCATCGTCGGCGTCGCGCTGCCGCGCATCACCAGCGACCTCGGCGGTCTCGAGCACCTCGCCTGGGTGGTCACCGCCTACCTGCTGACCTCCACCGCGGTGACGCCGCTGTGGGGCAAGATCTCCGACCTCTACGGCCGGCGCATTATCTTCCAGACCGCGATCGTGATCTTCCTCGTCGGTTCGGCGCTCTGCGGCCTCAGCCAGAACATGTTCCAGCTCATCGCCTTCCGCGCCCTCCAGGGCGTCGGCGGCGGCGGTCTGATGGCGATCGCGCTGTCGATCATCGGCGACGTCATCCCCCCGCGTGAGCGCGGCCGCTATCAGGGCTATTTCGCCGCCGTCTTCGGCGTCTCCAGCGTCGCCGGCCCACTGCTCGGCGGCTGGCTGACGGACGCGTTCAGCTGGCGCTGGATCTTCTACATCAACCTCCCGATCGGCATCGTCGCGCTGGTCATCACCTCGATCTCGCTGAAGATGCCGGTGATGCGACGCGAGCATTCGATCGACTATCTCGGCGCCGGGCTGATCGTCGCCTCGGTCTCCTCGCTGTTGCTCTACCTCAACTATGCCGGCGAGAACTGGGGCTGGGGCGGTAACCGCTCGCTCGGGCTGCTCGCGCTGGCGGTGGTCTTCGGGGCCCTCTTCTTCGTCGTCGAGAGCTCGGCGAAGGAGCCGATCATCCCGCTCCGGCTCTTCAAGAACTCGATCTTCTCGGTCGGCAACGCCTACGGCTTCCTCGCCGGCATGGCGATGTTCGGCGGCATCATCTTCCTGCCGCTCTACTTCCAGGGCGTGCTGGGCATGAGCCCGACGGAGTCCGGCCTGGCGATGATCCCGATGGTCGCCGGCATCTTCACGACGTCGATCGGCGTCGGCCAGCTGATCACGAAGACCGGCAAGTACAAGATCTACCCGATCATCGGCGCGGTGGTGATCATCGTGTCCCTTCTCCTGCTGCACTCCATCCAGCCCGACACGCCCTACTGGCAGATCGCGATCTACGCCTACCTGTTCGGCTTCGGCCTCGGCAACACGATGCAGACGATCACCGTCGCGGTGCAGAATGCGGTCGAGTTCCGCGACATGGGCGCGGCGACGAGCACGACGACCTTCACCCGGAACCTCGGCGCCGCGATCGGCACGGCGATCTTCGGCGCGATCCTGAACGCGCGGCTGGGCGACCATCTCGCCAGCGACCTGGGCGCCGCCGGCATCACGCCGCCCGCCGGGGTGCTGGAGAGCACGAGCAACATCCAGGCGATGCGCCGCCTCGAGGAGCCGATCCGCGGGATCGTGCTGGATGCGTACACCAGCTCGATCACGGACCTCTTCCTCGTCGCGATCCCGTTCGTCGTCGTCGCGCTGCTGGTGGCCTTCCTCCTCAAGGAGATCCCGCTGCGTACCGGCGCGGCGCCGATCGCGGAGGAGACCGGCGCCGCCGAGGCGCGGGAGCCGGAGGCGGAGCGCGTCACCGTCCTCAGCGGGCACTAGAGCGCCGGCAGTTCACATGCACACACCACAGGGCGGCCCATCCGGGCCGCCCTGTATCGTTTTACAGCGAACTGCAGGCTGGTTGACACGCGCGGCGAGAAACCCCGCACCGTACAGTCGGCC
>DATLHE010000131.1:0-18078 GCA_035540335.1 Thermomicrobiales bacterium | reverse complement strand
CGCGATCGCCGGCGCGTGCGGCGCGGCAGGCTCGGATTCCGGCGCTCCGGGGACGGGGATGGTCATGACAGGTCGCTCCTTCACGAGACTGCGGGCAGCGCTGCCCGCACCCGCATCATACCCGGAACGCCCGCCACCGATTCGCCACGTGATCGAACCGATCGTTCCACGTAGCCCCGCACCTTATGTGCGCGGTCCGTCTCCGATAAGCGCTTTTCGGCTCCGGCACCCCCCCTTTTGCCCCGGTAGCCCCGGATCTTGTACCGCACCTGCGGCCGGGCTCAGGCGGACGGGACCTCCCGTCGTGTGGGGGAGGGCGATGGTCGTACGGGCGGACCCCGTGTCCGCCCCACAGAACGCGCCTTTCACTGCCGAACGCGTTCTTCCGCCAAACGTCCACCGTAGCCGCGCACCCCGAAGGGTGTGCGCTTCCAAACAATGAGCGCCCGGTCCGCAATGGACCGGGCGCTCATCCACATGTTCCATTATGGGGGAGAACACTACTTCCCGACGATCGCCGCCGTCGTCGAGATCGCCGACAGCACGACCGGGTCCTGGTCCTGGATGTATGTCGGCAGCGAGACCACGAAGGCGTCCTCGACCGCCATCGCCGCCTTGATCTCCGCCAGCGCCTCGTCGGTGATCGGGTCGTCGACGTTCGTCACCATCATGGCCTCGCCGCGCGGATGGTCGCGGCCCACCTGCATGCCCGCGATGTTGATGCCGTACCGCGCCAGGATCGTGCTGACCTGCCCGATCACGCCCGGCTGGTCGTGGTGGTGCGTGATGAGCACGTAGCCGGAGAGTGGCTGCTGCAGCGAGAAGCGGTCGACCTCCACGATGCCGGCCGACGTGCGGTTCCACGTCACCACGACCGTGTGCGACGTCTCGCCGTGGACCTCGAACCGGAACTGCGGCAGCACCCCGTCGTCCTGGTCCTCGATCGTGCTGCCCAGCGTGATCCCGAGCTCGTCGGCGATCATCCGCGCGTTCACCGGCGTCACCCGCCGCCCCAGCCACTGCTGGAAGGCCTGGCTCAGCGCCGCGTTCATGACGTGCTCGGTGATGTCCGCCGGGATCAGCCCATGCGCTTCCAACGTGACCCGTGAGGGCAGGTCCGGCGAGAGCACCGACAGCAGGTGCCCGGCCGCCCCGGCGACGGAGGTCAGCGTCCGTAGCGCGGGGGCCTCCAGCGAGGCCGGCGGCAGGTTGACGGCGTTCGGCACGGCCTCGCCGCGCAGCGCCGCCAGCGTCGTCGAGCTGATCACCCGCCCGACCGCCTCCAGCGCCTCGGCGCTCGACCCGCCCGTGTGCGGCGTCACGATCACGTTCGGCAGCCCGAACAGCGGGCTCTCGACGCACGGCTCGTGCGGGAAGACGTCGACGCCCGCAGCCGCGACGTGGCCGCTCCGGATCGCCTCCGCCAGCGCGACCTGGTCGACGACCTCGCCCCGTGCGACGTTCAGCACGATCACGCCGGGCTTCATCTCCCGCAGCGTCTGTGCATTGAGCAGGTGATGCGTCTCCTCCGTCGACGGCACGTGGAAGGTCACGATATCCGCCCGGGCAAACAGCCGGTGCAGCTCGACCGGCTCGACTCCCAGCTCCGCGAAGCGAGCGGGAGAGATGAATGGGTCGTGGGCGATGACGTCCATCTCGAACGCCTTCAGCCGCTTGGCGACCACCGAACCCACCCGGCCGAGACCGACGATGCCGGCCGTGCGGCCGCGCAGATCGACCGGCTTGATCTTCTTTCGCTCCCAAAGGCCGGCGTGGGTCGAGGCGTTCGCGTGCGGAATCTGCCGCGTCAGCGCCAGCAGCAGCGCGATGGTATGCTCGCCGGCCGACGTCGCGTTCGCGCCCGGCGCGTTGAGCACGAGCACGCCGGAGCGCGTCGCCGACTCCAGGTCGATGTTGTCGACGCCCACGCCAGCGCGGGCCACCACCCGCAGCCGCTTGGCGGCCGCCAGCACCTCGCGCGTCACCTGCGTCTCGCTACGAACCACCAGCGCGTCCGCCTCGGCGATCGCCGCCAGCAGCGCCGGGACATCGGTGCCGTCGACGTCGATCAGGTGAGCGTTAGCCTGCAACTCCTGCCGCGCCACGGGGTGGATCTGGTCGGAGACCACGATCGTCGGGCGCCCGTTGGTCGTCTCGGCGACAGCGGGCGGCAACGCCGCGGCCACCGCGCGACGGCGGCCGACGAGGTCGCGCAGCTCCTCGAGATAGTCGACGATCGCGGCATACCCGGCGACCGAGATGATCGCCGCTTCGTCCTCGACCGACAGCGAGCGGTCGGGGTCGATCAGGAAGCACTTGACGCCTCCCGCCGCGTAGTTGCGCGCGTGCCGCTCGCTGTCCTCGATCGCGTAGCCGCACCCCTGGCGGCGGGCGATCGTCATCTTGTCGTCGGCGAAGATGACGTTGCAGCTCGGGAAGCCCTGCCGCTTGAACCAGTCGATGGTCATGCTCGCCGAGCTCTCCGGCCGCGCGGTGATGATCACCACATTGCCGTCGCCGAAGAGGCGGATGAGCTTCTGCACGAATTCCTTCGCGCCCGGCGCCGGATGCAGCTTCGCCGCCGGACCGTCCTCGCTGTAGACCCACTCGCGAACCTCGAGCGGGACGTTCAGACCGGCGGAGTCGACGAACGCGCGCTCCGGCAGGTCGAGCCCGAAGCGCTGGTTGGCCGCCGTCGCCAGCGGTCCCGGATGTTCGGTGAGGACGCCATCCATGTCGACGGCGATCCGGAGCTGGACGGAGGGGTCGAGGAACGAGAGGGCGTGCGCGTCGAGGAGAGGTGACATAAAGAAGACTTACCTCTGGGGATCACAGACGGACCGGCAACGGTGGTCACCCGGCCCCATTGCCGGTGCCTTCTCAGTGTAGATCACACCGCATGCTTACCGCCCCCTGGCATCCCCGTAGGGGAGGGATTGAACGCGCTCAACCGCCCAAAAGGTCACCAAGCGGAATGCGCGTTCATTGCCCTCCCGGCGTGGTCGGGCAGATGCCCCTCGATCGTCGTAGCCGCGCACCCCGAAGGGTGTGCGCTCACACGTCCCATCATTCTGACCCGGAACGATGCGTGGGGAAGTACTCAATGCGAAGCGCGTTGCCCAACACACCTGCTCCGCTACTGCTGCCCGGACCGCACACACGGGGCGGTCGTACGGTCGGCCCTGCCCCCGCGGGCGCACCTGCCGGCCGCAGCTGCAGGCGGTGGCCGACCTTCGCTTACGCCTGTGCGATCGATCATCTATCGGCCTGCCCGATCTGCATGCCCCCGATCGAACGCCCCGGTAGACGTTCGCCCGGTTCTCTGCGATAACCTCTCCCATGGAAACGCACCGCGTCGCGCCGCCACCCACCCACAGGAGAGGGGAATGACGACCATCGACCCATCGGTTTACCGTAACCGTATCGCCAAGGCCCAGGAGGCCCTCGCCGCACGGGGCGCTCACGCTCTCTTGCTCGGCCCCTCGGCCGATCTCTTCTACCTCACCGGCTTCGACGCGCACCACAGCGAGCGCCTCAACCTCCTCATCGTCCCCACCTACGGTGACCCCGCGCTCGTCGTCCCGTCCTTCGAAGTGCCGCTGCTCGGCGCCACGAAGGACCTCTTCCCGGTCCACAGCTGGGTCGACCACGAGAACCCCAACACCCTCGCCGCCGGCCTCATCGGCGACGTCGCCGGCAAGACCATCGCCGTCGGCAACCAGCTCTGGAGCGGCTTCCTGCTCCGCCTGCAGGCCCAGCTGCCGGGCGCGACCTGGATCGAGGGCGACCCCGTCCTGCGCGACCTGCGCATGCACAAGGAGGCGATCGAGGTCGAGTTTCTCGCCGAGGCCGCCCGCCTCACCGACCAGGCTTGGGAGCGCTTCATCAAATCCGGCCCGATCTCCGGGCTCACCGAGCTCCAGGCGCTGCAGCGGCTGATCGACATCTCAACAGAGGAAGGGCTGCACGATGTTCACGGCATCTGCGGCAGCGGCCCGAACTCCGCCTCACCCCACCACGGCGGCGGCGATCGCGTCATCCAGGAGGGCGATGCCGTCGTCTTCGACTGGGGCGGTATCGTCCAGGGCTACCGCTCCGACGTGACGCGCACCGTCTACGTCGGCAGGCCGACCGACGAGTACCGCAAGGTCTACGAGATCGTGAAGCAGGCCAACGAGGCGACGCTCCAGGCCGTCAAGCCCGGCGTGCCCCTGCAAGAGCTCGACCGCACCGCCCGCAAGCTCATCACCGACGCCGGCTACGGAGACGCCTTCCTCCACCGCGTCGGACACGGGCTCGGCCTCGAGGTCCACGAAGAGCCCTACCTCGTCGAGGGCAACGAGCTGCCGCTGGCGCCGGGCATGGTCTTTAGCGACGAGCCGGGCATCTACCTTGAGGGCCGCTTCGGCGTCCGCATCGAGGACACCGTCGTTTGCACCGAGGATGGCGGCGAGCGCCTCAATCACGCCACCCGCGACCTCAAGGTGATGGATTAGGAGACATTCCCGAGGGCTTGATCCGCCGTAGCGGACGACGTGCGGCGATACCACGGCATAACCGGCACGCACGCAGCAATGTCGCCCTCGGCACACGTGATCGTCGAAGCAATCCGCTGCGGGAGGCCCTTGTGGCCTCCCGACGCACCGCACATCGCATCAAGGAACCACCATGGACGACACATCGCCGATCGAGCGCGAGACCAGCTACGAGATCGAGCACGGCCACGACGCCTACACCGACGAGGAGCTCCTGGAGCAGGCCCAGTTCAACGCCCAGGGCCTCCTCCTCGCCTCGGTCGTCGCCCTCGGCGACGAGCCGGACGCCGTCGACCGATGGACGCGCGGCGTGGCCGACGTCTTCCTCCGCGGCTGGGACCGGGAGCGCGCTTGGCGCGCGCCGGAGATCATCGACGCCCTGCTCACCAACTACCGCTCCTTCGGCGCGCAGGTGATCGACGTCGATCTCGACGCCACCCCGGCCACCGCCACGATCGCCGACCTGCCCGACCTTGAGCTCGCCAGCGATCTCGGCGTCGACGAAGCCCACGCCGACGCCATCTTCCGCATCGGCACGCACATCGTCCGCGCCCTCGGCCACGAGCTCACGTGGGAGCGCGACGAGACCACCGGCGACGTTCGCCTCACGATCGCATGAGCGCGACGATCGGCAAGGCCCGGCTCACGCTCTACTTCGAGGACACCTTCTCGCTCAAGGACAAGCGTGGCGAGGTGAAGTCCGTCATCAGGCGTGTCCAGAACCAGTTCAACGTCGCCATCGCCGAGATCGAGGACCTCGACGACGTCCGGACCGCCACGCTCGGCCTCGCCGTCATCAGCACCTCCACCCCGCACGCCGACCAGATGCTGCAGACCATCATCGCCGCAGTCGAGCGCCTCCTCGACACCTCCGTCCTCGGCGAGATCGAGACCGAGATGATCCCCTTCGGCTGACCCCCGACCTCTAGCCGCTCCACCGCCGGGTATGGATAGACCGCGCACAGCACCCAGAAGGGCACCCGCCGAATGCGCGCTCAATGCCCTGCCTACTGACCGGCCGCATGCGTGTGGAATAACCCGCCCACCACCAATTCAACGCTCATTCAGAGCGCATCGATGAACCCCACGCGAAGCGCTGGTCGCTGCCGGACTCTTTCGCCCCGGCACGGTCGTCAAGCGCGAACCCGCAGGGTGTGCGCCCGGCGCACCCGACGCGTGTCGTACGGTCGGCCCTGCCCCCGCGGGCGCCCCTGCGGGCGCCTCTGCGAGCCGCAGCTGCGGGCGGTGGCCGGCCCACCTGGCCAACCACCCCTATATCCATAACGTGGCCATCTGGGCAGCCTTCCATAACATCGCCCAGGCGGCCACGGTTCCCCAACACCCTGGCCACCTAAGCAAATCCCCGCCAGATCAAGGAGATCGGCCCCCCAATCCCTTAGGTGGCCACCGGCCACGTTATGTGCGTTGGCAGCCTGACAATAAACACATGAGCCGGGCACAAAAAAGAGGACCCGCGGATGCGGATCCTCTTTCGTGGTAGCGCATAGGGGATTCGAACCCCTGATCTCCGCCTTGAGAGGGCGGTGTCCTAGGCCGCTAGACGAATGCGCCACGCGACAACGGTGCAAACCTTACCACAGGGAAAGTGGACCGTCAAACCGTCGTCGCGACTATGCCGAGTCCCGCGCATCCAGCGCCCCGTCGACCATCGACAGCATCTCGTCGATGTCGAACGGTTTCTGAATGAACGGCACGCCCTCGGCCGGCGCCCGGTGCGTGACCGCGCTCATCAGGATCACCTTCGGCGCCGGATCGCGGTCCGACGCGTCGATCTCTCGCAGGAGTTCGATGCCGTTCGTGACGGGCATCATGACATCCGTGATCACGAGGTGCGGTGGCTCCTCATCGATGGCCTGCAACGCGTCGCGGCCGTTGTACGCCTGTCGGACGCGGTAGCCCTCGTCTTCGAGCAGGAGCGAAAGAAAATCGACGATCTGCGGCTCGTCGTCGACGACCAGGATCAACGCCGTGTCGTCGCCGGAGCCATTCGAGATGTGGGGCATGGTGTGGGTGGGTGATGCAAGCATGAGTGAGATGATCCGTGGAAGCGCCTTGCCGCTTTGTCCGCCCGGGCATGGCCCTCGCGACGAGTGGAGAATGGCCCAGAATGCCTATTCAGAAGATGACTATGCAACCGGCGTGCCACTAAATCGGCAGCCTGACCATCCAACGCGTCAGGGCGCCAGACGTTCGATGGTCCACTCGCCTTCGTCGCCGCGACGGTACCGGATACGGTCGTGGAGGCGGTTGGGCCGGCCCTGCCAGAACTCGACCGTCTGCGGCGCGATCCGGTAGCCGCCCCAGTGCGCCGGCCGCGCGATCTGCCCGTCCGGCCCGAGCGCGCGCTCGGCCTCCGCGAAGCGCTCCTCGAGCCAGTGACGGTCGGGAATTGGCTCACTTTGCGGTGAGACGGCGGCGCCCAGCTGGCTGCCTCGCGGCCGGCTCGCGAAGTAGTGGTCCGACTCGGTCGCGCTGATGGGCTCCGCGACGCCGACGATCCTCACCTGCCGCTGCAGCGTCGGCCAGTAGAAGAGCGCCGCGACGTGGGGGTTGTGCGCGAGCTCGCGACCCTTCTGGCTCTCGTAGTTTGTGAAGAAAACGAACCCGCGCTGGTCGAACTGCTTGAGGAGGACGGCGCGGGAGGAGGGAACGTTGTCCGCCCCGACGGTGGAGATCACCATCGCGTTCGCCTCGGCGATGGCGGTGTCGCAGACCTCGGTGAACCAGGTGGTGAACTGGAGCATCGGGTCACGGTCGACGTTCCGATCCCCCAAACGGGCGAGTTCATAGGACAATCGCATCGAGGATATCGTGTTGGCCATGTATGCTCTAATCTCATCGTTCGACGTACGGCGGGCACGATGTTTCGGCATCATCCCTGGTGACGCGGGAACACCGCTCCACCTATGTGCAAGGATACGCGAGATTTGATGGCGCAGATGACGTATGCGATCGATCGGATTCGGCGCGCGGCAATGCTGGCGGCAGTGGACGCGGTGCTGCTCGCGTTGGCGGCCGCACCCGTGAGCGGTCAGGGCGAGACCCGGTGCACGCTGCCGCCGCTCACGTTGCCGCTCTTCGGCGGCACGCCGGTGGCCGAGGTCATCACGGCCGCCACCCCGCAAGGGCCATCGGGCACGGTCGGCAATGAAGAGATCACGGCCGCGCTCGAGCAGATCGTCGCCTGCGTAAACACCGGCGATCCCGTGCTCGTCTACGCCGTCTTCAGCCCGCGGTGGCTGGCGGAGCAATTCGCCGACCCCCAGGCGCACTATCTGCCGGCGTTCGAGCGTATGCTTGACACCACAACACCGGTGCAGGGCGAGCCGCTCGCGCTGACGTCCGCGGAGGCGGTTGAGCCGCTCCCCGACGGTCGCGTGCGGGTGCGGGCGACGTTCACGTCCGGCGTGCGCACCTGGCACGACACGCTGGTCCTGGTCGACAGCGATGGGGTCTGGTTGATTGACGAGGTCGAGCCCGCGACGGCGCCCTAGTCGTCGGGGACCGCGATTCCAGAGGAGATCACGGTTCGATGGTGACATTGCGACAGGCGCCGCCGCGCCATGAGGACGAGGGGATCGGGCTCGGCCCGGACGAGATCGCGATCCTGCAGGAGATCGAGCGCCGCGTGCTCTGGCTCTCGACTCAGGTCATCCACCACGCCAACAATGTGCGCGAGAACCCCGACAAGCCGACGAAGGTCGGCGGTCACCAGGCCAGCTCCGCCTCGGTCGTGACGATCCTCACCGCGCTCTATTTTCACTTCCTGCGCGCGGGCGACCGCGTCTCGATCAAGCCCCATGCCTCCCCCGCCTTCCACGCCGCGCAGTACCTGCTGGGCCGGCTCGACGAGCGCTACCTGACCACCCTGCGCGAGTTCGGCGGCCTGCAGTCGTACCCCTCGCGCACCAAGGACCCGGATCCGGTCGACTTCTCTACCGGCTCGGTTGGCCTCGGCGCGGTCGCGCCGGTCTTCGCGGCGCTCGCCAGCCGCTACGCCGAGGAGCACTTTGGCGCCGTGACGTCCGGCCGCTTCATCGCGCTGATGGGCGACGCCGAGCTCGACGAGGGCAACGTCTGGGAGACGGTCGCCGAGGAGGCGGTCCAGGGGCTCGGCAACGTCATCTGGATCGTCGATCTCAACCGCCAGAGCCTCGACCGGGTCATCCCCGGCATCAAGGCCGCCCGCCTCAAGCGCCTCTTCGCCGGGGCCGGCTGGACGGTGCTGGAGGCGAAGTACGGCACGTCGCTCGAGGCCGCGATGGCCGGCCCGCGCGGCGCGGCGTTGCGCGAGCGCATCGATGAGATGTCGAACGAGGAGTACCAGGCCCTCATTCGCGTCGCGGACGGCGCGGAGCTGCGCCGCCGCCTTGCCGACGTCGCCGATCGCCAGAAGCACAGCGACATCCTTGCCGCGGTCAAGGACGTCGCCGATGACAAGCTGCAGACGCTGGTCGCCAACCTCGGCGGCCATGACCTGCCGAAGCTGATCCAGGTCCTCAACGCCGCGGACCGGGTGACCGATGGCCCGGTGGTGATCTTCGCCTACACGGTGAAGGGCTGGGGCCTGCCGATGGCCGGCGACCCGCTGAACCACTCCCAGCTGCTCACGCAACCGCAGATGGACCAGGTGCGCGCGGCGATGGGCATCGCGGAGGACGAGATCTGGAGCCGCTTCCCGGCCGATACCCCGGCGGGCACGTGGTGCGCGGGCGCCGGCAAGCGGCTGGAGCGCACGCAGGAGATCGTGCACATCGCGCCGGAGGCGGTGCCGGTCGCGATCGAGGTGCGTCACCCGGCGAAAACCTCGACGCAGGAGGCCTTCGGGCGCGCGGTGATCCGGCTCGGGGAGCTGCCCGAGGTCGGTGAGCGGCTGGTGACGATGTCGCCCGACGTCGCGACGTCGACCCACCTTGGCGGCTGGATCAACAAGGCCGGCGTCTTCGCGCTGGAGCAGCAGAAGGACTACGAGCCGGCCGGGCAGCGGATGCTCAAGTGGGAGCCGTCGCCGCAGGGGCAGCACATCGAGCTCGGCATCTCCGAGATGAACCTCTTCATGGCGCTCGGCCAGTTTGGCCTCGCCGAGGAGCTCACCGGGCAGCCGTTGATCCCGATCGGGACCGTCTACGACCCCTTCGTCTGCCGCGGCCTCGATGCGCTCATCTACAGCCTCTACATCCACTCACGGATGATCTTCGCCGGCACGCCGGCGGGCGTCTCCCTCAGCCCGGAGGGCGGCGCGCACCAGAGCGCGGTGACGCCCTCGCTCGGCATCGAGCTGCCGAACCTCCTCTTCTACGAGCCGGCCTTCGGCAAGGAGGTCGACTGGGTGCTGCTGGAGGCGGTGCGCCAGTGCTGCGACGTCGACCACGGTCTCTCGACCTACCTGCGGCTCTCCACGAAGCCGATCGACCAGTCGCTGATGGAGGACGCCCTCGCCCGCATCGGCGAGGACGCACTGCGGCGGCAGGTCCTGGCCGGCGGCTACCGGCTGATCGACCGCGAGTCCGCGGCCCCGGCGCTCGAGGCGCGGTACACGGTCCAGATCGCCGCCGGCGGCATCATGGTGCCGGAGGCGGTCGAGGCGGCGCGGCGGCTGCACGAGGAAGGCGTGGCCGCCAACGTCATCAACGTGACAAGCGCGCACCAGCTCTACGCGGCGGTCCGCCGGGCGCGGAAGGCGCAGCTCGCCAACGCCTACGCCGACCTGGACCTCGGTCATCTCGAGACGCTCATCCCGCGCGCTGAACGCCGTGCCCCGATCGTGACGGTGCAGGACGGCGCGTCGCACTCGCTGGCGTTCCTCGGCAGCGTCTGGGGCGTGCCCGTGGTGCCGCTCGGCGTTGACGAATTCGGCCAGTCGGGCGCGCGGCGGGATCTCTACCGTACGATGGGCATTGACGCCGACCAGATCGTCAACGCCGCGCTGCTGGCGCTGGATCTTGTCGAGCAGTAGTCCCACGACGCGGTTGCCAACGGTCCACGAGCGCGCCCCGGCTATATTCGACCGGGGCGCGCTCGTTGCGACGGGATGTTGCTACGACAGGGGATCGCGGCGGAAGGCGGAGATGCCGTGCATGTGCGTATCCGGCGCCGCGTTGATCGTCGGCGGCGTATAGCGCGAGCCGGGGAAGACGACCACGCCGGTCTTGCCCTTGTAGGCGTTCTTGATCAGCGTTCGGATCACCTGCAGGAACTCGTCGTCGCCGCGAGAGCGGGAGAGCCAGATATGCATGCCGCGAGTGCCGGAGACCGACTGCAGCCGGGCGCCGCCCGGCGCGCGGCGGACGCCGCCGAACTCGGTCCAGCGCCGGAACGCCGCGTGCCCCAGGCGGATTCCCTGGTCGGTCAGCGTGTAGTTGACCGGTAACGCCATCATCAGGATCATCGACACGACCGGCAGCAGCATCAGCCACCAGGACATGATGCCGGCGGCCGCGAGGGTGAGCCCGAGCGCCAGCGCGACCAGCGACGGCAAGGCGTGCATCCGCATTCGGGCCAGCAACGGCATGCGCACGACGTTCAGGGTGGTGCCCTCGAGACGATTCGCGCCAGGGCGAATCAGCCGGGCCCACGTGAGCGCAATGACGATGGGCAGGAGCACAACAAGCAGTTTCACGGTCAATCTCGGGAGATGGGTCAGTCCGGATGCAGGGCGTCGGCGGTGTGTCGGCAGGTCGACGTGCGGCGGGTCGAACGGGCAGCGGCGAAGACGAGAGGTGCGCTGGATCGACCTGCCAATCCGGTGGGCAACTCATGGACCGTCATGGTCCGTTGCCCTCATCCTACTACGCGCGGGAGCATTTCGGGGCGCCGCCTTTGTGAACGTTTGCACAAATCTTTGGAGGTCGAAATCACTCCCCGGGTTCACAGATCGGCGGGCCTGGGTACCCGCCAGATTCCCTTCTCGTTCTGCAGGTAGAGCGCGCTGTCGTCGCTTGCCCAGCCGACGATCGGCAGGAACCCGGCCCCGCGATATGCGGGCTTCGATCGCCGGAAGTCGCCGGTGACCTGGATGTCGATCTGCCAGTCGCCGGCGAGGTAGCTCGCGAGGTCGGCGCGGTTGAAGCAGGCAATATACCGGCCGGTGACCGAGAAGCGGTCGCAGCGTCCGGTGGTCTTGTCCCAGACGGGTGTCGCCCAATCGCCTGGCAGGTCGGGCGCGGTCTGGCCCGCCGGCAGTGTCGATGCCGAGTTCGCGGCGACGTCGACGAGCACGGCGGTCGCCGTGCCCTGGGCGTTGCTCCCCCGGAAGAGCACATGGGCCCCGTCGGGGTCGGCGGCAACGAAGTCGAAGTCGCGGAGAGAGAGATTGAGCGTGCGATCGCTGCCGATCTCGGACAGCACCATGTCGTCGCCCGCGGGCCGGGCCAGGTATTGCGCCTTGTAGCGATACCGGTCCTTGAGCATACCCTCCACGGGTTCGAGCGGCAGTACGACGAGCGTGACGCCGTCATCCGCGGAGGCGATCTGCTCCGCATCCCACCCGGGCGCGAGGTGCAACCGGTGGGCGACGTTGAGGCGGAGGTCGCCATCGATGACGAGCGGCGCGCCGATCAGCAGCACGACCACCGCCAGCGCGAGCGTGGCGATGATGACGCGTTTCTGGACGCTCTTCACTGTATGCGAGCGGTCGTCACCCATGGTCGTCGTTGTGGTCCGGTTCCGGGGGCAGGTTAGGCAGGAATAGCGGCGCGGAGCCTACGCGTCGTCCTCTTCCTGGTCCTCGTCATTCTCCATCTCCTCCAGCTCATACTCGCCGCTGGCGATGACATGGAGATCGTTCAGCGCGTCGAAGACGCCGAAGACGAGATCGTCGAACGCGACATCGCCACGGACGTAGGCGACGAACGCATCCGTCAGCTCCTCGCCGATCTCGCGCGCGATCTGCGACTGCTCCTCGACGAGCGGCTCGCCGTGCTGGTGGTCGTGACTGGGGTCGTGCGAATGATCATGGTCGGTCATCGGGCTCTCCTCAACGGGGCTGGTGTGGTCGAGACAACAATGTCTCCTTATATAGCGTACCCGGTGATCGAGCGTCACGCGCAGGTCCGCCGCACGAAACCTTTGTTGCCGCGGATTCGTTTGCAGGAGGGGAATGAACCGAAGGGTCGCCGCCGGATGGCCGACCGTCGTATTCTGTGCTTTTGGTACGCTATGCGCGGCCACACTCGCCATTTGGATCTTGTAGACATCGGCTAACGTGGAGACCGTTTGTGACGCAACACGAAACGGATCGCGCCCTGAACAGACGGCGGATCGCACCCCCTGAGGCACCAACGGCTCCTGTATCCGCTCCGGCCGCCACGCTGGAGCCTGCGCCATCGCCCGCGGCGCCGTTCCGGGCGGTGCGGCAAGCGATCCCCGCCCTGCCGGCGATCACGGTCGAGCACCTGCTCTGGGCGCTGCTGATCGCGGCGGCGATCGCGACGCGCTTCTGGGACCTGGGCTACCGGGCGCTGCACCACGACGAGTCGCTGCACGCGTACTACTCATGGCGCTTCTCGACCGGCGAGATGCCCTATCAGCACAATCCGCTGATGCACGGGCCCTTCCTCTTTCACGCCAACGCGCTGATCTACCAGCTCTTCGGCGTCTCGGATGCGACGAGCCGCTACCTGCCGGCCGCGTTCGGCGTGGCGATCGTCTGGCTACCGTGGCTGCTGCGCGGGCGGCGCTTCCTCGGTCCATGGGGCGCGCTGGCCGCCGGCTTCATGCTGCTCATCTCGCCGGCATTCCTCTACTACACGCGCTACATCCGGCATGACCCGTATACGGCGGCCGGCAGCCTCCTGCTGGCGATCGCGATCTTCCGCTACCTGGAACGGCCGCAGCGCCGCTGGATGATCACCGCGTTTGCCTCGCTCGCATTCCTGCTGACCAACCACGAGATCGTCTTCGCGATCGTGCTCGGCTTCGTCATCGTGCTCTGGGGCGCGCTGCAGTGGGGCCGGCTGCGGCCGCTGATCCCGCTGCATCTCGCGGCGGGCGCCGCCGCGCTCGGCGTCATCGCGCTCACCCGGATCGTCGATGTCCGGCCGCTGCCGGCGATCCCGTGGCAGAACCCGACGGCGGAGGCGACGCGCACCTACTACGAGCACTTGCTGACGCATCCGCTGGTGCTCGGGATGCTGGCGGTGGGCATCCTCTTCGTCGTCTCGTGCGTCGTCGTCATGCGTCACCACGTCGCCGACCGGGTCGATGAGCGCGGTTACATCGAGGCAATCTTCGGTGGCGCGAAGCCGAATACCGTCGAGTACGGCGTCTACCACGTGCTGCGCGATCCGGTAGGCCTCGGAGCCGGGGTGATCGTCGCCGTGGCGATCTTCCTCGCGCTGTTCACGACGCTCTTCACGAACATGCGCGGGATCGCGACGGCGACGTACGCGCCAGACGGCACCCTTCTCTACTGGCTCGGGCAGCAGGGTGTCCAGCGCGGCGAGCAGCCGTGGTTCTACTTCATCACCGAGGGAGCGCAGTACGAGTGGCTGGCGATCTTCTTCGGCGTCAGCGGCTCGGTGGTGGTCGGCGTGCGCCTGCTGCGGGCGATGTTCGGCGGCGATCCCGGGCCGAACCTGCTGTTCAACGTCTTCAACGTCGTCTGGTTCGGCTTCCTGTTCCTGGTGCTCTCGTGGGCCGGCGAGAAGATGCCGTGGCTGATCATGCACATCGCGCTGCCGGCGATCCTGGTCGGCGCGGCACTGATCGACGAGATCGTCGAGGGGGCGGTGGCGTGGCTGCGGACGCATCGCGCCCGGCTGCCACGCGTCGGGATGGGCACGCTCTTCGGCGCGCTGCTGGTGCTGGCGGGCTCGTGGTACCTGATCGCGGCGCACTTCACGTACGGCCAGTGGACCCAGCTCTCGACGACGTCGTGGCAGCGCGAGATCCCGCGCTGGGCGCTCGACGACTGGTGGATGCTCGCCGTGCCGCCGCTAGCCGCGCTGGCGCTGATCGTCGCGGCGGTGTGGCTCATCGGCCTGCGTCGTACCGCCTACGCGACGCTGACCGCGACCTTCGTGGTCTTCAGCCTCTTCCAGGTCCACCAAGGCTTCCGCCTGTCGTTCCTCGAGGGCGATACCGCCAAGGACACGCTGATCTACAACACGACCTCGCCGGACATCACACAGGTGACGCACGATCTGGCGCAGATGTCGGAGCTGGTCTACGGCGACCGTAGCATGCAGATCATGTACGACAGCTGCTCGCAGTGGCCGCTGAACTGGTACCTGCGCGACTTCCCGAACCGCCAGATGTCGAGCACGCTCACGAACGATCCCGCCAGCATGGCGCCGGTGATCATCGGCGTGCCGGCGCCGTGGGACGGTTCGCGCGCCTGTACGCTGCCGGACGAGATCGAGGGCTACACCTCGCAAACCTACGTGCTGCGCTGGCACGAGCCGGAGCAGTCGATCTACCGGGAGTTCGCGATCGCGCCGGAGATCCCGGTCGGCCGCTCGGCGTGGCTGACGGCGACGCAGCCGCACGGCATCAGCGACATCGCGCGGTCGGTGCTCGACAGCTTCCTGACGCTGTCGCATCCGGAGGGGCAGCAGCGCCTCTTCCGGCTGTTGCTGTTCCGGGAATTGCCGGACGGGCTGAACCCCTATCGCGTGAAGATCTATGTCCGCAATGACATGCTGCCCTACTACAACGATGTTCGCTACGGTGATTAGCGTGGAGCGCCAGAACAGGGACGCGCCAGACAGTTCGCGGACGACATTGGCTACGCCAAGTCCTCCGCGACGATGGCCGCCCGGTTTGGCGTTTCGCGTGCAGCCGCGCCACACAGGAGGATGCTCGAAGTGACCGCACGTGACGCGGCCGGAACTCCCGACAATCGCCATGCCATCGCCCACGAGCCGATCGGCGCGGAGGCACCGCCCACGGACCTCCTGCACCGTGGCGTCGCCGTCGGCGCGCTCGGCTGGGCGGGCGCCCTGACGGCGATCGCGGTGCTCGTCGCCGCACTGCTGCGCCTGGTGCAGCTCGACACCTATGTGTTGGGCCAGCGCGAGGCAAGCTGGGCCTACGATGCCTGGTCGCTCTTCCATGGGCGGCCGCTGCCCGCCGGCCAGGAGGTGCCGACCGTCGCGCCGCTCTTCCTGCTGGTCGAGGCTCTCTCGTTCTTCATGTTCGGCGTCACGGACGCCGTCGCCCGCTTTGGGCCGGCCATCTTCGGGATCGGCATCGTGCTACTGGTGCTCGCGCTGCGCCCGTTCGTCTCGCGCATGATGATGGTGGCGATGGTGTCGCTCGTCGCGATCTCGCCGACGCTGGTCTACGCCTCGCGCACGGTCGATCCCGCGATCGCCGCGGCCTTCTCCTCGCTGCTCGTGTTCGTGGCGCTGTTGCGGGCCGGGCACGCGGGGAGCACGGGCGCGAGCGTGACGTGGAGCGCCGTCGCCGGGTTTGGCATCGCCGGCGCGCTGGCCTCCGGGCCGGCCGGGGTGACGGCGCTGATCGCGCTCGGCCTTGGCCTGGCGATCGGCGCGATCACGGACGGCGTGGACGACGCCGGAGCGGTGCGTGAGGCGATGGCGCGACATGGCCGCTCCGTCACCAACCAGCTCTTCCTCGGGGGTGGACTGGTCGCCGGCGTCCTCGTGCTCTTCACCCGCGCGTTCTCGGACGTCACGGCACTCGAGGGCCTGCTGTCGACGTTCGCGGACTGGGGCCGGATGATGGGCACGCAGTCCAGCTCGACGCCGCAGTCGTTCTTCTTCTATGCCATCCTGCTCTACGAGATCCTCGCGGTCGTGTTCGCGATCGTTGCGGTCACGACCGGTCCCAATGAGGGCGTCGGGCCGACGCTGCGCCCGACCGCCTTCGGCGTGTGGTTCCTCGCCGCGCTGGTCCTCCAGAGCTTCGCCTCGGGCCGGCAGAGCGAGCATGCGGTGATCGTTGTGCTGCCGCTGGTGCTGCTCGGCGGGCTTGGGCTCGGCCACGTCTTCGAGCGCATCCCGTGGTCACGGCTGTGGACGACGCCGGCCGGGCTGGTGCCGTTGGCGCTGCTGGGCATCGTGATCGGCCTGATGGCGACGATCGTGATCGTCGCCCGCTCCAACGACGTCTCGAGTGTCGACCGCAGCGGGTGGCCGGCGCTGGTCCAGGTGCTCTTCGTGCTGGTGGTGGTCCTCATCCCGCTGGCATACCTGATTTGGTCGCAGCTGACGGACCGGTTCGGGCTGCGCGACGTCGGCATCGCGGCGCTGCTCGTGGTGGCGCTGCTGCTCGGGCTGTTCACGTTCCGCACGACGACGCTGCTGGCGCTGAGCCGAGCCGACGATGGCACGGAGATGCTGGCGGAGGAAGTGCCGACGCAGGGCACGCACGCCTTCGTCAACCAAGTCTACCGGCTGTCGCGGGACCTGAGCATCGACCGCATGACGAACATCGACAACACCGGCAGCTACGGGCTTTCCATCGCCGTCTCGCCGGAGGTGGAGTGGCCGTTCGTCTGGTACTTCCGCGACTTCCCGAACGTGCGCGTGACCGGGCCGGCGGGATGGACAGAGGGCACCGACGTCGTGATCGCGGCGTCGCCGGAGGGTATGGAGAACGCCGGTTTCGTGATCCAGCAGAAGAGCTGGCTGAACCGGGCACCGACGGCGTACACGAAGCTGGACGCCGGCGACATCTTCGGCAACATGTTTTCGCCGAGCGAGTGGTACTCCGACCTGCGCTTCCTGCTGTTCCGCGAGCTTGACTCGAAGCAGGCGCCAGCGCCGCTGTCGGTCGGGTACTCGTTCCGGGTGAGCAACCAGATCAACCCGAACCTCGGGCCATTCGACCTGTTCACGCAGAACTCCCCTGGGCCGGGCTCCGGCCTGGGGCAGCTCTCGTCACCGTCGGGCATCGCGCTCTCGCCGGACGGGCAGGTGATCTACGTCATGGACGCCGGGAACTCGCGCGTCGAGCGGTTCGGCAGGGACGGCACCTTCATCGGCGTCTGGGACTCGCGCAGCGACCCGAACGTGGCTTTCGCGTACCAGAACGGGCAGGGAGCCTCGTCGATCGTCGCCGGCGACGATGGGCTCGTCTACGTGGCGGATACGTGGAACCACATCGTGGTCGTGCTCGACAAGGATGGCAAGCTCGTGCGCCAGCTCGGCCAGCGGGGCGCGCTGACGGACAACGCCGATTCGCCGGACCCGACGCTCAATCCTGGCCTCTTCTTCGGCCCGCGGGGGCTGGTGGTGACGGAGAACGAGATCTACGTCACGGACACCGGCAACGAGCGGGTCCAGGTCTTCGGCAAGGACGGCACCTTCCTGCGGGCGTTCGGCGGCTTCGGCACCGAGCCCGGGAAGCTCCAGGAGCCGACCGGACTCGCCATGGGGCCGGACAGGAACCTCTACGTCGCTGACTCCGGCAACGGGCGGATCAGCGTCTTCACGCCGGAGGGCGAGTTCGTGCGGGAGATCGCGGTGCCGTCGTGGGCGGAGCAGCTCGGGACCGACCGGATGAACGCGCTGGCGTTCGGCCCGGACGGGACGCTGTACATGACGGCGCCGGCGCG